>JBBJME010000062.1:0-32907 GCA_037719765.1 Planctomycetaceae bacterium
CTTTGGGCCATTTGGCTATTGGTTCCTGACCCCTTTTCCAAGCCTTGACAGAGCATTAGCGGGGAGTTGATTTAGGACCAACCCGAAGCGTCAGCGAGGCAAAAAGCCTGCAATCCTCGCTGACGCTTCGGGTTCGTATTCAGAACGCCAGCCGGAACAACGATTAAATCGACAGATTGCTTAGCCGCCGAATTATGCACAATGGTCCTGCAGAATAACCAGTTCCAGGCGGTGCAATTCCCCATCGAGTTCCGCGATATGCGATCTTTTTCTGCCGCAATCGGGATTTGCCGCCGCACTTCGGTGACGCTACAGTTCAAAAAACATCGAGTGTTCTCTTCACTCGATGACCAGCTCGAAGCCTGGCCCACGTGGAATTCAGACGACAACAACAGACCGTTTGAGACGCTACGCCCGAGTCCTATCGGGTCACCGCAGTGCTTCCGCGCCAGTCTCATGCAGGTTATAATCTTGGGTGGTTCGATCGGATCACTGCAGCGAGAATCCACGATGAAGAGCTCAAACGGCTTTCTGGCATTGTCATTCGCACTCGTACTGGGTTGCATGATTGGTGCGCAGGCAACGGTGATCGCGGATGACTGGCCGCAGTTGCAGGGCAATTCGCAGCATTCGGGCGATGCGTCTCATGTGTTGCTGCCAACGTCACTCGGCCTTGTCGCAGCGATCCCGCTGACCGATGCCGTGCTGGCCGCTCCGGTCGTGAGCGACGGGAAGGCGTTTGTGGTGGATGCGTCCGGAGTCGTGTATGCGATCAACACGCAAACACTGCAGGTTGTCTGGAGATTTGCGACTCAGGGAGGCGCCGCTAACTGTAACAACGTCGCCGCTCCGGCTGTCATCGGCAAGTACGTGCATGTCGGCACGATGGCCGGGAATTACTATGTGCTGGACCGTGACAGCGGTGCCGTGGTGAAGGAAATCGACTGTGCCGAGCCCGTGTTTTCTGCGCCAGTTGTGGGCGAAGATCGTGTCTACTTTGCCACGCTGGGTGCACGTGTGTATGCGGTCGAACCAGATGGCGACCTTGTCTGGACATGGGACTTTGTGAAGGAGATTGTCGGCTTTCAAGGTGATCGCTGGAAGGGCGAAGAATGGCTGGCTTTTCGCGGTGATCGTGTCACTTGGCGAGACCATTTTGTGTGTTCGCGGGATATCTGCCTCGTGGGAAAAACGGTGGTGATGCCGGCGGGCGGACGAACGGTTTTTCTGGATGATGCGGGGGACAGCCCGCAGCTGCGGGCTGTCGGGGAGATCCCTGCGTATGCCGGCGACGAGTTTCCGGCGACGTTCGGCCAAAGTGCCGATGCGGCCGGAAACGTCTACGTGCAATGGCACCGCCGCGACAACGCGGGCCGCGTGGAGATTCTGCGGCTCGCAGGCGATAACGTGGAAACAACTTTCCTGCCAGGAACGGAAACATCCATCGATCTGCATGGCCTGCTGAGTTTTGCTTCGGTCAGTATTCGCGGCAGCGATGTTTACCGCGTTCGCCCGGAACACGGAGTCGGTCTCTGCCGCCACAGCCCCGGACAGAAAGAACCAGAAGTGCTCTGTGCGGCCGGTTCCATTTGCCCGCCCGTACTGACTCGTGATCATGCGGTTTATGGCGGTCTCGATGGCAAGCTGTACATCGTGCCGCTGCGTAAAGGAGAAACGACTTCGTTCGCAACCGCGTTTGGTGCGCCAATCACAGCTCCTGTGGCAGTCGCTGAAGGGCGCATCTACGTTCCCTGCGAGGACGGATATCTGTACATTCTGAGCCCTGACGGCACAGCACCGCTGCCGGAAAAGGACCTGGAAGTGGAAGATCCGCAGCCCGCTCACTGGACCTCTGGCGGACGCGAAGTTCGACTGGTACACGAACTACGGTGACTTCAGTGGTACGAATGCCAACGATCAGGGACTGAAGCCGCCATTGCGAATGCTGGCGCGGCGGCTGGAAGGCACCGTCAAGCACCTGCCGGTCTGTGGAGGCGGGCGATTGTACATGCACACTGCCGAAGGGCAGATCATCGCGGTCGAACAGGACACCGGTCGGTTGTTGTTGAGAAGGTACTGGCCCGACGTCTAACAGTCGTTTACATAGCCGTTGTACATTGACGGTAAGCTGATTGTGCCGCAGGGCGGACTCGGCCAATCGCAGATGCGCTGTCTTAACGCGGCGACCGGCAAGCTGTTGTGGGAAGCCCCGTTCACCGGCTCGCCCAGCTGGAGTCGTCAGTTCCCGCCGGTCGTGCATGGCAACGTTGCCATCTATGCGTCCGGTTCGGGCGAGTATGCCGCTCAAGGAACAGAAAAGCCGTTCATCTTCCGCGGCGATCCTGTGGAGCGTGAAGGTCGCGAAGTGATGAGCTGGATTTATTCGAACGACAATCCGTACTACCCGAAAGACCATCATCCGCGAGTCTGGGCATGGGACATGGACACGGGCAAGGTCGTTTGGGAAAAGGACTTCTCCGAGTACGGAAGAGGCGGCAACGATTGTGGCATCTGTCTGCTCGACGGCAAGCTCTATTATTCCTCGTTCTTTGGCTATGCCGCCAGCCAGCGCAAGCGCCGCGGTCTGCCCGAGAAGAACAACGGGCTAACCGCCTGTATGGACCCCAAAACCGGGGAAGTCGTCTGGCTGACAACTGATTATTATGTCACGTCGAAGTGTACGCTCAGCGCCCGTGACGGACGTCTGTACATTGGCGGATTCAACCGCGCTAAAGAAGGCACAGACGACCGCTTTGTCTGGTGCCTCAATGCCAAAGACGGCTCACTCATTTGGCAGTCAGATCCGGTCACCTCGGCCTTGAACGTCGTCACCGTGGGAGAGAAGTTCATCTTCTCGAACGCACTTCGGGGTAAAGGAAACGTCTTTGACCGACAGACAGGTAAGGTCATCGACAGCATCGGACACAACTATGCGTGCTGCCGATTCACGCTTTCGGAACCGTATGTTCTGGGAGCGAACATGGACATGATCGATCTGTCCAACGGCGGCAAGCTGGTCTCAACCGGCCCGGCGATCGATTCGCGCGAATGCCTTGGAGCTGTGGTCTCCAACGGTCGCATCTTTTACATGTCGCAGGCCAGCGGCTTTGTGGTTTCACAGACCTATGGCGCGGCGTCGGAGACGCTGCCGGCGGTTTGGGAACGCGAGTAATCTCCACGCTGCGAAACTCCGCTTTTCAAACTCAACCTGGCTTAATTGGCCGTTCCGACATTCGCTTTCCTGGCTTTGAGTATGTCAGCACGCATTTTTGCGAAGAAGTCCTTGATCTCTTTGCGGAGGTTTACTGGCAAATTCCCGGACAGAATAGACTGCTGAGAAATTGAACCGACTTCACCTGTGCGTTCCCAGATTTTCAGAGCCTGTGGTCGACCGCTGGAATCGTCCTGCACGATGATATGCGCAGTCACGTACAGGACGAGTCGGTTCCCGGACCTTTCGAGTTTCATCAGCAGCAGGAGGGCGGCTTTTTCGTTACTGATCAGGCTTTCTTCAATCCCTGCTTTTTCCAAAGTCTGTCTGGCCTCCGATCGCACAGCGCTCACGACCGTTTGTTGAGGATCATCGAAGGTCAACGGCAGAAACACGATCACCAGCTTATTGAGAGCGGCCAGGAGTTTATCCCCCTGCGGTGTCCCGGCGGCGTCGTGAATTCCAACCTGCCCCCCGGGCTCTGAATCTTCGCTTGCATGCATATCGGGAGCCACCAAAGGACTGAGCGGTATCGGCTTGTCCTTCAACTCCTTCATGGCCTGTCGGATATCTTCACTGGAGATTCCGAAATTCAACGACTGTGCTCCGGCACCTACCAGAGAAAGCGTATTGATGGCCACAACTTCGCCGCGCTTTGTGATCAATGGACCGCCGCTGTTGCCAGGCGAAATTGCCGCGGTGGTCTGGACCCATGTTCCGGTGTGTCCCTTGAGATCGATGGAATCTTCCAGTTCCTTCGCAGTCCGAACCGCACTAACGATGCCTTCTGTGACCGACATATCCAGACCCAGAGGTGCGCCGATGGCAACAACCGCGATGCCTTTTCGTGGTTGCACCATCGCCAATGGAATGGACGAGAGGGGCCCCCTGCAGCGTGTGGCATCAAACTTCAGAATGGCGATGTCTTTTTGGTGATCTATGTAGAGCAGACCGTCCACATCAATGCGGTCTTTATTAGCAAATTCAACCCACGCACGGTTCGCTCCTGCAATCACATGATAATTTGTAACAACGATTCCCGCCGCATCAATCACAAATCCGCTGCCGTTTCCAGCCCCTTCACTGGACGAAACGTTGACGCGCACGACGGAACCTTCAACTCGCGAAAACAGCTCATCAATGGACAGTTCTGTTTCGGAAACTGACAGCACGGTAGTAATTACTGCGACGGGAGGAGTGGCTGTTGTCGTCGGAACGCCGACAACCGCTGTGGCAGGATCCATTGGTCGCGTCAGCGTCGGCACGGACGCGTCTGCTGATTCATTGACAGTTCCGCCGCCGACAGCGGATGACTGAGTACCTGAAGTTGTGATCGGAGTATTTGAAGCAATCGGACCGATCCCGTTTGCAAATGTCGAAGTGATATTTGTGGCAGGATCGGCTGGCAGAGTTCCCGCAGAATCATCGCTGCCAGCCGTCTTTGAAGACGCCGAATCAGTGCCTGCGCTGGAAGCGGAGGGAGGCGATTCCGAAGCGGGAGCAGATTGTGCAATACCTGGACTGGAGCCCGTGCCCCGCATTTCAAAGAAAAGCACAAGGCATCCCACGCCAAGCACGAAGACAGAACCCGTGGCAACCGCCATAACTTTCCATGGTGCGACGCTGCTTTGACTGTATCGTTTAGGGTCTGGTGCCTGGCGAACCAATGGTTCATCGAAGACGCCACTACGACTGCGGCGAGATTCTGATGATGGGCGCGACGCCGGTAGAGACGCAGAGTTTACTTGGGCTGGTGGTGCAGAATCCCGCGCGGGCGGACGGGCCGGTTCCCTGCGGGTCTGCGCTTTCGGGCGTTCAGCAACTGGCACTGTGATCACACCTTGACAGCCAGGACACCGGATTCGTTTGCCGGCATGCGTCGCATCTACCCGAAACTGACGGTTGCATGCGGAACATCCCATGGAAATAGTCATCAATGCAACCTCGTCAGGAAGAAACGAAACACTGGTATAAGTCAGTTTACCCCTTAGGCGATTGCGTATCAACAGACTCGTTTAACGGATTGACAATTCAGATCACAACGATGAACGTTGGTTGAAATGTTCGGCGTCCTTGCGGAGGAAGAACTCGTGAAAGCCGGAAAGCTTTGATCCTGACCACGATTTCAAGGGCACTTTGTTTCGCAGCGATCGATATGACGATTGCGGTTCTCTCACACATCCTGCTTGAGGATCTTGAGAAAATAGTTGGCAAGCTTGTGATCAGAGAAGCTTGGGAAGAATCCTTCCAGCCCAACGCCTTCTACGGTACTTGTACTCTGAGAAAACCGAAGTGACGCTTGCAGAGCGGCGAACTGGTCCTGAGTCAACGGTGCTGGTTCGGTTGCTGCCAGCGAACCTGCGAGAGATTCGTTGCTGACACTGCCGCTCGGACCAAAGCGAAACAACTTGCCGACGTGTGTGAAACCCGGCGGGACGCGTGACACGATGTCGTCATCGTTGACAATGCGGAAGAATTTCGAGCCCAGGCGTTGCTCGATGTGACTTGCCGTATCTGATTTGCAGACGCGAGGCTGGCCGTAGGTATAGACGCTGCGAATATCAAACGAGCCGGTCCATTCGGCGGCGGCCACAGTCGCAAGTGCTCCACCAAGGCTGTGTCCTGTCAGCACCAGCTTGCGATTGGTCAGTCCCATGTTGCGAATGATCTGCTCCAGTGAAGACTTGACCGCCTGAAAAGCAAAATAAAAACCGCGATGCAGGCTTCCATAGCTCGTTGAGGTGCTGAACGCATTCAGATCACTGAGCCAGTCCCGCAAACCCGCTGTGCCACGAAAGGCAACAATGATCGTGTCAGGAGTCGCTGCCACAAAGCACTCGGTGGCATCAGTCTGGAGGAATTCACAGGCCTGCATGCCAAAGCGTTCGCGTGCCGTACTGATCACGACCTGCGCTGATTCATAGGCCAAATGGCTGGTGACCGCAGGCGCTAATGCTCCCTTCCACGAAAATCCCGTTCCCGTCAACCATGCGGACTTGAATTTTTCATACGAGGATACGACGGAACGTTCAACAGCGGATTCTTGTGCTGCGATTCCTGCAATGGCTTCGATCGGGGTCTCGGCTCTTGTGGTGGCAGTTGTGACCACCGGCGTTTGACCGAGCGTCGGCGTTCCAATGGTGATGGAAACCTGCAGAGGAATGGTCCAGGTCGCAGTGTTGCCTGGTTGAGGATTCAGCAACGGCAAAGTGCCCACTGGATTTGCGATCGTTCGAGAGGATCCCGGAGCTTCCTTGTCTATATCAGCAAGACGCCAGACTGCGGCCCAATCTGTTGTCGCTGCGACGCTGCCCGTAAAGTTCACTCCCGCCTGAACAACTCGATTGTCTCTTGCCAGCTCATATGTCGGAACCCCGAAGTTGGCGTCAAGGTAAAGTCCCGCGAAATGCAGTGCGACCACTTCTCCTGTCAACACGTCGATGACGGCTGAACCGGAATTCCCGCCCAGCGTTGACGCATCGTGCGTGACGGCATTCACGTTGTGGCCAAAACTTTCGATCGTGCGCACAACCTTCAGTTTGCCTGGTTGAAGTCGTTTGACGTTGAAGATCCCGGCAAAAATCTGATTCTGCAAAGTTTGATCGTTTCGCCAGTCCTGAGCCGGGTATCCGATAACCACAATGTCTCGATCTGCCAGTTCAACCGGTGCCTTGACCGAGATTGGCAACACCGCATGGGAACTCGGCATTCCCGTCACTTCCAGCAGTGCCATATCCCAGAACGGATGGATCATCACGACTTTTGTCACGGACATGAGTACCGGTGTCGTCCCGATCACCTCCCGTTTAAAGTCGATTGCTGCCGAAATTCCAGCTCGGAATACCAGACTTCGCTGTCCAAGTCCTGTGGTGAAGATTTCCGCAACGTGTCGGTTCGTCATCAACAGATTTGGCCCGACGACGAACCCCGTTCCGCCATACGGCACTGACGGATGGCCAGGAATCTCAATTCGACCGATCGACGGAATCACTTTGTCGATCCGCTGTTTAAACTCAGCAGTCTCAAAAAACTCCCACGGCGCTGGAGGGGGCGAAAACGTATCGCCAATGATATTCACGACAGGTCGAAGCTTTGGGAGGACAATGGCTTCCAATGCGTTCTGCTGATCAAAGTCAATGGTATCTTCACGCAGTGACTCGGTCGCATTCAGACGCTTCATCCCTTCTATGGCCGTTTCTCGTGACTGATCGGGAAGTTCCATCGACTCCAGGCTGACTTCGGCAACTTCGAGTGTTGAACCCGGTGTGACCTGCTGCAACATGTTCTTCAAGCGTTCAAGATGACTCGCTCTGCTCATTTGAGATTCCTTTGAAAACGGGCAATTTCGATTCGGGAGTTCGAGCCGCTTGGCTCGGCCAGAAATTGATGGTAGAACATGCCACGAGCAACCCCTTACGTACAACTCAACATCGTCGAATATTGCTGGACCAGCGTCAATGACACCGAGTATCCGCTTACTAAACTTCTGCTCAGATAATTTAGTGAACCTGCGACCAGAGGTGTGAAGACTGACTGGGTTGAAAGTTATGACTCAACTGAACAGCTCCGAACAAAAGACGTTGTACGACTTGCTGGTTGAGCATCTGGACTTGTCGCAATTGGAGCGAATCCTCAACCACAACAATCTTCCGCGACTTGAAGAACTCGCTGGGAACGGCGATCTGCGATATTCGATGACCCGAGTGGTCAGCTATCTCAGTCGTGAATACAAGATCGTTGAGCTTGTCGATGGCGTCCTGAACGAATTTGATAATAGTTGCCCACCGTTGCAGGGCTGGCTGGAAGAGAATCGGACGGACCTACTCCGGCGTCGCGACAATCCGTCGATTCGGGACCGCGTAGCAAGTTTTGGCTCTCACGTCAGAGCTGGCTGGCTTGCAGCAGGTTTGGTGATTGCCATTGCGGCGATCGCGATTGTTGCCAATCTCCCAAACGGAAAGAACAACAGACGGATTTGTCAGTTGTTTGATACTCAGACCCAGCAAAGAATACTTCGACCATTCTCACTACGAAGTGGAGCGGTCACGTTCGAATCCGTCGATGCTCAGTGCATACTTCCTGCAGGTGTCATCGGGGACGTAGAATTCGTACTTTGCGATGGATACTTGCGGCGGAAACCGGACAATCTTGAGGATACTGTCGACTCTGGGGAGAAGATTCGCAAATACTTTGTGACTAGAGATGAGGACCATTTCTATGAAGCAATTGAGCCGGAACTTCGCTTACTCCGTTTACCGAGCGACCGCGAGATCAACGAACGCATCGAGAAGAATCACGTTGCCGCAAAAGACGTCACACTGCTGGTGAAGAACGAGACGGACGTGGCGATCGACATCCTGCTTTACTATCTTCCGCCTTCCAGTCACGAGGACTCCAAAAATCCACTGCTGCCGCGATTGACGCCTCTGCCCCCGATACTACCGAGAGACTGGTCCCAGCCTTTCAATTACTTTCAGGTTGAGGCAGGATTCTTTGTGGTGCTTGTATCCGATTCATCGAGACAGGCACAGATCGTTATCTGGGACGCGATGTATCAGAATCACTTCGCCGTTCTTGAACTCACAGCCGCAGGAGATCATCCCAGTGGCAAACTGAGATTCATGGAGTTTGATCCGCGCAAGTGAGCTGTGCAAACTGTATCGTTTTGATGGCTTTTCTGTTTCAACTCAAAATGTTAAGGAGTCATGCCGTGTTCCGAATCACAATGATCGCAGTTGTTTTGGCTTTTCAGTCTGATGCATTTGCACAAGACACTTTGCATTTGACCAACTCGACTGGCAACAAGATTATCATGAAGTATTTGCCGAGAAATGAACGCACAAATCCAATGCGTGTGCTGGAGATACCGAAAGATTCAAAGGTATCTCTGCCACTCGAAGGCGAAGACCCGTACGACGTCACGATTCAAATCAGTGCTGAAGTTGGCCGCCCGAATTTTCAGGCAAAGCTTGGTCCGATCAACGGGGTTCCCTTGCGGATGCTCGCGCAGTCCGGGCAACCGCTTGACATACGATTGACACTTGCACAGAAACAGAGAAACGGTCAGCGACTCTCCCAGGTCATGTCGGCAACATTCATATCACAGGCAAACGGCGACGAAACAAATGTGGTGACTGATCCCGGCGATGGCACCGACCTTTCCGGCGAAGTCATTGGGCGGCAATGGGAAACAGAATTTGTTGCTGGCAATGGCCAGCTGAACAGCGCGACCATTGATTTCGAAAACCTCCTGTTTACCACTCCTCAGTTTACTGGAACTTTCGACGACCTCACCATACTTGAAGACGAAGCCGGAGCGTTGATTGTGGGTCGCTGGGCTGCACTTTCGTCAAAGGGAGATTTCTATTTTCGCATCGAAAAAGCCGACCTGACAGTGCTCAAAGGTGAATACAGTTTCGATGGAAAGTCGGAACGTTTGAATTGGTCAAGTAAATAGCCAATGGCTGTGCCAGATGAGGCAATATGACAAGTGTCTTCCCGGTGCGTGAAAGTCGGCACATCGAAGATTCTTCTGGATGTGGTGAGAGTACTCAAAAATGCATATCGACGGCCCCACACAGGCTAAGCTTTCGAAGTCAATTCAAAGTGCCTTTCCGAATCCAAAGCTGCTGCGAACGGCTTTGTTGGCGCAACTGGATGACGATATCTGGAACTACGCAGGCATGGATGATGAGTACCCGGAGATTCGATTCAAGATGATCTCCCAATACAACGCCCGCCATAAGATCTGCCAACTGGTTTCGTCGCTGTTGAATGAGAACCCGACAAATGGCGCTCTGCTCGAATTCGCGTGGCGACATCAAATCCTGAAGCGTCCATCGGGTGCTCGAGAAAAAGGTCCTGAAGACGGTTCATTGGAAAGGATGCTGGAGCCCACGCGCGGTTTTACGGACGTGGGCCAGATGCTTCAGCGACTGGGGAAAGTCGTCAACAGTGTCTGTCAAATCAGCTATCCTGTTTCCGGAAGCATCACTTATGGCACAGGATTTCTGATTGGAAACAGTACCCTGCTGACCAACTGGCATGTCGTCGAAAAGGTCACGTCTGCAAATCGAAAAGCACTGAAGTTGAAATTCGATTACAGGACGGCACCTGACGGCGTTACGCTGACTGCCGGCGTCGAATATCGACTCGTCGATAATGACGACTGGCTGCTGGATCATTCACCATTTGATCCGCAGGATTTGAGCATTCGCAGCATTGACGAGGAACGAGCCCTCGACCGAAACCCGGAGAACCTTGATTATGCAGTGCTCAGAATCGCAGACGAACCTGGCAAAAAGCCAGTGGGAGAAAAAGCGTCGGACAATGCCGTGAATCGTGGATTTGTTTCGCTTGACGACATTCTCGACGTGCCTGCTGACATGGAGCAATCGGCAGTGTGGTGCTTTCAGCATCCTTACGAGAACAATCAAAGCCTGCCGCAGCAGGTTGACTGGAACAAGCCCGGTCTGCTGGGAGTAAATCCAAACCGCACACGCGTCTGGTATGACATCAACACTCGACCGGGTTCTTCGGGATCACCAATTCTGACAAACAAATTGCAGCTTTGTGCTCTGCATCATGCTGGTGGAAAGGACTGGCCAGCTCCGGGCCAGTATCTGTACAACCGCGGCATTCCGCTCGTCACAATCAGGGAGCTCCTCTCTCGGCGAAACAAGCTGACTCAGATTGAATAGGGCCTTACTGGTTGAATGTATCAACTCGATCGCCTTTCCAGGTCCTGCGTGGACAAGTGATCTGTCCAGTTGGCCAGGCTCAGTCAGATGACCGACGAGCAATTCGATCAGAATCTTCTGCTCTGGACCAGTTGGCTGCGGCACAGTGTTTGCCTTTGGTGACTGAACCTGGCTGAAACAATCAATCAGTAGCAGACACAGGACGAGGATGGTCGAATCTGGCGATCCCTGCAGGTCAATCCGGACTGACGTGATTGACTGTTCGTACGCCCAGGGTAAGATCTCGTCTGACAGGATTTACAGACTACTCACTAAGGAGGCGTTATGTCACTTCGAGCCGTGATCGTCGTAGTGATGATGTCCATGCCATCCACGCTTCGGGCGGTTGACAATCCGCGTCACGTCGAGTTGAAGCCGGGGTTCACCTTAAAGACGCTGTCGCAGAACTGGACCGACGAACAATCGAATCGCTTCTACAATACAGCACAGGGATCGCGGCTTGTCCCTTTTGACTGGTTCCTGCACCTGGAACAGCCTGATTCAGCAAACTCTTTTCGAGATGCTGAGCACATTCGGGCTCTGGGTTACATTCCACGAACACCGGATGGAATGAATCCAGACGGATTGCCAATCGGCTTTATCAAAGATGCGTCGTATGAGGACGAAACACCAGGACTCGGGCTGACTTGCGCCGCCTGTCACACCAGTCAGATTAACCACATTGGCACGGCATTCCTGATTGACGGTGGCCCCGCGATGGGTGACTTCGAAAAGCTGGTGACGGCACTAACTCTCACCTTAGATAACACGGCGTCAGATGATCAGAAGTTCTCTCGGTTTGCTTCAAAAGTCCTTCCTGCCAATGCGTCGGACGACATAAGGCAAAACCTGCGGGCGACTGTTCGGTCGATTGCAGATCAGCGTGCCGGATACAACAAGCGTAACCTCCCGACAGATGAAGCGCATCGCTTTGGTCCAGGCCGAGTGGACGCATTTGGGGCAATCTTCAACGAAGTCGCCGTCACGTTTCTTGATAACCCTGATAACTGGTATCCCGCAAATGCTCCCGTCAGCTATCCCTGTTTGTGGGATGCACCTCAGCATCAAAGAGTACAGTGGAACGGTGCCGCAGAGAATAAAACAAGTCCCCTCGGGTTGATACTGTTTGGAACCAGCGAGGTTGGGGCTCTCGGCAGAAATGCGGGCGAAGTGCTTGGTGTCTTTGGACACATTGACATCAACCGTCACGAGTTATTGATACCGCGGCGGTATTCTTCAACAGTCAATAAGAAGCATCTCACTGGCATTGAAACATCGCTGCGGTCGCTCTGGTCTCCCATGTGGCCCGAGACGGAATTTGGTATGCTTGATGACGGCATGAAGACCCGAGGCGAGGCCATTTACAAGGAGAAGTGCATCAGCTGCCACTCCGTGATCGAACGCACCAAAGAAGATCGTTTTGTTGGTGAGAAGATCGTGGATGCACAAACAGACCAGACACTTCTTATCAATTTCGGTCATGAAGCGGACACAGGCCGACTGCGGGGACGTCGCAAGACGCTGCTCGGGAAAGAACGCTTTCCGCGGCGAGCACCAATCGGAACCATTCTCAAGCACGTGGTGGAACGTGCGATCCTTGATCCTGCGCTCAATTCCAACACGATCCAGGAAGCACTGGCAGGAGCAAATCTCGTTAATCCGCTGGAAAGCATTGATGCGCTCAATCCGGGGTACCGCATGACTGCAGTGATCGAAGTTGGCAGCCAGAAGCTCGTAGGCCAGTTTGATTCACTTGCGAAAGAGGGCAATCACGTGAAGATTGAAGGCGGTCACTTTCACCTGATGGATAAGGCTCGAGACGTCCAGGCAGACGGGGTCGGTGATCAGGTCGTCGAACTGCGAAGTCTGGAAGCTGTACAGGCCGCTGCGGCTTTGCCGAAGAGCGTCATTTCACTCGACGCCACGGAAGGAATCGCCGGACCGGATGAGCCAGCCGAAGTGTCTGTCAGCAATGCAAACGCAGCGATCGGTTATAAGGCTCGACCGCTGAATGGAATCTGGGCCACGGCCCCTTATCTGCACAATGGATCCATCCCGTCAATGGTCGAGCTTCTGAAACCCTGGGCACAGCGCTGCAAAACATTTCATGTGGGCAGTCGCGAGTTTGATCCGGTGAACGTCGGATTTCAGAATGACCAAAACCAGCCGAAATTCGACACCGACGTTGATGGGAATTCGAACAAAGGCCATGAATACGGAACAGATTTGGGTGAAACACAACGTCGGGATCTGCTTGAGTATCTGAAATCGCTTTGAATTGCCTGCACCGCCACTTCTGTTTCACAGAACTCACTGGAGTTGATGCAATGCTCGAAAAGATCCCTGCCGAAGAAGCTCAGCAAATCAGGAACATCGCTGACCTGACGATCGAGCAACTTCGTTATCGATATCCTGGCGAAAGAAGAGTTTTGCGAGGCGTACACACCAAGGATCATGGTTGCGTCAGTGCCACGTTCCATGTCTTGTCAGACATCGCTGAGACATTGAGGCATGGTGTTTTTGCGACACCCGGGAAGTCCTGTTCAGCTCTTGTTCGATTCTCAAATGCGTCCACAGTCGTGGCTCAGGATTCTACTCCCGGGGCGAACGGCGGACCGCCCGTTCATGGCAGTCGTGGCATGGCAATCAAGCTGTGGGCGTGGAAGGACCATCTCTGGGAAATGCTCATGGGCCTTTGACACAGGATTTTCTGATGATCAATCAGCCTGTGTTCGCTTTTGCCAACGTCGAAGACTATGAGGTTCTCAGTCAGGTACTTCTGGAGACGCTCAAAGCAGGCAAGGAAGACCCCGGGCCATTCTTTGTCAGGCGACTGCCGGTCCCCGACTCGGGAACCCCGCCGACGGCGTCTCAACTGCGAGCGCTCAACACTTTTAGACTGATCAAGCGAATTCGTTCATCGACGTCGGAGCCTGACACGGGCGCATTCCAGCCGCAGCCTGCCAGTCCTGTTGACAATGACTATTTTGGCGCAGCGCCGTTTCTGCTCGGACCGGATCAGGTGATGCGGTTTCGCCTGCGCCCTCGTTCGCGTTCAACGGAAGAACCCAATGTGTATGATCCCAACTATCTGAGAACAGCCCTGGTTAAACGCCTGAGCCTTTAAACCCAGGTAGATTTTTTTTTTTATTTTGATTTTCTGGTGAGGCCGGCGGCTTGCATCGATCCTGACCTGCATATTGAAAACGCCTCAATGGAATGGCTCGAAAGCGAAGCTGGCAAGTTCCAACCGGTTGCCACGCTGACGATTCCGCTGCAGGAGGTAGACACTCCCGAATTGCGAGTCCGCTGCGAGCGACTTGTCTTCACGCCATGGCACGGTTTAGAGGCCCACCGCCCGCTGGGTGGGATAAATCGAATGCGAAAGGCGGTCTACGAGGCGTCGGCAATGTTTCGAAATCTGCCGAAGGAGCCTTCATCGCAGTGCGAACGCTGAACAGGGAACTGAATCGCCAGGTTGGTTACAATTCGATGGCGACGTCTTCGTGTTAGACGGACCATGTTGCCTGACTGGAGTTGTTGATGTTTCGAAAAATGTGTCAGTGGCTCCTCCTGTTGGTCGTCGGTGGTTTGACGTCCAGCGTCACTCACGCCGCCGAGCCTCTTGAATTGCGCTGGGTTTACCTCCAGCAGAATCTTCAGGTCGTCGAGAACCTTCCAAAGATCGAGGCCATTCTTCGGACGGCTGCCAAATCGGGATACAACGGAGTCGTGCTGGCCGACTACAAGTTGAACGTTCTCGACCGCGTCCCCGACCATTATTTCAGGAACGTTGCCAGGTTCCGCGAGCTCTGCCGCGAGTTGAAGCTGGAGATCATTCCGACTGTTGCCGGTTTCGGTTACAGCTCGGGGATTCTTGCGCACGATCCCAATTTGGCTGAGGGACTTCCCGCCCGCGACGTGCCGTTCGTCGTGAAGGCGGGCAAAGTCGTCCTTGATGTCGATGGACAAAATCCGATTCCCGGCGACTTCGAGAATCTCAAAGGAGACGCGTTCGCTGGCTGGGGCTTTCAGGACGAACCGGGGCAAGGGACGTTTGCTGACTCGACGATCAGGCATGGCGGTAAGACATCGCTTCGCATCCAGAACGCCGCGGGCGTCGAGGGCAATCGACGCGTAAGCAAACCGATCATGGTTCGGCCCTGGTCGCAGTTCCACGCCTCCGTCTGGATCAGAACAGAAGACTTTGAATCGGCCGGTGAGACGCGTATGTTCGCGATGTCTCCGACCGGTCGAGTCCTCGCGCACAGCCATCTCGGCGTCAAACGGGATCAGGATTGGACGCAGCACCATGTCGTCTTCAACACGCTCGACAGCAGCGAGATTCGATTCTATCTCGGCGCTTGGGGATGTCGCGGCGGCAAGCTCTGGATGGACGACGCGACGCTGATCGAAGAACCGTTCGTGAATCTGGTGCGTCGCCCCGGCTGTCCACTGACGGTGACGGACGACTCGGGGAAGACAACGTTTATCGAGGGCCGGGACTTCGCTGAGCTGCGCGATCCGAAACTCGGCACGACGCCATGGCCAGGCGAGTTCGACGTCTATCACGAACCTCCAGCGCTCACATTGCTGCCTGGATCGCACTTTCAGGACGGCCAGAAACTGCGCGTCAGCTACTACCACGCGGTCACGATCTACGACGGTCAAGTCCCCTGTTCGCTGACCGAACCAAAGGTCTTCGAAATTGTGGAAGATCAAGTTCGCCGCGTTCAGGAATTGTTCGACCCGCAGACGTACTTCCTTAGCCACGACGAGATTCGCGTCGCCAACTGGAGCGAGCCGGAGCGAGCGTCCGGCAAGACCGCCGGTCAGCAACTTGCCGACAACGTGCGCCGCTGTGCCGAGATCGTGCGCCGCATCAACCCACAGGCGAAGCTCTGTATCTGGAGCGACATGTTCGACCCGGACCACAACGCCGTGCAAGAATTCTATCTCGTGAACGGAGACCTGACCGGCTCATGGGAGGGTTTGCCGAAGGACACAATCATCATCAACTGGAACAGCGGCAAACCGGCCGCCAGCCTGCAGCACTTCGCTGCGAAGGGCCACGCGCAAGTCCTCGCTGGCTATTACGACGCTCCACCCGAACGAATCCGCAACTGGCTCGACACCGGCGAGGACGTAAAGGGCCTCCGCGGCGTGATGTACACGACGTGGAAAAGCAATTTCGCAGACCTCGAAAAGTTCGCAACCGCCGCCCGGGACGGGCAGTAATTTCTGCGGCAATGCTGGCCCTGCAAGTTGCATGGTCAATGACTGGCCGATTGATTAAAGGGTCAGGAACCAATAGCCAGATGGCCCGAGGGTGCTGCACTATTGGTTCCTGACCCCTTTGAAAATCCTGTCGGCGTGCGGAGAGTCGTTTGTGTTTGTGAGTCTGTTGCAACAGCGGAGAATCATACCATGAAGCTTGTGTTCTTAGCTCTTCTGTCTGTGTCAAGTCTTGTCGCTCACGCGCAAGATGCGTCACCCGACTGGAAACTCGAAGGCAACGCGGCCTGGCAGGCACGGGATTCGCAGGCGGAATATGTGTTTCGTGATCAACTCTGGATCATGGGCGGCTGGTTTCAGTCGTTTGAGGCACCGCCGCGCGATGTGTGGGCGTCGCCGGATGGCAGCGAGTGGAAACTCGTCGAAAAGAACGCGCCGTGGCTGCACAGCGATCTGCCGATGAACATTACGTTTCAGGACAAGATGTGGATCATGGGTGGATGGTACAATGGGCGGTTGCCAGGACATTCTGCGAGCAATCAAGTCTGGTCATCGGTCGATGGCGT
The DNA here is from genome assembly GCA_037719765.1 of Planctomycetaceae bacterium. Taxonomy (GTDB): domain Bacteria; phylum Planctomycetota; class Planctomycetia; order Planctomycetales; family Planctomycetaceae; genus SXXK01. The sequence continues at coordinate 16,752 of JBBJME010000062.1, forward strand.
GAAGTGGGACCAGGTGACCGCAGCCGCAGGATGGACGCCACGACTTGCTGCGGGCCTGGTTGAGTTTCGCGGACGGCTGTGGATGCTTGGAGGCACGGAGAATTATTATTTCGGCGATGACAAGAGCCTCAAAAACGATGTGTGGTCCTCTGCCGATTGTAAAGAGTGGAGGCTCGAAACGGCGAACGCTGGCTGGTCACCTCGCGCCTATCATCAGGCCGTCGTGCTGAACGACAGGATCTACGTCTTCGGCGGCGGCAACTATGTGCCTGACTTCCACGCGAAGAACGATGTGTGGTCATCGAGCGATGGTGTGAACTGGACGTGTGAAATCGAAGCGGCACCATGGTCACCGCGATTGTGGTTCTCAGCGGCCGTGTATCGGGATCGCATTTGGGTGCTCGGTGGCTGGTCGAACAACCCTTCCAGGAACTGGGATGATGTGTGGCACTCGAAGGACGGCAAGACGTGGGACCAACTGCAGACGAAGACGACCTGGAAGGAACGCCATGAGCATTCGGTCTTTGTTTTCAAGGACAAACTCTGGATTGCCGGAGGCCATGCGCAGCCGTTGTCGAACGAAGTGTGGTCCCTGCATCTGCCGGCTGACTGGAAACCTTAAACCACTCAACTTTGTTCCTTTCCCGTCGGCCTGCGCGCCCACGCGTGCCAGTGATTACTGACCTCGTAATCTCGCGACGCAGATACCGGAGTCGGAACGACAACGTTTTGGCTACTTTGCAGCGCGTTTGTCGCGCCAGTGCTGGATCACCTGGGCGTCGAGTCGCGAGTCATGTTCGTATTGTTGATCCATAATCGCCTGCTTGTCCGGCGGGGCAATCTTAAAGAAGCGGCGGTTCGTCAATGGCGGATCGGCTCGCTCCAGTCTGCCTTCGACGACCGCAGCCAGGTAGACGGTGCGGTCGCCCGAGTCCATGCGTTCTTCCACTCGGCAGTCGAACCAGGCCAACGCCGCGGGCAGCAGCGGGCTGCCGGTTTCGCCGGTTCGGAATGGCAGGCTGGCGAACTTGTCGATGTCGCGGCCTGACTGCAGTCAAACCGCCATACCAGATCGAGTTGTGTTTCGTCGATCAGGTGCATGGCGAAAGCACCGCTGGCTTCGATTAACCCGTGCGTATAGTGCCGTTTGTTGACCGTGATGAGTTGTCGTGGAATTTCACTTACGATGGATGCCCTGGCCACGGTAGTGGCGATGAAGCCGCCAAGCCGCTCACCATGGGCTGCGGTCACCAGCCACAACGGCGGGTCCAGCTGAGCATAGACTTTCGAAATTTGCGCGATGTTCATAAAGCACTCCATTTCTGCATGCTCTTTTTCCAGGCTTTAGCACCAGGCTGACCATACGGGTTGGTGCCGACCAGGCAGCCTTCGACGACCGCGGCCAGCATGAGCATCTGGAAGAGTTGCCCCAGCATGTGTTCATTGATCGTCGTCAGAACGGCCAGATCATCGGAATCAGAATCACGCACGTCACCCACAGCAGAAGATTCAACGGCACGCCAATTTTTACAAAGTCGTTAAATCGATATCCACCGGGTCCAAACACCATCATGTGCGTCTGGTAACCAACGGGGGAAGCAAAAGCGAAGGATGCCGCCAACGCGACTGCCATGACGAAAGGTCTGGCATCACAGTTCGAAAGAGCCGCGGCCTTCACGCAGAACGGAAACGCCAGTACCGCTGCGCCGTTGTTTGTAATGAGTTCATTCAGGACCATCGTCACGAAGTAAATTGCCGCCAGCGTGGCATAAGGTCCATAGGGCTGAGTCAGCGCGACCAGCTTTGTTGACAGGAACATGGCCGCGCCCGATTTCTCCAGCGCCGCACCCAGTCCGAATGACGCTCCAATCGCAATCAGAACCTGCCAATCGATTGCCTGACGACCATCGGAAGCGGACATGCACCGCGTGACGATCATCAAACCACCGGCGATGAATGCTCCCAGCATCGCCATTTCGCCGCTACCGAAGGACATCACTGCCAGCAGCACCGCAAAAATGAGCAATGCGATGCCCCAGCGTTCATGGCTCATCGGTTGCGATCCTTCCACATCGCTCACCAGATAAAAGTCGGCATTGTTTCGATGCGCCTGTACAAAATTCGGGCCGGTCTGCATGAGCAGTGTATCACCGGACTCAAGTTTGACGTCCCCGATCTTGGTTGTGAGTCGAGCGCCGTTTCTGTGAATCGCGACAATCGCCGCGTTGTAGTGCGATCGAAACTGGGCTTCCCGAACGGTTTGACCCACCAGCGGTGACGACCGGCTGACGACCACTTCACACAATCGCCGCCGCCGCTGCTCCTGCGCGGACTTGTCGGTTGATTCGAGGGCGGGTTCCAGACCCGGAATTTTTTTCAAGTCAACGATGGTCTCCACAACTCCGGTAAATACCAGTCGGTCGTCGGATTCCAGGACGGTATCGGGACTCACCGGTGCGATGATCGAACCGCGCCGATCAACTTCGATCAGGAACAATCCGGGCAGGCGCCGCAACCCGGCGGCTTCAATGCTTTGTCCGATCAGTCGACACGCGGAGTCACCAGCATTTCCACAAGATATTCGCGCGCGAGTCGCCAAGTTGTTCCAGCAGTTCTTTTCTTTCCGGAAGAAGTTTGCGGCCAATCGTCAACATGTAGATCAGGCCAATCATGGCGCACGGAACGCCCGCCCAGGCAATCTCGAAGAAGCCCATTTCCACCATTCCGTATTTTGTCATCTGCCCATCGACAACCAGATTCGTGCTGGTGCCGATGCGAGAACAGCATCCCCCCAGAATCGTCATGAATGACAACGGAATCAGAAGTTTTGACGGAGCGACGCGCTGTCGCCGGCACCATGACATCACCACAGGAATCAGCATGGCCACAATCGGCGTGTTATTCAGGAACGCTGATGTAATGACGCAGAACAACGACAGCATAATCAGTCCACCAAGTTCCGTTCTCGCGGGTCCCAGGACTCTGGCACCGATCATATCCACGATGCCGGTTTCTTTCAGTCCCGCCGTGACCAGAAACAATGCCGCGACCATCAGCACTGATTGGCTCACAAAGCCGCCGAAGGCTTCCTGGGCCGTGATGACACCGCAAAGTGACAAAATGACGATGGCACCGGCAAAAACCATATCGGCTGGTTTCTCGTACGCGAGCGCAATCAGTACCAGCAGTGTGACGAGAATCGTAAGCCACATCGGATACACGGACTTGATTCTGTCCCAGGTTGTGAACGGCACGAGTTCCGGGATGCTGTCCGCAGAAATCAGGTGCACGTCAAGACAATGGGGGACGATCGTGTCTGCGGCTTTTGCATGAACCGCGACGATGTTCTTTCCTTCGCGCAGCGCAGAAATCGCTTCTGGTGACAACGGAATGACGGCATGTTTTTCAAGGGCACTGTCGATTTTCGCAGCCAGAGATCCGTTGATGAAGATTTCAGTTTCACCCGGCGTTTCAACGTACAATGCGGCATTGGCCGGAATCGACTTCAGGGTCATGATCTGCCGAAGCCAGATTTCCGACGAGGTCCACTCTGTGAAAACGCGTCCAGTCGCATGATCTGTCGTTCCGAATCCGCCACGACCTTCCTGCCACTTGACGTCATCGTACGATTCTTCCAGCCAGGATGACGGCTGTTTCAGCGTATAGCGCCACAGAGCATCGCCCGCGTCAACTCCTGCCGCAGACTGCATCATGCTCGCACTCAATGCGCAGAAAAACAGGACAGTGCGCAGAAACCAGACACCAGCCGACGCAGGGATTCGAAGGCAGTTAGTTCGATTCAATTCGTTGCTCTTCATACAGGAGACACTCTATCAGTCTGACGTGACGCTCGACACTGCCGCAGGGTTCCAGCCCCGCATGCTGATTCATGTTTTGCAACGGTTACCGGCGACGAGCGGGGTGTTGATTTAATCGATGTTCAGAGTGGCCTTCTCAATACTAACCCGAAGCGTCAGCGAGGACTGCAGGCGTTTTGCCTCGCAGACGCTTCGGGTTGGTCTTGAATCAACACCTCGCCAGCGCCGTTCCCCACAGGCTACTTCATGAGCGCCGCAATTTCTTTCTGCGTAAATCGGTTCTGCAGACGGGCTCCCAATTGTCCGACGATGCGCGCCGCCGCATGAGATGCCAGATGTCCGGCCTGTTTCCAGCTCATTCCATTCGTGATCCCGTACAACAACGCACCCGCATACATGTCACCGGCACCGGTCGTATCGACTGCGTCCACCGAGACACCCTCAATCGGAATCGCCGTTCCTTCGTGCATCAGAATTGATCCGTTCGCACCGAGCGTCATCGCGACGTTCTCTGCATGGCGATGCAATTCTGCCGCACATTCGATCGGGTCGGACTTACCGGTCAGACTTTTCGCTTCTTCTTCATTACAGAAAAACAGGTCGACTGGTCCTTCGACCAATGCCCAGATTTCATCTCGGCACATGTTGCACAGAAACGGGTCAGACGCGGTGAAGGCAACCTTGCATCCGTACATCTTTGCCGCATTCATGGCCTTGTAAGCTGCAGCGCGGGTACCGGGATTGGTGAGCAGATAACCTTCGACATACACGTACGTCGCACGTTTGAGTTCGTCCGCATTGATGTCTTCCTCCGTGAGCGTGGCCGACACACCCAGATTTGTGAGCATCGTACGCTGCGCATCTTCGGTGATCAGCACAGCACAGGTCCCGGTCTGCCCGCTGCCAGCCGCGGCCACTTCAATTGTGACGCCCATCTTTCGCATATCACGAAGAAAGAATTCGCCCACTTCATCGCTGGCGACCTTGCCTGCATATGCCGCTTTCCCGCCAAAATCCGCGACGCCCATGATCGTGTTCGCGGCGGAACCTCCCGCACAGCGGTTGAGCGAAATTCCGTCCAGGCGACTCAGGACGTTTTTTTGCTGCCCGTCATCGACCAGCGTCATGATGCCTTTTTTGAAACCCGTCTCTGCGACCCAGTGATCTGAAACTCGCGCCTGAATGTCCACCAGGGCATTGCCCACACCGAAAACGTCGTATCTCATGTGAAAACATAACTTCCAAAAGGCCTGTCAGGGTCGGCCCGAACAAAAGTCCGGCCGATTCGATAATGCTGCAACGCAGCATAGCAAAATGCCGAGAACCTTCGAATCCCCCCTTTCTGGCCACGTTTTCGCGCCGCGTTTGGGAATTTGCCAGTCCAGATCCGTTACTATCTCTCGAATTGCGAATGAGGTGATTTTTCCGCCGCGCACCCTCCCCCGATTAGATAAACACCCACGGATGCAACTGCCACACATCCTGTATTTTTCGACGCTGCGGAACTGGCTGCGGCTGCTTTGGCGTTACAGTCGGCAATTCGACGTCGCACAATGGCCTCGCGCACTCCGAATTACACTTTTTGTCATCGCCACGATCCCAATTCGACTCTTTGAGCGAATGCGATTCGGACTGCCCATCCGTCGACATCGGCTATTGGAGCCGCCCGTTTTGATCATCGGCCATTGGCGAAGTGGCACGACCAATATGCACAATCTGATGCTGCAGGACCCACATTTTGCCAGCGTTACGATGCTGCACTGTGCCATTCCCAGCGGCTTTCTGACATGGGAATGGCTGGCTCGCCGGATTCTGTCGCGTCGACTTCCGAAGAGTCGCCCGATGGATGCCGTGCCGCTGGGAATCGATGAACCGATGTCCGAAGACTTTGCACTCGCCGGTCTGACTCACATGAGTCACTATCTGAACTACTTTTTCCCCCAGATTGCTGAACAGACGTTTCGCGAGACGGTGCTGTTCGAAGGCGTCAGTCAGGAGGATGTGGCTCACTGGTCAAACCACTACGAGTACCTGCTGCGCAAAGTTTCGTACGCCAGCGGTGGTCGACGCCTGCTTCTCAAGAACCCGCCAAATCTTGGCCGCGTCCCGGAAGTGCTGAAGCGATATCCGACTGCAAAATTTATTCATGTTTATCGCAATCCGTGGCTGGTTCATGCGTCTTCCATAAAACTGATGCAGCGTTTCATGGAAGATCTTGCGTTCCAGAGTCATGACCCTGCTGAGGTAGAAGAATTTATTTCCAGGCGCTACGAAGCAATCATGCAAAAGTGGTTTGCCGACCGAGACCTGATCCCTCGCGAAAATCTGATCGAACTGCGTCACGAAGACATCACTGCCCGGCCCTTGGAAATCGTGGAATCGATCTACCAGCAATTCGGCCTGAGAACGTGGTCGACGATGCAGCCGAAGCTGAAAGCCTACACAGACTCACTGGCCGGTTATCAGAACAACCAATACACGTTCGACGGGGAATACCTCATCCGCATCGAACCCCACATCGGGCCGACGGCAGAAAGGCTGGGTTATGCAAGCCCAGCGCCTGCGTGCTGATGAGCTATTCTCGCGAGAGCACGACTCGATCGTCGCGGACATCGACATTCTTGAAATGCTTGCCAAAGATGACCGGGAATAGTTCTGATCCCGGTTGGCGTTCTGTGAGTGTGTCAAGTTGAACGGATTCTCTCAGGATGGCGATGACCTCTGGTGAATCCTCGTCGACGACCTCAATCATGATTTTTTCCTTTCGAAAGAAATCGATGAGTTGCCCGATCGTCGCTCGTTCCGCTTTGATCTGAAAATTCCTCGTGCGAATGGAACTGTCTGGTATCCGAGACGTTGAGTCTGAGTCGGGAACGGAGTTTAACGCCGACTGCAACGTGGCTGTGAGCAATGCATGTTGACGCAGTGTGCTCGTCACTGTGGCGTTCGCACCGGTCCATTTGATCTCGATATCCGGGGCGATCTGCTGCCATACGGTGACGAGTGCGGCTTTCACCTTGCTGCCAACTTCGTAACGATGTTCCATGACTTCTTCCGGATCAATTGGGACGATCGTCAATTCTGCCCGGTCGCCCGCCAGTTTGAACGTCAGGTCAAACTGATTCAGGACGACCGTTGCACCTTCGGCGAAGGACATCCGCGGGAGTCGTGATTCGGCCCAGACGTCGTGTGGAATCGCATCAGGATTCTTGATCACAAAGCCAGCGGTCTTTGCATGATCCAGCAGAATCTGACGCGGTTCCGAAAGCTGTTCCCATGACGCATTGATCTTCCCCGTCAGCCGACGAAACGCCGTGGCCTCGATTCTTTTCCGCAGCATGTTCACCTGACCGGAGTTGTGACTGAGGAGAATCGGAAGCCGATGGATGGCATCGGCCCACCCGATGCAGGCAAAATCTTCGGTGATGCAAAACGCTCCGTCAGGAATCGTGGCTGAAATCTGTTTCAGTACTTGAACTCGCGGCACAAATTCCGTTTCCACACTGATTCGTCGGTGCGGATCGATGCGGCGATCTCGCAAAATCACGACGTTCGTCTGGGTCTGCAGATCGCGGAGCTGGCTCCCGAGTTCTGATCCGATGCTGAACCAACTGATGTTCGTCGCCAGAGCAGTATGAAGATCTTTTCCCGTGTTGAACGAGACGGGTTCGTCCGCAGGGACGACAAGGAAAAAGAAAATGATCGTGAGCATATTTCCAAAATATTCCTGGTGGAGTACAGGATCTGGTCTGGCGGGAACGGATGATCGGGGTCCAAACATGACCATTCTGCCACAAAAGCACGCCAGACTCAAACGAAGAATAACAAATCTGCCGTGTGTCATGCTGGAAGCGGACAGTTTCTGTAGTGAAGCAGCGAGACGGCAAGTACGATGCGACAGTGGTAAACTCCAGTCAGGGCGGGTCAGGCGACTCATCCTGTGAAGTTGTTGAGATTCATTATGAAGCACACTCATGCGGTTGGAATTGACCTTGGGACAACGTGCTCGTGCATTGCGTGGTTAAACGAATACGGTCAGCCGGTCACTATTCCGAATCAGGAAGGCGAACTCTCGACCCCGTCGGTGGTGTTCTTCGATGGAGATCAGCCGATCATCGGCACTGAAGCCATGCGGAACGCGATCGCCAGTCCGGAGCGTGTCGTTCAGCACGCAAAGCGTTTCATGGGGAACCCGGAGAAGTTCTGGAAGATCGATGACACGCGGTACTCACCGGTGCATATCTCGGGAATGATTCTGCGGAAACTCATCTCAGCGGCCCAGGAACAGATAGGCGAAATCAGTGAAGCCGTCATCACGGTGCCCGCACAGTTCAGTGATGCGCAGCGACATGCGACTATGCTGGCAGGTCATGCGGCCGGGTTGGAACGCATTGAAATGATCAACGAACCCGTCGCCGCGGCGCTTTGTCATGTGCTGGGGAATGAAGGACTTGCGTTTACAGAACTCGCCATCGATCAACAGTTGCTCGTGTTCGACCTTGGCGGTGGCACGCTGGACCTGGCCGTTGTCAAGTACAGGACGAATCAGGTTTGCGTCGTCGCCTCTGACGGTGATCTGGAACTGGGTGGTCTGGATTTCACACGAGTGCTGGTCGATGTGGCGGCCGAACGATTCATCGCGGATTTCGGCAACGATCCACGATCTCATCGCGGCAGCCTGCAGTTTCTGTCCCTGGAAGCAGAACAGGCCAAACGCAGTCTTTCTGTTCGGCCGCGAGCCGCGATCACCGTGCAGCACGAAGGGCATCGCAGGACCTATCAGATCGAACAGACAGAATTCGAATCGCTCAGCCGAAAGCTGATTCAGCGATCAGAAGAGATTACGCGTCGGATACTGAAAGATAACAAGTTTGGCTGGGCTCATATTGATGTCGTACTGACCACTGGCGGTGCATCGCGGATGCCGATGATTCGGGAAAGTTTGAAGAAGCTCAGCGGTCGCACTTTGAATTCATCGCTGTCGCCGGATCAGTCGATCGCGCACGGTGCGGCGTATTATGCGGGCATGCTGCTGTCGAACGATCAGTACGCGCGGACGGTTTTCAACAGTACGGCATCTTCACGGCTGGCGAAAGTGCAGCAGCAGAGCGTCAACGCGCGGGCGCTGGGAATTCTGGTGCGGGACGAATCGGGGAAGAGAGTCCCTCACTATTTGATTCCCGCAAATACGCCATTGCCCACCGCGAAGACGCATGTCTTCGGAACGGTCGTGGATCATCAAACCCGCGTTCGGGTACAAATCGTGGAAAGCGGTGCGGGAACCGATCGGCCACCTACAGTGCTGGGTGACTGTCAGATTACCGATCTGCCCGCCGACCTGCCGGAAGGCACGGAGATTGAAGTCACGATCAGTTACGATCATCAGGCCCGCGTCCATGTGTCAGCTCGGGAACCAGTGAGTGGACTGCGCGCAGAAGCAGAAATCATCCGTCAGGAGAATGTCAACTCACAGCTGCAGGAAACCCCCGGTGTTGTCGCGACTCCGTTGGCGGCACCGGTCGAGTCAGCGCTTTCAGAGAAAGTGAAGAAGCCTGCCGCTTCCATGCCGAATGTCGCCACACAAGCGCCAACTCGAGGTCACGTAAACGCAGGCCCGTTGAAAGCTGTGGTGAAGGCCCCTGCAGTGATCAGTCCGGACCTTGACGCGTTGGCGGAACTGTCGAGTCTTTCACATGCCGTGGCAGAAATCGAAGACCAGCCAGTTCTGCTCTGCAATGATTGCGGCACGCCACTGCTGCGAAACGGACGCTGTGCCAGTTGCAACATCGTTCCGGCAAAGCAGAGTCCGAAGGGGAACCGTAAATCCGGACCGCAGAAGCCTGCAAGTTCGGCAAAACGAGTCCAGACTCAGCCAACACCAGCCAAGTCGCCATCGAACGCACCTCAAAATCCGGAACACAGCAATGCGCCCGGCCGCAGGAAGCCTCAGACTGATCCGAATGAGGCGGAGTTCTGGGATCTTGTGGACGGAGACAAGTTGATCATAGCCAGCGCGGTTGATGATGGCACTTTCGTTTTAAGCGCGTGGGCAACGCCCCTCGCGTGGCAATGCAGCCAGCTGGACGCAGCTCGCGCGGCCCGCTGGGCACGCGGTTAAGCGAGCAAATAGGAACCGGGCGCGGTATAGCTCAATCCGTCACAACATCCGGCAACTGCAGTTCGCTGTCCTGCAGAACGGCGTTTGTCTGTTGCTGCTGAAAGTGATGCAGCTTCTGATTCAGAATCTGGTTGTCGAGTGCCAGAATTCTGACGGCCAGCAGTCCTGCATTTCTCGCCCGGAAACTCGATCGCCAGTGTTCCGACAGGAACACCGCCGGCATCTGTACGATCGACAACAGCGAATCAAGGCCATTCAATGCCTTGCTCTGCACGGGGACGCCGAGCACCGGCAAAATCGTTTGAGCCGCGATCATGCCCGGTAAATGAGCGGCACCGCCAGCTCCGGCGATAATGACCTTCAGGCCTCTGGATTCTGCTTCGTCGCGTACTCAGACATCCAGACGGGCGTGCGATGCTGAAACGACGCGGCATTCATACGAAACGCCGAACTGACGAAGGATGTCCGCCGATGCGGCCATCGTGTCCCAGTCGGACCGACTCCCCATGATGACACCGACGACGGGGGTTTCAGTACTCATGTCATTTTGCCGATCGCTCGAAAATCTCGCAGTGGAAGCTGTAAAACGTCCTCTCGGCTACAGCTTACCGGTCGCTGCCGATTTTCCAATCGAATCGATGGCGGAGCGTAAAACGTTCTCGCGATTGTCTCTGTCGCGAGTTCGGGAAGCGATTGAAAAAGGTGGCAGGTCGCTCGACGATGTCTGAGCGTGGCGTAGACTCTGCGGTGCTGGCGTCCAGACCGCCAGATTCGCTGGACAGGCGGGGTTTCCTATGTGAATTGCAAACTGGAACTCAGCCTCATAGCTCACGCTGTTGAAATTGACAGTCACCCGAAGCGTCAGCGAGGCCGGAACTCGCAATTCCTCGCGGTCGCTTCGGGTGACCAGAGCCAGGTCGAAAATGTGTCTTTTTGGGCCGCGTGAAGTAGAAGACCAATTTAACCCGACTGGTCACATCCAGGTAGGATTCTTGCTGCATGAGATTCGCCATTGCCGGCAACAACGCGACGGCCTTAGATGTGCTGCGGGAACTGGCGGGGTCCACTGAGCACTCTCTGGTGCGCTGCGCGCTGTCCGGGGAACTGGCCGCGGCGGTGAGTCGCGCCAGCATTCCGGTGACTCTGGCAGCGACGGTCGAAGATGCGTTGCTGGCAGGTGATGTGGATGCCGTGCTTGTTGCGATTGATGATCTGGACGAATCGCTGCGAATCGTCCGAGCGGCTTCACAAGCAGATCGGCATGTGATTGTCATTCCTCCCGCCTTGTGTTCGCCAGCCTACTCGTTCGAGTTGCATCTGATCCTCGACGAATCACAGCGAGGCATCATGCCGCTGTTGCCGCGTGCGGCGATAGTCGAACTGCCGCTGACCGCAGTTGATCTGGGATTGGACGAAAAGGCAACCCGGCAGTTGTCGATCGAAATGTCCTTGACTGAGACCAGTCCGGCGGAGTTGCGTGCAGCCGTCATACGGGGACTCGATTATTTGTCGGCGAGCGGATTCAGGTATACACAGATTACGGCGCTGGAATCGAACGCCCCTGACGGAAGCCTGTTATCGCGTTTGATTACGCTCAGCGTGGCAACCACGGCAGAAAAGCCATTACCGCCCGGCACGCTGACGATCAAACCCTCGACGTTGGTTGGCCGCGAATGCGTGATTCACATCTCGCAGAACAATGCAACGCACAGGACAGTCTCGATTGCTGAGTTCGCGAATACCCTCGATCGTATCGTCACGGTCTGCCATTCGCGTGAATCCTGTGGAAAGTGGATGGAAGCATTTTCTGTCACACTGGAACTGGCGGAAGCTGTCAGCAAGTCGCTGCGGCGGCGCAGAACAGTCGATGTGCATTTCGATTCGGGCAGCGAAAAAGGCGTCTTTAAGAGCCAAATGACGGCCATGGGCTGCGGCATCCTGACATTCATGATGCTGGGCATGGTGGCTTATTTGATTGTGGCTCAACTGGTGCCATTGCCGGACACCGTCCTGCACATTCTGCGAATCCTGTGGATCGCGCCGCTGGTCTTGTTCCTGATCGCCCAGGCATTGCTGCCGCTGGCGCGTGATCGTGGCAGGCGCGAATAGACGTCGGAACCATTGATTGCCGCATCCAGCTAATGGCCATGACATCCTTCTGGATGATTTCGACAATGAACTGGCACACCGCGGCCTGAACTTCGTACGTTACGCTGACGATTTTCTCGTATTCACCAAACGAGCGAAGCCGCCCAGCGAGTCGCCCGATTGAATCGCCCGGTGCGGACCCGCAAGCCGGGTGGTGCGGGAGGAGCCTCGGAGTAATCCGGGTCCCTGGCCCGATTTTGTTATGCCGCGGATTACTCGACATCAAAATAGTCTGAGTCGATTCTCTTGATCTCGTATATCTGTGAACGACTGACGCCAACCCCGAAGTCAATCATTAGTTGGGCGAGTTTCAGCCCATCAATCAAGACGACCTTTGGGTCGATTGTAGCAACGTAGTCGCGTGCGTCCTGCGTAAAGGTACTGGTGGTTAAGAAAACCCCTTTCTTTGCTCGTCGGCCGTGTAATGCGCCAACGAATCGCTGAATCTCGGGGCGGCCAACAGAGTTTTCCCACCGTTTGGCCTGCAAATAAATAACGTCGAGTCCCAATTGATCTTCGTTGATGATGCCATCAATTCCTTCATCTGCCCCGGGATTAGTGACCAGTCCCGACTCATCACGCGACCCTCCGTATCCCATTTTCAACATCAGATCCAAGACCAAATGCTCAAAGAAAGTTGGAGACAGTGATTTCACTATACTTCACGCGGCAAGGAATGATGCCGGGTTAAAACGCTGGAAATTGTGGGTCATGAGTGATGCAAGTCGGCTGCGATGTTTGGTCGGAATGTTTTCCATACAGCCGTCGATGGCTTTGCAGAATTCGGCGAAGGTGTTGTAGTGTCGGCCGTAGAGAACGTCGCGTTTGACGAACTTCCAAAGTCGTTCGATCAGGTTCAGATTTGGAGAATACGAAGGCAGGAACTGGAGTTGGATATTGAGTGTCGCCGCCAGATCCTTCACCAGAGCACAGTGCTGATAGCGAGCATTGTCCAGCACCAGCGTGATCGGTCCCTGCAATCCGAGTGCTGAGATTTTATGCAACAACTCGCACATCGTTGCCGATGATACAGTGCCGACCGTCGTCACACTCACAAGCTGATTCTTTGCAGCGTTCCATGCCCCAAGTACGCTGTATCTCATGCGGCCTGAAGCGCCTCGAATAAACCGGCGACACAAGCACCACAGACAGCCCAAAAATGCTCCCTGAACAAAATGAGCCGCATCAACAAAGAAGAGGTGGCCTTTGCCACATCGAGCCGAAGCCAATAGCGGCTCCAGTTTTTTGTCGAGGAATTCCTCCTGAGTTGCGACGTGTTCCTCGATCGTTTTCTTCGGAGGCAGCGGAATCGCCGCCGTGCATCGCCATTTCAGGCCGAGACTTTTTTTAAAAACCTCCGCGTCTGGGTCAGCCCGCGTTTGATGCCGGTAGCCTCTTCAATCCGTCGACTCGCCTCCGCCGTTGTGTGCGGCGGATCCGCACGAAACATTTCCTCCAGAGAAGTCTGATACGCGACAAGTTCGCTGGTCGGGGTTTTCCGGTCGAATTGCTTCAGCCCCTCGATCCCGTGTTCGCGATAGATCGCCACAATACGATCAACGGTCGGGGCAGAAACACCAGCCAGCCGGGCGGCATTCGAATACGGTTCGCCGAGACTGATCAGCCACAGCACTTCCATTCGCAACTGCACTCGCGGATGCGGATGCTCAAACCGCTCTGTCCGCAATGCCTGCCTCTGTTCATCCGTAAACGTCAATCGAGCCATCCTTGACTCCTCAAACAATCATGCAAGACTGCAATACAAACTCAGCCCGCAGTGTGCCAGAAAACCCCAAGTCTCTGCAAGGCATCATTCTGGGCCACGCGGAGTATAACGCCAGCAATTCCGTCGCAAGAGAAGATCGAATTGCTTCATAGGCGGACTGCAAAATCTCTTCTGGTGTTTCTTCGGTTATGCTGACGGCTTCGGCCTCTTCGGTTTGCTTAGTCCGGAAGTCGTCGAATTCCTGGAAGCGTTTGAGGTAATTGATATCAATTCGTTCAGGCGCAGACTGCAGCACCTCGCTTCCCCGAGAGGTAATTTTAAAATGGCCACGTCGAGTTTTCGCAAATAAGCCCGCTCGTTCAAGATAAACCTTAGCCCAAGCGACGCGATTATTAAATCGGGGTTGCTGACCAAGGCCAGCGCACACTAAGTAGCTTTGATACCAAGGACTTGCATCAGGAAGTCATCATTCCAGCCGCAGATTCGACGCTTCATCGCGAGGCTATCTTTGCCGGGATGTTGTTTCAGCAGGGACAAAGTGAAGCGTCGGAGCCATGCTAGATTTTCGGCGATTGTCCTTTGGCGAGTTCTCAATCCGTCTTCTCCGTAAGTGACATCGAGACTCCAGTGACATGTCGTTTCGATTCCCCAGTGCTTGCGAACAGCCTTGGAAAACTGCTCGATTCCAAGTGGCAGGCTGCTGATGAAATAGCGAATATCAATCTTCTCTTCGCCCTTCACAATGCTCTGATAGACAACCACACCGATCGTCTTCAGACCCTTCCATCGCGACGTCGCCGTGAAAGTATTGGGAACTTCAAACTGCAGATAAGTGCGTGAATCCGATCGACCATGCCCCTTCTTTGCGGCTTCTTCCAGGCGCTGCGAGGGGACACCCGGGAAGTCATCGCTGATGTGTTCATCGACGTAATTCATCACTTGTTGAAACAGGCTGTCCTGATTGGCTTTCAATGCCAGAATGTAATCACCTTCGCCTGCAACGATCTGATCGGCGATGGCGGTTTGAGTCCCCATCGCATCAATCGTGATGATGGCACCTTTCAGATCGATGAGTCTCATGAGTTCCGGAATCGCTGTAATTTCATTGGATTTTGCTTCCGTGGCAACTTGTGCCAGCGTCAGTCCGAATTCCGACAACCAGGCACTCACCATGTGCATTGGGCCGAGTCCCTTCGCGCGATTGTGACTGCCCTTCATCGTCTTGCCGTCGATCGCCATGTGAGTCTTTTCCTCAGCACTGATGCCAGCCTTCTCCATCGCCGCATCACGCAGCGAGTTCAGCCAGCAGACAAAACAGGATTGAAACGCATCGACTTTCACGGCAGACAACACTCGTCGGATCACATCTCGTGAAGGAATCCCATGCGGCAGATCGAGTGCTTGCCGCAGTAGATCTTTCTTTGCGACCGCCCACTTGAAAATTCCGGTCGGTCCATCGGCTCCGGCAAGGACGCCCATCAAGGCAATCGTGAGGATACTTGGCAACGGGTGCAGCCGATTGATCGTCGATCGAGGATCTTCCAACTTTTCAAAATGACAAACGACTTCACTAAGCCCAATACTAACATCTGACCGTGGCATGAGTTTCTTTCCATAGCATGCGATGACAATTCGTATGCTGCGGAGGTATACTCAAAATGACTCAGTGGCGCAACTACCCATTTTACCAAATTGGCCTAATGTGCGCGCTGGCCTTGGGTTGCTGACCGCTTGGAAGAAGCTCTGCTCGTTCATCGTCTGTGAGCGCAAACTGATCCGCTAACGGGGATCGGGCTTCTGCGAGGGAGCGTTCGGCACCGTCAGCCGCTAGACGCAACAGAGGAAGCATCAACGATTGAAAGTCCGGTATTGGCATAGGAGTCTGCGAATTTCTCTTCGGATAACAAATAGCGAGCTATGCGGCTGGCGATTAGCCGGACGTACAGATCGTGCGTTGACTTTTTCGATTGTGGAGCCGCGTGTGGGTGTTGCTTACTGCGGAATCAATGCGACTCGTGAAGCGACATCGGATGAATGATACACCTTGGTGGCGGCGTGTCACGAGGACTGGGGCGTTCGCCGGAATTCCTGGTCGAAATGATCGCAGCATGTCGCTCGGATTTGCAGTCAAAGGCGTTGGCGGGACGTGGCGGAAATGATTTCGAAAACTCGCCTCGCGCAGCACAAAGTGACTCGCCAGGAGCAGTGGACTCAGCAGGGAAGCAAGGGAGACGGTGTTGTCGCTGGAGCATCAACCATTGTTGTACCAGTGCGGGCGATGGGGGCTGACCGCAAGGCCAGCGCACACTAAGTAGCTTTGATACCAAGGACTTGCATCAGGAAGTC
>JBBJME010000231.1:0-11657 GCA_037719765.1 Planctomycetaceae bacterium
TGAATCCGTTCACTCAGACGCATAATTTCGCGTCCATTTCTGGCAAGGTCCGCGAGAATCTGGCCGAGCCGTTGAGCCTTATTTTTTTCGGTTTCAATCTGCTGAAGGATGACCTGCTCATTCTGCTGGTTGGATTCCATCTGCTGGCGAAGATACTGAATCATGCGCGGAGCGAGTTCCGTTTGTGCCAGCCGTTTCATTTCCTGCTGTTGCTGTCGGGGATAGTCCTGCAGGTACTGCTTCTTGAGCTGAATGCCATCCTTGAGTGCCTTGATCTTCGAGTGATTTTCTCCATACCGTGTGCGAGCATCGCTGAGCAGGCTCTCGAGATTCAGGAGCTCCTGATTGATTCGCTGAATCAGATACGCATCCTGAGTTCCCAGACCCATGGACTGTTCAATCAACTGGCGTCCGGCGGTGTCGAGAGTCTTGTCAGCGAACTGCAGAATGTCTTCACCACTGGCGATTGCCCGCTGCAGGCCATCGTACTGTGTGCGAGACTGCTCAGAGATCCGGCGGGCGGCAGAATAGTCGATGTTCAGGAGTCGGATCGTTTCTGACACGATGCTCAGGCCGGAATTCTTGTCCCCCGTTTCAACAAGTTCCGGAGCCGAATTCCGTAGCTTGAGATGTTCTGTTTCTGCCTGAGTCAGCCGCTCGTTATCGTCCTTCAGCTGCTGTTTCAGTTTTCGAATACTGTCTTCCGAAGATCCGTTGTGTGTGTCATCCAGAAACTCCGTAAGCAGCCAACATACACTTCAGAACGCCTGTGCGGCTCTGGGGTCTTTGGATTTATAATTCAGGTCAGAACGGTACTGAACGCGCAGAAACTGAAAGATTGTCCTTGATGGTCTTTACCCATTGGCCTTCCGGATAAGCAGCAAGATCGACTCGGGCGTTTCTGGGAAGCCTTTTGCACGGACGATAACTTCGTCACGCGACATCAGCTCGATGAAGGTCGGCATGTCGCTGTTGGGACTGCTGCCGGTATTCTGCGTTTCTTCCGTGACGTTTCCGCCCTTACGGACAATGTACAGCGATGCGTTTGACTGATAGATTCGATGGGCGGTGATGAAATACGCGGCTCCGGCGATACAGGACACCACGAGTGACGCGACCAGAATTCCGCTTCGCAGTCGAACGGTGCGCAGAAAGCGGAACATCAGGTGCAGCGTGGACGCTGCGGTATTCTGCCCGTGTTCCTGCATTCCAGGAATATGATTTTCCGGACCAGACATTTCGTACGGCCTCCCTGCCGTTTTCAACTCATCAGACGGCTTTGAAAAAGGGGTCAGAAACCAAAATTTCGGAGCACCCTCTGGGCCAATTGGCTATTGGTTCCTGACCTTTAAAGCCCTGAAAATCCTTGTTGTGCCGTTGACGCCAAATCGAATGATGTTCAATACTTCCATCACGACCGTGGCCGGCGTGTGTGCCACCTTGATCACATCACCCGGCGCCAGCAGGACGTTGGAATCGGTGCTGTGAGTTGCAGCACGATAACTGACTTCAATCACTGTCGGATCCTGCCCCGGAACGGGTTTGCGTTTGACATAGATTTTGTTGGCAAGCTGATTCGAGATGCCGCCCGCGAGTGCAATCGCATCCAGCAGATACAAATCTTCACCGACTGGAATTTCATAACGATTCGGAAGCTTCACCAGCCCCTGGACATTGATCGTTTCCGGGTCTCGTTTCTCAACCATAATCACGCCGCCGTCTGCGACATTGTAATGACCTTCGCCGGATTCGGCAGCGGAGATCAAGTTGATCGAATAGGACTCCATGCCACCATTGGTCGTCGCAGGATCATTATTTGTCGTGCTGCTCACGGTGGAATACGGCGTTGCCGGATCACCAGCAACAGCCGGCCGTTCGTCGCGCGTTCGGGTGACCGGATTACGCACTTCGATGTTTTCGCCAGCATCTTCGGACAATCCCTGAGCGGCTGCGAGAGCGGAAACCACATCACTTGAATTCGGCGGCAACTTGTAAGTTCCCGGTAATTTCACGGCTCCCATCACACGCACCATGTTCATCCGCCGATCCGTAACGCGAACCGTTACAGATGGGCTGTTGATTTACAATCCCTTGCCGATGGCTGCCGCGCGAATCAATGATTCCGCTCCTGAAGGTTCAATCCCGACAACATTGACGGAACCAATTTCCGGGAGGCTGATCGTGCCGTCGTCCGACACGCGAGCCCCCATGGTCGCCTGATCGTTTTCGCTTAGCCCGGCTGCAATCTTGACTTCCAGAACATCGCCGGTGTTGATTGTGTCACTGTCACCCGCACCGCCAGCCAGACGCGTCATATCCACAGTGTGAGTCTTTGGTCGCTCAACCAGCCGCATGCTGGCGGGCAGCTTCTGGCCAAAGATTGAATTCTCCGCGTAATAGTGATTCGCCCCATGACACCCGGTCAGCGACAGAAAGATGATTGCCAGCAATCCCAAGCCACGACTCCCACAGAAACACTCTGCCGTCAATTCGCGCAAAGATGAAGCGTTCCCTGCACACGGCAGTGATTCTGAAATCGTTTTCCTGCGATCGGAGTGACTTCGAAGCATGGATCACAACTTGTTTGACGCGAATTCCAAAGATCAGTCAACACCCTTATCACTTCATGCGGCACGATCGCCGTCTGAATCTGATGTCAGGGTCAGGTGATGTTCGGAATTCGCGTGAGAGTCGAACGCAGGCAATCCGCAGAAACGGCTTTGCCTGCGATGGAGAGAGGAATGTACGGAGGAGATTTGGAAGGAAGGGTTGCTGCAAAATCCGTGAGATTGAAACTAACCGAATTTGAGAGATTCGCGGCGAATTTCTTGATTTTCCAGTTAACCTGCCACGCGTCGCCTGACGTATGGACGTCACTTGATCGAGCAGCGGGGAGAGTTTTACGAGAAAAACGAGGATTCGGTCAAGACGAACCTCAGGATCACGACTGATCCATAAGGCATTATCTGCAAATCACTTGCGTAAAAATGACGATCTGGCGACGTCGTGCGGCCCCTAAAAAGTGGCAACTAATGCGCGACATCGCAGCTTCCCCGGATTTATTTTCGACGTAACTTGCGTTCCTGACGTTTCTGCTTCGTCTGCTCGTCCACCGCGCGGATGAGGTTCAGAATGTTGCCCGGCAGAGCCTGTTTCGCTTCTTCGCGATCCTCACCGCCGACGTTCTGGATCAGGCTCAGGACAGCCGATGTCAGCGGCGGGGCTTCTTCCGTGTACTGCGCCGGAGCAATGCGACTGGTCAGATCACCCAACAAATTCATGCCTTCCGGCAATTGCAGCTTTGGTTCGGAAACAGTTCCGACGACGCGAAACTGAATCGGTACCGCCATGAGCTGCGACAAAAAAGCCATAAACGGACGTCCAGCTGGTACAACTTATGGCACATTCACGGCGAGTAACAGATCCAGCGTTTCGTCCAGATGAACAATGCCGGACGATGTAAAGGTCAACTCCTGAGCAAGTTGCGGCAGCAGAAAAACCATGCCCTCATGGGCAATACCGTCTTTCGTGACTGAAAACTCAACCTTTGAATCTTTCAGAACCTGAATCCGGTCTGGCAGCGACTTGCCACTCACCTGCCCGATAAGGGCAGTCAGTTGCCGGATCCAGTCTTCCTTCACGCGCGCCTCCAATGCATGAAATTCAGCTCGACCATGAATCGGGAAGTTGATTTGCTCACTTCCTTCCGCGCTGATCTCCTCGCTCGAATTCCCATTTGATGAAGGTTGCCCATCCAGTGGGATATGCAGCGCATCCAGCCAAACTGAAGCACTTCCGGACATTGCGGTTGCTTGCGAAAGCACCGGCGCGATCAGAGCCATATTCTGATGCGTGTCTGCTTCGGTCAGCGTCTTGTGGTCGAGCACCTGCACAGGATCAATATTGAGCATTCGCCGACCATCCGCGTTCTGGCCAATATCCCCCTTGATCGTCAACTGGCTGAGTTCCACAATTGGAATGGCACGCCACGGAACGCTCAATTCCAGTGAACCGTTTTCTATACGAAAGGACAATTCAGACTTTGAAGGCTTTGGTTTGGACTTTAGTGGCCACTGGCCTTCGTCGTTCAGCTGCACTTTGAGGGACGAATTCGCCAGTCGAATTTCACCAACATGAACCGGGTCGGTGATAAAGGACAGCAGTCCTTTTGCGGTGCCAATTTCCTGCACCGTCCATACGAATTTGCCCTCTGCATCCTGGATGCGAACATCATGAAAAACCAGCGGCGCAAACCATCCACCAGTGGCCGATTCGGCCGTGGCCGTCAATTCTTCATTGCCGACTGCAGAATTCAGCAGGCTGTTCCGCATCGTGGTTGCGGTCAGGACCATTGGTGTCGCGCAGACACCGGCACTCAGCATGGCGACAATGATTGACGATGCTACGACGCCACGCCGCTTCCAGAATTGCGATTTTGCATGAGCACGTCGAGCCTGAGTCGATTGTTTTGAGACTTCCTCTGTCTGCATATGCGATACTCTCCGTTCGAGACCGTAAACCCCTTCCGCGCAATCCAAACGCAGATCATCAGCGATTCACCTTGCCAGCGGCATTATAACACGGTCCACCCCTGAAAGTCACGATTTCTATGGTTCAGGGACAAGCCGTGCGACATCCGCCCGTTTGAGACAAGCGGGCTTTAAATTTTAAAAAGGGGTCAGGAACCAATAGCCAAATGGCCAGAGGGTGCTCCGCACTATTGGTTCCTGACCTCCTTTTTTTATTTAAAGCAGTTTTCCAGCGATTGCCGACTGACGTTCCATTCCCGTTTCGTGCGGCGACGACGGGAACAGTCCTGGTTCGTTCGAATTGCCAAGTTCGTTTGCCTACACTGCGAAAAACGCGACAAAAATCCCACTATTCTGCTCTCAATCGCGTTTCTGGATGCTGTCCTCTATCGGAATATTTGATCGACTATGAATCCAACTTCGCAGGAAATACTCGCCACAGTTCTGTTCACCCTCGCCGTGCTGCACACGTTTTTTGTTAAGCGATTTGCTCACTGGGCTCATAAGTACCCGGAAGGCTCTGTCGGCGAGAACGTACTCCACTTTCTTGCGGAAACGGAAATTGTGTTCGGAGTCTGGGCCGCGATCCTGATCATCGGCATCGCCGTGTTGAACGGTTCCATTCACGAAGCCGTGGCCTACGTCGAAAAACTCGGTGGCAGCGCTGATCCCGCCGAGGTCGAAAAGCTCGGTTCAGTTGCCGAAGCAGCGGCTTACGTCAAAGGAACCACGGACAGCTACAAGGAACCAAAATTTGTCATGATCGTCATGATCATTGCTGCGACAAGGCCTGTTGTGAACATGGCGGAACTGCTGATTCTATGGATAGCGCGCCTGCTCCCGATTCGGGAAAGCGTCTCGTTCTACATCGCTGCATTGTCATTCGGCAGCCTGTTTGGATCGTTTATTACTGAGCCCGCAGCGATGACGCTGTTGGCGATGCTGCTGCGAAGGCGGTACTTCGATCAGAACATCGGCAGGACCCTTGCCTACGCGACCATCGGACTGCTGTTCGTCAATGTGTCGATCGGCGGCACTTTGACCCATTTCGCGGCCCCCCCGGTCTTGATGGTGGCCAACAAATGGAATTGGGGAACATGGTTCATGGCCTCAACGTTTGGCTGGCGAGCTGCCGCCAGCTGTATGTGTTCAACGCTGATTGTCACTCTGTGCTTCTGGAAACAGCTCAGCGCTGTCGAAGCAGATACAACCAAACACCAGGCCATCCCGGCATGGCTCACCGGCCTGCATCTGGTCTTTCTCGGAGCCGTCGTTGCGTTTGCTCATCATGCCGATGTGTTTGTCGGGATATTCATGATTTTCCTGGGGCTGGTGGCAGCGACTCAGGAGTATCAGGAACCTCTCAAGCTGAAAGAAGGGCTGCTCGTCGGATTCTTCCTTGCTGGTCTTGTCACACTGGGGTCACTGCAGAATTACTGGCTGAAACCGCTGATCACCAGCCTGGACGGTGCACAACTGTATTTTGGTGCCACGGCGCTGACTGCGATTACGGACAACGCCGCGCTGACGTTTCTGGGCTCGCAGGTCGAAGGCATCTCAAACGAACTGAAGTACGCACTTGTTGCCGGAGCAGTTACAGGCGGCGGTTTGACGGTGATCGCCAACGCTCCGAACCCCGCCGGTGCCGGGATTCTGCAGTCATCGAAAGCGTTTGGCGATGGCGGCATTCACCCGGTCGGTTTGTTACTGGGTGCCACCCCACCCACTCTGATCGCGATCGCGTTCTTCTGGCTGATCGGGTAATGGCGAGCCGAGTGGCGTCAACCCTCCTGTACTTCGCGATTATTTCGCAAAGAGGACTCCGCAATGTACCGGCGAGCTGACGCATTGCCACTCGCCATAGTACCAGATTCAAATCGCCCGCAGCACAGCGGCAGCACTCTGGCCCATTGCCGTGCGATTGACGGTGACGGCGGTCCGGTTTCTCAGACGGGAAGCCTCACCACGCACCACGTTCAGACCGCAACGCGGGTCGGGGATTTCGTAGTTGAGTGTGGCGGGAACATATCCGTTCTTCAGAGATAACAACGTCCCGGCAAGTTCAACGGCACCGGCACCAGCATCAAAATGACCCACATAACTCTTCAACGCGGTCACGGGGACTTTCATGACGTAGTTGCCAAGTACACGGTGATACGCTCGGGCTTCGACGATGTCGTCCGGCTGAGTGCTCTTGCCCTGAGCGTTGATGTGCCCGAGCTCATCCGGACGGACACCTGATTGTCGCAATGCAGCTTCCATCGCTCGCACAAGTCCCAGCCCGGCGGCTTCATTGGCCACACCCCGTCCGTCGCAACCCGCGCCTGTGCCGAGGATTTCTGCATAGATCTGGGCACCGCGTGCCACTGCGTGTTCATAGCTTTCCACCATGAACGATGCGGCACCTTCACCAACCACTGCGCCTTCGCGTTCGAAGTCGAACGGTCGGCAGGCACGTGTCGGATCATCAGACCGACGCGACATGCCTTCAAAGCTGTGGAATTTGGCAATGTCGACTGGATGAATGTTTGAGCTGCAGGCTCCCACAATCATGCAGTCAGCTCGATCGGCTTCGATCACACGGACAGCTTCGGACAATGCCAGCAATGCCGATGCGTCCCGGCAGGTAATTGTGTTATTGGGACCACAAGCATTGTGGTCGATAGAGCGTGGCTGGCAGGCATGTTCGGCAACTGACGCAGCAACCACAGTGGAGCAATCTCAGCCAGAGCTTGCTGCCCCCATTTGCTGACGTCAATCCCACCTTCAGCACGGCAGACTTCTGCGGCAGCAGCGAGTTCACCTGGGTGACATGTCATTCGGCCAGAACCATAAACCACGCCAAATCGGTACGGATCAACCATTCCCGGTGCAAGCCCCGAATCCTTCACCGCCAGATTCGACGATGAAACGCCAAGCTGAATTGCGCGCGACATGACCTTCACAAATTTTTTGTCGCGAAGATAGTCGGCAGGATTAAAATTGCGAACTTCGGCACCAAATGCCGAAGGCAACCCGTGCGACGGCATCGATTGCAGGAAGTCGATCCCCGATCGACTGTGGACAAGACTGTCCCAGAAGTTTTCGTTGCCAATACCAATTGGTGAAACCACACCAACGCCCGTCACAACGACCCGGATTCTGTTGCGCCCAGCCATGGAAACGCCTCACATCAGACACCCGCATCGCGTACTCACCGCTTTGCAGATGTGACCCATCTTGGATTCATTGGAATATCCATTCCAATGAAAGATCGGCCCTGTTTCCCCACGAACTCAAGGCTGATCGTATCCGACATCCCGCCTTACCCTCGTTCATCACTTTGCCCCCGCAAAGAAATGATTCGGCAATCCAGCTTTCAATGATGTCGGAAAGATCTGCGTTCAGGTACAAAGCATCCCCGCTCCAGTACCCACCCACAGAACTTTCAATACCCTGATTAAACGCCTATTCGATCAAACTGTCAAGTCGGCTATTCGTCGCTGAGGCGACTTCGCGATTTTAGAATTCAGAACAAATGTTCACTCATATTTGGAAATCGTCGATTGACTTACAGAACTCCCAGCAATTTAAGGAATTCTCTGCAAAAACTTGGGTGAGCTGGCCAAGCTGGGGCGGTGACCAGATTCTTATCAACGAGAGCTCCGTCGATCGGAATCTCAGAATATGTTCCACCAGCAAGCGTGATCTCAGGACCACACGCTGGGTACGCCGTGCAGGTACGGCCTTTCACGATGCCCGCCGCCGTGAGAATCTGCAGTCCATGGCAGATGGCGGCGATGGGCTTATTTGATTTGTCGAACACCCGCACAATTTCCAGGACACGCTTGTTCAATCGCAGGTATTCGGGTGCCCGTCCCCCGGGAATCAACAACCCGTCGTAATCGGTTTCCTGGACAGTGGCGAAGTCCGCGTTGAGTGTAAAGTTATGGCCGGGCTTTTCGCTGTAAGTCTGATCGCCTTCAAAATCGTGAATCGCCGTGCGGATCCTGTCACCCGCTTTCTTGTCCGGACATACGACATCCACCTGAACCCCCACGGTCAACAGCGTCTGAAACGGTACCATGATTTCGTAGTCCTCCACGAAGTCACCGGCGATTAAGAGTACACGTTTGGGCTTCATCTGAGATTCCTGTTTGTTGAGTGTTTACTGGGCTTGGAAAAGGGGTCAGGAACCAATAGCCAAATGGCCCGAAGGGTGCTCCGCACTATTGGTTCCTGACCCCTTTTCCACGGAGCTTAAACAGCTACAGCGATTCTATAAACGCCGCTGTCTGTAACGAGGCTTCGCTTCTCATCTGCCAGTGCAGCAGATGGCCTGCGGTCGGAAAATCAATCCGCGTGCAGTCGAAGAGCTGGCCAGCCATACGATCGGCATCGTCAGCGGGCAACATGCCTCCCAGCGCGGTGTTACCTCGGAGGAGCAGTGTGGGGCAACGAATCGCCGTGAAGATCGACTCAGAATCATAGCCTCGCTGCCAATCATCTTCCAGGATGGCCTGCATGACCTTCGGGTCGAGCTGCCGCACACAGCTCGCCGTAAATCGCAGAGAAACGGCATCGCGAACGTCGCCAAGTTTCACAGTTCGACCGTCCGCCGTCGGCTGCATGGGAACATTGCGGAGCAGCAATGCGATGTCTGCTGACGAAAGATCCATGCGACCGGCCCACTTTCGCATGGCCACAAACGTCGGATAGTAATTTGTCGTTGCAAGGTTTTGCCAGTAAGTGGCCGACGGTGGATCTTCCAGAATAATGGCCGACACCGCGTCCGGCATCTGAGCCGACACCGCAGCCGCGACGAGCGATCCCAATGAATGGCCATACAGGATCGTCGGGCGACCGATCGCTTCCAAAGCCGTGATGGCGTCGTGAACGTAATCCGTCACATGATATCGCGAATCGGCTCGACCTGACTGACCGTGACCGCGAAAATCAATCGCCGAAATCCGTAACTCATCCGGCAGCATGGCGGCGAATCCGGAAAAAGTCCGCCCTGCTCTGGCAACACCGTGCAGCATGAGCATGTCGCGACCGCCACCGGATTTCAGTTCGAACATGTTGATTGAAACACCGTCGCCGGTCGTAAGTTCCTGACTGGGCATGTAAAGTCCTTCACCAGTTGAACTGCCAAAACACACTTCGTTGTGCGGCAAAATCATATCAGATTCGCCGGATTCCGGCTGGCGTGCTTTCATGCGAATTCATCGTCTTACTGCATTTCAGGTTCCCATCGCCCTGAAGAAGCCCGTGCGTCATGCGTCGCACGAGCGTCGAGAAAACGAAACGCTCATTCTGCGATGTGTGCTGGATGACGGCAGTTGCGGCTGGGGCGAAGGGTTGCCGCGACCGTATGTGACCGGTGAATCAATTAATTCTGTCTGGCGGCACCTGGAACAAACCGACTTTTCATCGCTCCGCGAGGCGACATTCTCCAGTGCTCGCGATGCCAGCCTGGTGATCGATCAGTTTCTGTTCGCAGATGTCGCGACCGATCCTGGCATCGCAGTTCGCGAATGTTTCGGCAACTCCGTCCGCTGTGCACTGGAACTGGCAATCCTTGATGCGGCATGCCGTGCCGAAGAAATCAGTCTTAGCGATTTCATCCTGCAGCATCCCGCAGCAATCGACTTTGCAAAACCCTGTGACGGAGTTTTCTACAGCGGTGCAGTGACATCCATGACGCCGCGCAGCCAGTGGATCTCGGCGCTCAAGATGAAATTGTTTGCGTTCAGACAGGTCAAAGTCAAAGTCGGCACCGCCGGTATCAGTGACGTCGATGTGTTGCGCCGAGTACGGCGAATCGTCGGAAGCCAGGTGGACCTGCGGCTCGATGCAAACGAAGCATGGCATTGCGATGAAGTGGCTTCAAAAGTTGCTCCGCTGATGCCGTTTCGGTCGTCCAGTCTGGAGCAGCCAGTCCCGCACTCTGAAGTCGCGGGACTAAGACAAGTACGATCAGAAGTCAGCGTTCCGATCATGCTCGACGAATCACTGTGCTGCCAGGAAGACGCTGAGCGAGCCATCGCGGGTGAAACGTGCGATCTGTTTAATATCCGGCTTTCCAAATGCGGCGGGATCTCCCGATCTCTGGGACTGGTCGCATTGGCGCGTCAGCATGGCATGGGTTACCAACTGGGTTGTCAGGTTGGTGAGACCGGTATTCTCTCCGCCGCCGGTCGCCACTTCGCCTGCAACGTGCCGGACATTCGTTATCTGGAAGGCAGCTTCGATCGATTCCTGGTCCGCGAATCACTCACCGAACAGGACCTGACATTCCGCTACGGCGGCAAAGGAACGCGACTGCATGGCCACGGACTGTCCATCGACGTGAACGAATGCAGAGTCCGCGAGCTGGCAGTGCGGACGCTGGACATCATCGCACCGTAGTTGTTTGGCGTGAGCCACAGGAATCCGGACCATGACGGGTTGAACGCACGCGTTTGGCAATTGAGTGACGATGGATCGTGAACCGGCCGCCGGTTACCCGGCACTCTCCACTCACTTCTTGTGTTTGTTGTGTTCGTTCGCAATTACGGAGTCTTCTTCGAACCTTGCTACCGGCCGGATGTACCCTGATCGGTACGCGTCCTCGGGACCAGTTGACAGACATACTTCACCAAGTAACAATCGTCCTTCCTTAATGAGCGTATCGATTTTGCTGGCATAACGGAGTAAGTCGTACGATGAGCAAGAGTCTGTGGTTGAACAGTGTTCGGCGACTGGCACTGGAACTGGAAGTCTGGCTCCAGAGATCGAAGTGACTGGATTCAATCTGAATATCCCTGACGGCGACACAACTCCTGCCACGTCGGACGGAACGGACTTCGGCACAGTGCCTGTGAATGCAGAGGTGGTGCGGACATTCACCGTCAAGAATACGGGAACGGCGACTCTCACGTTGGGCTCACCGACGTTGCCCGCTGGTTTCACGCTGGGTACTGACACTTTACTACCAAACATTTCCGCTGGAGGATTCGATACGTTCGACGTGAAGTTTTCGTCGGCAACGCCAGGCACTTTCACGGGAGAGCTTAGTTTCACCAACAATGACAGCGATGAAAACCCGTACAACTTCACCGTCATTGCGAACGTCAGCGTGTCCGGGACACCAGAAATCGATGTGCT
>JBBJME010000232.1:0-11646 GCA_037719765.1 Planctomycetaceae bacterium
CGTGGTCATCGTCATGGCATTCGTCTGCAGGCTCATGCGAACAACGCCCACGCAATCCAGTTCCGACAACGTGAAGCCGGGTTGAATCCGCACGTCCCACTGGCCGCCTGCCAGAAATTCCGCAGAAGTCACGGTACCAAAAAACAAACGAGGACCGCGAACTCCATTGATGTCCGCACTGACGACTGTGTCACCGACCGTCACGGCGTCGGTGTAAGAAATTCCCGTGAGGCGGCACTCAGACGTGCCGGTGCCTTCCAACATACCGATAGCCCCAAAATGGAGTCCGTCCTCTGACGCACGCAACAATTGCACCTGAGCGCGGAAATCGACGGATGTCACGGGTTGCACCATACTCACCCAGCGTCCGGTCTTCTCGATGCGTCCAATGACGCTCGACCCTGACAGCACACGATCACCCGGCGCGACGCCGGAATCTGATCCCACATCGACGATGGCACCGCTGCCATCCACAACCAGCTCAGACCGCGTAATACCCGCCGATTTTCCTGCAGAAATGATGAGTTCCCGCAGCGAACCCTGGAGCCCGCTGCTGCTGATCACCTGTGCCGGAATCATGGCAAAGTCAGTGAGCGCTGCTGCAGGATCGACAAAGTCAGCGATTGCAGTTGCTTCTTTGGAACGCTTCAAATCACGTCGCAGGCGAGCGTTCTCAATCATCAGCTGCCGCAGCGTTTGCAGTTGCTGAGCATTGAGACCATTGATTGAATCCGTTTTGACCGGACTTGCAGTGTCCACTCGTTTTCCTGCATCGTCAGATTGCGGTGCGATGGCCATCAGCACGAGTCGCCCGGGACTGAAAGCATCATGCAGCACCGACCGCACTCCGCTGAGCATTCCCCTGCGATTCGCCGCGGTGACCAGCAGCGAAAGCACAAACATCGCGATCGCGGCGTACCACAACTGGTGACGAACTTGTTCAACACGCATCAGAAACTCCTGTTACTGCCGCATTCCGTCATCCAGTCCGTGCTTCCAGCGATCCAGATGATCGAGACAAATCATCGCGCCACGCGTGACGGCAGTTCGTGGCGAATCCACAACGCGTACCGGGATTCCGAGATGTTGCGAAAGATATCGGTCGATTC
The DNA here is from genome assembly GCA_037719765.1 of Planctomycetaceae bacterium. Lineage (GTDB taxonomy): Bacteria > Planctomycetota > Planctomycetia > Planctomycetales > Planctomycetaceae > SXXK01. The sequence goes on from JBBJME010000232.1 coordinate 1,110, forward strand.
CTCGCAACAGGGCACCGCCGCCAGCCAGCACAAGCCCAGTGTCCGCCAGGTCTGCGATCAGTTCCGGTTGACAGCGTTCGATTGTGCGACGAATGCTGTCCACAATTTCTTCGAGCGGCTCGTACAGCGATTCACGAATTTCTTCGCTGGTCACCAGGGCCTTGCGGGGAATTCCGCTGGCCGTGTCGAGGCCGCTGACTTCATGTGTCAACTCATGATCGAGAGGGGCCGCGCTGCCGATCGCAATTTTCAGTTGCTCCGCCGTCTGGTCACCGATCCGAAGTGAGTACCGACGACGCAGGTAACGGACGATCGATTCATCCATGGCATCGCCTGCGACCCGAATTGACTGTGAGGCCACGATATCGGCCAGGCTCATCACGGCGACTTCCGTCGTGCCTCCGCCAATGTCGCAGATCATACTCGCCAGCGGTTCGGACACCGGCAATCCGGCGCCGATCGCTGCTGCTTTGGAATCATCAATCAGCCAGACACGTCCTGCCCCGGCCCGTTCTGCGCTGTTGAACACAGCTCGACGTTCAACTGCCGTGATGCAGCCCGGCACTGCAATGATCACGCGCGGTCGCAGTCCCATGGAACGCCCGCACGCTTTGCGAATAAAATATCGCAGCATGGTTTCGCAAAGTTCGAAGTCGTTGATGACTCCGTGACGCAGTGGCCGGATCGCCTGAATTCCTTCCGGAGTCCTTCCCAGCATCTGATACGCCAGCTTCCCAACCGCCGCACCGCGTCCAACGACGCGATGTGTCCCCTTTGGTACGGCGACGACGGACGGCTCGTCGATACGAATGCCTTCACCTGGCAGACCGATCTGAGTGGACGTCGTCCCCAGATCGATTGCAAGGTCGGAGCAAAATCGTTTTCGAACCCAGGCCAGCATCCGTGCTTCCCTGTTGAATTCCCGTATTTTCGCGCGAACAGCAACCGCGATGACGGCGTGTGTCGCACCTGATTTTTACAGGCAAACCGGCAATTACCGCAAGACGCAGATTTTTCAGGCGATTTCGGCCTGATTTGCCAGCACTGGAGGCGTCCACGCTGAATCGTCGCTGGAGATGCAAGAATGAGATATTCAATCCCACACATATCGCTCGTCGATTTCAATGCGGTATTTCGCACAGACGCGATCTCGAAACCCAGCGTCGTGGAGAAATACAACACGGTCCCTGGTTGAGAAAATGATATGTATGTAGATTTGCACTAATGATTGGGACATGGTGTAGTTGTCCAATAAGCGTGCTGTAAGCGGATGAACGCGATGTTCAACCTCGTTTGAGTTGTAGGTTCGCATCGTCTGCGATTCAACCCGGAACGGGTTTCACATCACAGCCTGGGGTCGCCGCGAACAGCGGCGCACCCCAGGTAACGTTGTGTGCAAATGAAGAACCCCAACGGGGTTCCACAAGGTGCGGCGAAAATTGAACAATCAACATCGCGGCGTGGAACCCCGTTGGGGTTCGCTGAATACGCTGTATCAATTCCTGGGGTGCGCCGTTGCACGGCGACCCCAGGCTTTGATGTGAGACCCCGCTGGGGTCAATCGAAACTACTTCTTCTTTGCACCCTCCACCGCTGCCTGAGCTGCTGCAAGGCGGGCAATCGGGATTCGGCGCGGAGAGCAGCTGACGTAGTTCAGGCCGATCTCATGGCAGAAGTAGACGGACTTTGGATCGCCGCCATGTTCGCCGCAGATGCCGATCTTCAGCGTTGGTCGAGTTGAGCGACCGTCTTCGACGGAAGTCTTCATCAGGCGGCCAACGCCGGTCTGGTCGATCGTCTGGAATGGATCGGCCGGGACAATGTCGTTCTCGGTGTAGTACCCGATGAACGACTTATAGTCGTCGCGGCTGATCCCCAGACAGGTCTGAGTCAGGTCGTTTGTGCCGAAGCTGAAGAATTCGGCGGTCTTCGCGATCTCAGCCGATGTCATCGCAGCACGCGGAACTTCGATCATCGTGCCCACCATGTAATCGACCTTCACGCCCTGCTCAGCAAAGACCGTGTCAGCGGTTTCCCGGATGATGGCGGTCTGGTGATCGACTTCGGTCTTGTAGCCAGCCAGAGGAATCATGATTTCCGGATGGCAGTTGATGCCAGCCTTCTTCACGGCACAAGCCGCTTCGATGATGGCTCGCGCCTGCATCGCAGTGATCTCCGGATAAACGATGCCGAGACGGCAACCGCGATGACCGAGCATCGGGTTCGATTCTTTCAGCTCTTCCACGCGACGGTGGACAGCTTCTTCTGACACGCCAAAAGTCTTCGCCAGTTTCGGTCCCAGCTTTGGATCTTCGTGCATGTGGTGTTCTGAAAGAAACTCATGCAACGGCGGGTCAAGCAGACGGATCGTCACCGGACGATCGCCCATCGTTTTAAACAGGTGAGTGAAGTCGTCTCGCTGAAACTTCAACAGCTTCGCCAGAGCTTTTTCGCGATCGACCTTCTTTGTGGAGAAGATCATTTCACGCATTTCGTCGAGGTGATCGAAGAACATGTGTTCCGTTCGGCACAGCCCCACACCTTCGGCACCCAGCGCGATTGAAGCGACAGCGTCGGCGGATTCGGTGTTGGCACGCACCTGCATCGTGCGATACTGGTCGGCCCACTCCATGAGCTGAGCGTACCGAGCGTAGATCTCGGACTCCTCGGGCTTCAACTTGCCCATCAGCACGTCCATAACTTCCGACGGGCTGGTTTCGATTTTGCCTGCGAAAACTTCACCGGTGAAGCCGTCCACGGAAATCCAGTCACCTTCCTTCAGCACCTTGCTGCCGACCGTGAGGGTCGCAGCTTCGTAGTCGATGTTCAGCTTGTCGCAGCCGCAGACGCAGGTCTTGCCCATCTGACGACTGACGAGAGCCGCGTGAGAAGAAGCACCACCGAACGCCGTCAGAATCCCCTTGGCAACCTTCATGCCTCGCAGGTCTTCCGGGCTGGTTTCCTTGCGGACCAGAATCAGCTGCACGTCGTTGTTGGCATTCCACATTTCTTCAGCGTCGGAAGCGTGGAACACAATCTGCCCCGTGGCAGCACCGGGACCGGCGTTGATGCCCTTAGCCAGGAATGCGTCCGTCTTGCTCGCCGCAGCTTTTGCGATCGGGTTAAAGATCGGCTGCAGTAACTGGTTCAGGTCATCCGCAGGTATACGTCGCTTTTCGAGTGCTGTTTTGGCATCGATCAGGCCTTCGTTGACCAAGTCCACAGCAATCCGAACCGCCGCGAAACCGGTGCGCTTCGCGTTTCGAGTCTGCAGCATCCAAACCTTGCCGCGCTGCACAGTAAACTCGATGTCCTGAACTTCCTTGTAGTGTTTTTCCAGAATCTTGCCGATGTCGTCGAGCTGCTTGAAGGCGTCCGGAGCATCCTTCGCGAGCGTCTCTTCGATGCGTTTTGGTGTCCGAGTTCCCGCAACAACGTCTTCGCCCTGAGCGTTGATCAGATAGTCGCCGCAGAAGCCTGGCAGACCCACCGAGCAATTGCGGGTCAGACCGACGCCGGTGGCACAGTCATCGCCGAGGTTTCCGAACACCATCGCCTGCACGTTGGTCGCTGTACCCCAGTCGTGTGGAATGCCGTATTGCCGACGGTAAACCATGGCTCGGTCGTTCATCCAGCTGCCGAACACTGCCCCGATGCAGCCCCAGAGCTGTTCCATCGGATCTTCCGGGAAATCAATGCCCTTGTGCTCTTTGATCACGGCTTTGAACTGGACAACGATATCCTTCAGCACGGCAACAGACAGATCTTTCTCATGTTCAACGCCGGCGTGTTCGCGAGCCTTGTCGAGGATCACATCGAAGTGGTCCGGATCGTTCTTCGATTCTGGCTTCAGTCCGAGTACGACGTCGCCGTACATCTGAATCAGACGTCGGTAACTGTCCCATGCAAAGTGTTCGTTGCCGGACTGCTTGATCAGAGCCTGGACTACCTTTTCATTGATGCCGATATTGAGGACGGTGTCCATCATGCCTGGCATGGATTCGCGTGAACCCGAACGGCAACTGAGCAACATCGGATTGGCGGGATCGCCGAATTTCGATCCCATGATCGCTTCGGCGTTGGCGATGGCAGCTTGAACCTCAGCCTTCAGCTCCGGCGGATAGGACTTGCCGTTGGCGTAGAAATAGGTGCAGACTTCGGTTGTGATCGTGAAACCGGCCGGGACTGGCAAACCGATACGGCTCATTTCCGCCAGATTTGCGCCCTTGCCGCCGAGGAGAGTTTTCATTGTGGCATCGCCTTCTGCTTTGCCAGCACCCCAAGTATAAACGTACTTCTTATCTGCCATCGAATTGAACCCCATGATTTGGATAGGCTGAGAACCGTCACAGCCAACGTTGAAAGGCAAATCGAGTTGTCTCAGCTTTATTTCCCGCTGAGTCCACGATTCGAAGGGCTATTTCTGTCCGAGACATTCTCGTCGCAGAGCCCTCAAATAACGGCCAGAATTGACCATTCACAGCGCGCACCGCAACCGGAAGCCCGATCGGGCGGTCAAACGAGCCGGAACGGTAGCACCGAGAACTTCAAACTGCAAGCATGATCCACCGACGAAAATAACAGCGGTCACATGAATTCCTTGAATTCGTCCGTTATGCTTCGCCCGACAACTGGTTCCTGCGGGGAACCATGAACCGTATTTTCAAATCCGGGCGATTTCATTGGAACCGTCCGAACCCACGGATGATCGAGACGAGGCGTCTCAGGAATAAAGTGCATGAGCGAGTTACTGACCGGTGAAGCCCTTGTGGCTCTCTTGACGTTGACGTCTCTGGAAATGATTCTGGGCATCGACAACATTATCTTTATTGCCATTCTGGCTGGTCGCTTACCTGCAGAACAGCGTGACAAAGGTCGTACCTTTGGGTTAATGCTCGCAGTCATTTCGCGCGTCGTCCTGGTACTGTCGATTGGCTGGGTGATGTCACTCAAAGCGGAATTGTTCACGATTCTGGGGCATGCATTCACCGGGCGTGACATCATTCTGGTGCTGGGAGGGTTGTTCCTGGTCTTCAAGGCCACTAGAGAGATTCACCACAAGGTGCAGTCGGCTGGTGACGAAGAAGGAAAACCAGCCACTGCAGCCAGCCTGAGGTCCGTCTTGATTCAGGTCCTCCTGATCGATGTCGTGTTCTCACTGGATTCGGTGATCACAGCCGTGGGGATGACGACGGGATTGAAGGCTGCAATCCCCATCATGGTGATCGCGATCATTCTTTCGGTTCTGGGGATGCTGGTTTTTTCCAAGTCAATCATCACGTTTATTGAACACAATCCTGCAATCAAGGTCCTGGCACTGTCATTCCTGATGCTCATCGGGATGCTGTTGATTGCGGAGGGCTTTGGTAAAGAAATCCCCAAGGGATACGTATACTTTGCGATGGCATTTTCGTTCCTGGTCGAAATACTGCAGATGTGGACCGAGAAAAAAAGTCATCCTCCGGCGCCGGAGTCGCAGTACTGATGAAGGTCGCAGGAATCCTGCATTCTCGCAAATAAATTCAAAGCGTTATGACGCGTCAGCGAATGGCTATTCCTGACAAGGAATTCAATTATGACGCCAGCCAAACCTGACAACGACAACGATCCCGCATGGTATCTCTCGCAGCCAGGGAATCAGGGATTTCAGCCATCCGGCAATGAACCACCCGGCAACGACTGGAATCCTTATCAGGCTTCGTGGACTCAATCCAATTCGCTCAACGTGCAGTCGCAGGCTGTTTCAGCGTTGTCAATTCTGAGCATGATTTCCGGGATTATTTCAGTCCCTATGATCTGTCTCTGCTTTCTGTCCATTCCGTTTTCGCTGTTTGCAATCGTGTCCGGCCATATTTCCAGAAGCATCTGTCGCCGCAGTCAGGGCCGTGTGACGGGAGACGGCATGGCAGTGGCTGGTCTGGTGCTGGGTTACCTGACCTTGCTGGTGACGACCGGCAGCTGGGTGGCATGGTTCGTGGCTTTCGCGAGCGTGTCTACGTCCGCTCCTGGGCCACCAGCACCTCCGATCATGACGCCTCCCGCGATGTCGCAATCCAATGCCACACAACAATTGGATCAGGCAATCGCGATGGCCAGCCTGTCGCTGTCGGCCGGCAATTCGGAAGAAGCAACCGCGCTCGCACTGCATCTGCAAGCCTCACTGCACGACATCGCGCAACAGTTGCAGGCGGGTCGTTTGCCTGTCGGCGACGGATCAGAAGAGCCAAATCCGGCTGCGGCTGCGGAATCGCCGACAATCGTCGCCGAACTGCCGGAAACACCTGGCAGCATCGAACTTCAGCAGGCGCTGGCGGAATCCAGTGTGTATTGCGAACTGCGCGACGATTCCTGTGCATTCCTTGTCGTGATTCGGAATTGGGCAGTTCTCAACGACGCCGACCGCAACACGCTGTCACAGATGATCTGGCTGGCTGCTGGACGATCAGTGAAAGACCATGGTAACGAAGGCGATGAATTTGCCTTGGCGCTGGTGTCAGACGGCCTGCTGGTAGAAATCAGTCTTGGGCACCAGGAACGCTCCGACTATTTCGATGCCGGACTGGAGCATCGTGGCCCGCCGGACGATGAGACGCGTCTCGCGCTTGAAGAGTTCTTTGAACCGGCGCAGGCTGAGGCCATGCCAGACACGGTCGATAGTGAAGCTGCGGCACAATAGACTCCCGGCTTCACGGGGGCTGTCGTCTTATACTCCGCGCGGCCGAAAATGACACTTTTGTGAGCAAAGGATCGTAACCCGAAGCGTCAGCGCGGGATTGGGATTTGCGGCCCTCGCTGACTCTTCGGGTTAATGTCACTTTCGACCGCATGAGGGATAAACAAAACGCCGACTTGGGGACTAAACGACAGTCTCCACGGCCGGCGGGAGCAATCGGCATTTTTTATTCGGTCACGGGCGTTTCCAAAGCCGCTTCTCGAATGGCATTGGATTTTTCAACGGAACCGCGTGACTCGCCGGTCAGATAATTGTCGACGCGAGCAGTTTTCTGCAGTGACTCAAACGTGTCACCAACCATTTTCTGGACTTCGCGTTCCGTCAGGTCTGCCTGCAGCTGAACCTGCACATCTTTAGGATCATGATCAACCGGTTCCGTCCGGCCTTCAAACTTCAGGATGGCAAACTGGCTCGGTCCGATCTGCAGAATTCCGGAGATTTCACCCGGTTCATTTAACTCGAATGCAGCCTTGCGCAGATTCTCATGAGCGCCGGTGTTCTTGCGGATCGGTGGAATCACACCACCCAAAGCGCGGCTATTGGTTTCGATACTGTAGTCGCGGGCCAGGGCGTCGAAATCGTCAGGATTCGCTTTGGCTTTGTCCCAGACTTCCTGGGCTCGACGCTGCTTGTCACACACGATCATCCGAGCCTTGACGCGCGGTCCGTAGTTGTCTTCGTACGCCTGCTGCATCATCTCACGGGTAATTGTCACTTCCTTGCCTGCCAGCTTTCGCAGGGCCAGCATCGGCCAGATAATGTCGCGATGGTACTGTACGGGCGAGAGTCCGCGTTCGGCTTCCAGCAGTTTGTAGTACTGATCAACGGCCAGACCGAACTTCTTGGAAATCTCGATCACCTGCTGAGTTACTTCAGCTTCCGAAACCACGACGCCGCGTTCGGCACACGCCTGCTGAATGATCAGGCGGCTGATCATGTTTTCGAGAACTTCTTTACCGTAGCGCTCGACACATTCCTTTGCCAGGGCTTCGTAGGAAATCGGTTCGGAATTGACTCGCGCGAACGCCGTGTTCTGCGCATTCATCCGAGTGGTCGCGGAGCCGTCATCCGATTTCTGTTCGGCGGCCTGAGTGGACTGAGCCCGCCAGAACTGCATCGCGATGCCACCAACGATCAGCACGATCAGTGTGCCACCGATCAGGATGCCACTGCGGCGTGAACGAGATTCGGCAACAGTTTTTGCCGTGGATTGTGATGAGAGTGGCGGCATAATCTGGGTCTCCTGAATCGAGGATACTCGTCGCGAAAGGAAGGGGGTGAGAAGCAGAGAGGGGATTTGGGAGGGAAGTGCGGTGAATTCACGGTTTCAGGCATTCCCGTCTTCGACGAAATGAGGTCCGAAGTCGCGGAATTCGCCGTTTTGGAGGGGCTGAATGAAAGAGTTTGCGTCGCGTTATACGCCGTTTTTCGAAATGGGGTCAAGTTCGGTTTTTCCGGCCCCGGATGAGGCTCGCGACAATTGAGAAACCGGCAGATTCTGCTACAACTCACAGGCTGCGGTTTGACGTCGTAAATGACTGTCAGAAAAGCACTTGCACCCTGCAAGATTACATAGGATTTCCAAAAGGATTTTAGTTTGTCTACTGACGATGCCCTGGGCGGCAGCCTTGTTCCCGCTGATCCTCGCGTGTTCCGAACCGACATTCAGGATGAGATGCGGACCAGTTATCTGACGTATGCAATGAGCGTCATCATCAGTCGCGCTTTGCCCGACGTTCGTGACGGACTGAAACCTTCCCAGCGCCGCATTCTGGTCGCCATGAACGACCTGAATCTTGGCCCCAACGGCGGACGGAAAAAATGCGCAAAAATCGCCGGTGACACCAGCGGGAACTACCACCCGCACGGCGAAGGTGCCATCTATCCAACGCTCGTTCGTATGGCCCAGGACTGGGTCATGCGCGAAGTGTTGATCGACAAGCAGGGCAACTTCGGATCACTCGCGGGGCTGCCGCCAGCCGCCATGCGATACACCGAAGCACGCCTCTCCGGTGCCGCCGCCGAAATGATGCGCGACATCGATCGCGAAACCGTGGACTTCGCACCGACGTATGACAACGATCGGCTGGAACCCGTCGTGCTCCCGGCACGGTTTCCGAATCTGCTCGTCAATGGATCAAGCGGGATTGCGGTCGGCATGGCGACCAGCATGCCTCCGCACAACATGTCCGAAGTCTGTGAATCGGTGATTCGGGTGATTGATGATCCTGACTTGTCGCTCGACGAATTGCTGGACGTCATCCCCGGTCCGGACTTTCCGACGGGCGGCATCATCTGCGGCAGCATGGGAATTCGTCAGGCCTACATGACCGGTCGCTCGACTTTGACGCTGCGATCCCGCACACATTTCGAAACCGAAAAGAATTCGGACGTCATTGTCGTCACCGAGATCCCGTATCAGGACACGCGCGACCGCATTCGTGAAAAGCTGGAAATCCTGGTCCGTGACGAACGCATCAAAGGCATCTCACGCATTGTCGACCTGACGGACCGCACGATTCCTTCATGGCAGGTGCGGCTGCATATCGTGCTCAAACGCGATGCCGATAAAGAAGTCGTATTGAATCAGTTGTTTCAGTATTCGCCGCTGCAAACGACTGTCAGCGTGATCATGCTGGCGCTGGAAGGCAATCGTCCGCAGTTGATGACCGTGCGGATGCTGCTGGATTCATTCATTCGGCATCGCGTGGACGTCATCCGTCGCCGCACCGAATTCATGCTGCGAGAAGCTCGCAAGCGAAAGCACACGGTGGAAGGTCTGCTGCTGGCTCAGACGGACATCGATCGCATCATCAAGACGATCCGCGATTCCGCGAGCCGCGCTGCGGCGAAAGAGGCCTTACAGCTGGTTCCTGTCCCGTCACCGCTGGTGTCACGGGCTCTCGGGGAAGACGGCTTCAAGGCGTTTGTGCTGGAAAACGGCGAAGCGGACAATTACTTCCTGTCGGCCAATCAGTCTGAAGCGATCGTGTCCATGCAGCTTGGCTCGCTGGCAAATCTGGAACGCGAAAAACTTGTCGCCGAACATCAGCATTTGCTCGACAACATCTCCGAATACCTGCGGCTGTTGTCTGACGAAGCAAATCTGCGAGCCGTCGTTCGCACCGACATGGAAGAACTCAAGGCACGCTTCCCGGACAAACGCCGCACGACGATTTCCGACGAAGAGCTGGGTGATTACGACAAGGAAGCACTCATCGCCGAACAGCCGATGGTGGTGACGATGTCGCAGCGTGGCTACATCAAACGCACTCCGCTGGATGTGTATGAAGCTCAGAATCGTGGCGGCAAAGGGATTAAGGGCGCCACCTCGGACGACGAAGATCCGATCGCGCATCTGTTTGTAACCAGCACGCACGACTTCCTGCTGTTCTTCACGGACAAAGGTAAAGTTCACTGGATCAAGGTTTACGATCTGCCTCTCCAGGCTCGTACAGGCAAAGGCCGAGCCCTCGCGAACATCCTGACTCTGGAAGAAGGCGAGGGCATCGCCAGTTGTTTCAATGTGCGTTACTTCCCGGACGACCAGTATCTGGTCATCGCAACTCGCCAGGGCATCATCAAGAAAACGGCACTGTCGGCCTACGGTCGTCCGATGAAAGGCGGCATCATTGCGATCCGACTGGACGACGGCGACGCGCTGGTGGATGTCAGGATCGTGCAGGGAGATCAGGACCTGGTTCTGTCGACCTCCGGCGGCATGGCAATTCGTTTCAATCACGAAGACGCTCGCCCGATGGGTCGAGCGACTCGCGGAGTGAAGGGGATTAAGCTGTCGAAAGA
>JBBJME010000063.1:0-32608 GCA_037719765.1 Planctomycetaceae bacterium
GGTGATACAGGCGAATCAGCGCGGTCCAGACTTCGTGGCGCAGCGATTCGTCGCGGCTGGTGCTGAGAACCTTGAACAGGCCATCAACTGCCCCGGGATTATGCATACGTTTCAGGGCCGCAATGGCACCCGCTCGATGCGGGCCGTTCAGTGCTTCGAGGCAGGCGTCGATAGCGTTGAGTTCGACGAGGGCATTGACGGCGAGATGCGGGATGACGCGGTCAGGATTGGCCTTTCGCCAGGCATCAATGGCGTCTGGTGCGGGCTTTGCCTCCGCCGACGAACCGATGGAGACATTAAACGTGCCGGGACTAGCCTTGAGTGCAAACGTTCCATTTGGTTTCACTTTCGCGAAACTGGATTCCTCTGCGTTTGAGAACTGAATCACGACACCATCGGCTGGTCTTCCATCGATCGCCACGGTGCCGACAACATTGGATCGTGAATTGTCCGAAGTCAGGCGAAGCAACTGCTTCGCGGCACGAGTTTCCCCCATGCGTCCCATCGCCACGATCGCCGCCGCGCGGACTCGGGGATTGCTGTCGTCGAGTTTTGAGAAGATTGGCGAAAACAGATCTTTGTCGATTTCGGATTTCCGATCCGCGGCAGCTCGGATCACGTGTTCACGCAGATCGGGATCGATCAGCAGTGAACCGAATGCAACCTTGAAACCAGGCATTGCCTGCTGTCGCAGAGTCCAAACTGCCGCAACGCGCGACGAGAGTGGAACGAACTTGTTCTTCGCGAGCTCAACGAGTGCTTCGTGGACCGAAAAATTGACCTTGAGCGTGTTAACGCCCTGGGGACCTGTATAGTGTTCTCCATTGTACTCACGGTGCCGAAGAAAGCGTTCAATAAGTTCTGGATCGGCGGCAACTTGCGGGACGATGCGAGGAGGCAACAGTCTGTTTTGGACTGCCAGACGCAGTGCATCCGACGGACTGCGTAATTCCTGGGTCAGTTCTGCACCTTTGAGACTCAGCAGACGCGGTGCCGGGTGAGGCACAAAATTGCTCGGCGTGATCATCGCGACGAAACCGACGTCAGGGCGTTCGAACGCGAAATTCCCGTTCTTCCAGCTCGTCACGAATAACGCCCGCTGGCATCGGCGTCGGCATCCGTGGTCGAGGAATTTTCAGGAACGTGTCCTGCTGCGTGTCGAATGTTGCTCCATTGCGGGGCAGGCGATGGCTGAACACTTCGCTGCGGCCCCAGTCGCAGGTCAGCAGCATGTCATTATAGAGCAGGCCAGCGGTCGTCCTGAAAGTAGAGAGCTCCGCAACCGGAACCGCCACCGTAATCCGCCAGCGGCGGCATGATCTCGTCGGTGAAATTGATGTATTGCGACGGGTAGCCGTAGTTGGCTGTCTGCATGACGTGAGACAGACGAATATCCCAGCCGCCGCCGTCGTTGGTGTTGTCGCGAGTGAACACGTTCATGAACGGATCAATCGCGATATCGACGATGTTTCGCTGGCCCCAGGAGTAGACTTCCATCTCGGTGCCGTCCGGACGAATTCGGACAACTCCGCCGCCGCGTTTGCTGAGAGTCGTGCCGTCTTTGCCAACCGCCTTGTTGAATCCGAAGTCACCGACTGCGATGTAAATCCAGCCGTCGATGCCCATGCGAATGCCGTTGGTCGTGTGGTCGGCGCCTCGCTTATTGACTTCTTCCGTGCTGATGCCTTCGATCAGCACTTCGCTTGCGTCTGACGTGCCATCGCGATCAAGATCGTAAAAGGCCGACAGAAACGGCGGATGCAGAACCCACAGCGTGCCGTTGTCATAGACCAATCCTCGGGGATGATCCATCTTCGCGAAGTCGTTGAACCTGTCGGCCTTGCCATCGCCGTCTGTGTCGATGCACCGCACGACTTTGCCTCGGCCCGGATCTTTGCCGAGCGACCCCTGTTCATCGACGCCGACAAAAACTTCGCCGTCAACTGATGTTGTGATGCAGACTGGATAGGTGACCTGTGGTGGACCCGCGAACAAACTCACGTCGAATCCTTCAGGAGCTTTCACATCTTCAACAGAAGCAGAACCCTCAACTCCTGCGGCGATGCCTTCCGGCAATGGAGGCAGCTCGCCGGGATATGCTTCAATTTCCCAGATACTGCCCCAGCCTCCGCCGTTTGAGCCCTGAAACGTGATCTTCAGATATCGCGCGTCGTCTGCTTTGACCGCGTCCACGGACAGCCCGTTCGGGTCTTTGTTCTTTGCGTGATCTGCCAGCATCGTCCAGTCGTTGCCGTCCGCGGACGATTGAAGCGTGTACTGATACGCGGTATTCTTCGATTCCCAGTGCAGCCGCACGTTGCGAATCGACTGCGGCTTCTCCATGTCGAGTGTGATCGATTCGCCGCTTTGTGCGCCATTCGCACACCAGCGAGTGTCGAGTCGGCCATCGATGGCATTCTTCGCAAAGTTGTTCTTGCCGGTTTCTTCACTGGTGGCTTTGGCCGGCTTGTTGAAGACAAGATTGCCTTCGCCGCAGCAGCCCTGCGTCAGCACAGGAGAATTCTTTTCGATCCTGACCGTGACGAGAGCTCGAATTTCTTTGTCGATCGCCGACGTGATCGGAGTGAAATCTTTCTCAGGGTCGCGTCCCACAGCCCATAACAGGCCGCGTGTGACCATGTCGAGGTACGTGGGCTCGACCATCGTCTCGTTGTAATGTCCCACCGTCGTCGCGAAGACACGTGTGCCGTGATAGTCGTTCGTCCAAACACAGACCTGCGGTTCACTGTTGTCCTCACGATTGGCGATGGCCAGCGGAGTTGCTGTACCAAACACTTTCGCTGCGTGATACAGCTCACCTTTGGGAACCACAAACCGTTCGCCAAAACCCACCATGATCGGATGATCGGGCTTCTGGTTGTTGATCGTGTACGAATAATGCGGCCCGTGACCCGGTGACTGGACGCCGCAGAATTCAAACCACCGATCATCGCCGACTCGATAACAATGCATCGCGCAGTGAATCAGGATGGCGGGCAGGCCCTCGCGATGCGGCTTCAGAATGCGGTCCACAAATTCCGTGTCCGTGACATGGGCGAAGCATTCGTTGTGAACGACGATGTCAAAACCATCTGCCCAGTTGGGATCGTCGTAAAGTGGAATCTTCGTATCTGTGCTCGTTCCACCCTGATGCACGACGGTCCAGCGCACGTTGGCTCGGGCACTGATGCCACGTGTCAGAATAAGTTTCTGGCGATCGTAGTCGTGACAGCAGCCGCCGGTGACGAGCAATGCCTGAATCGGGAGATCGAGGCTTGATGTGGCTTTCGGTGTAGCAGTGTCCTGTGCTGGCAAATAGTTGCTCATGGCACAGAAAGCGGAAAGCAAAACAAGCACTGGCAACGCAAAACGCATGGTCAAACTCAACTGAGGTGGGATGGATTTGAATGGGGCAAGAACGAAAGGATTGACGAGAGTAAATTGAAATCGGAACCAAAGCTACCGGGATTGCAGGAGAATGCAAATCCTGCAGCAAACTGGGGACTTCTTTGAGTGCACGAAGTCTCGAATCTCGGATCAAGCGGAACGCGTTGACCATGTCACCCTGCAAAAGAGGCGATACACTGACACACTGCTTTGCCCGAGTGAGACAACTTTCGCCAACAGGATGTCACATATGATTCGCAAGATGATTCTGTTTTTGGCAGTGCTACACAGCGGCAATGTTGTCGCCCGCACGGCTCAGGCCGACGACTGGGGATCGATTCGCGGGCAGATCATTGTTGAAGGAGAAATCCCGGAACGCAAGCTTCTCATCGCAAAGGATGCAGAGGTAAAAGACAAGGCCGTCTGTGCTGCGGAAGATCATTTCGCAGAAGACCTCATCATTGATAAGGATTCACAAGGCCTGGCGAACGTGTTTGTGTATCTCGACAAAATGCCCAAGGGGATTGATCCGAATCTGGTGAAGCCTTCGGAAGTTCCAGTAACGGTGACTCACAAGGGTTGTCAGTTTGTTCCGCATTGCCAGATTCTGCGTACGGGCCAGGTGTTAAAATTCAGCAGCGATGACCAAGTGCCGCACAATCCTCATCATTCCGCACTGAAGAGTGCATCAATTGGAGCATTGGTAACTCGGAATTACACAATGGAGTTAACTTTTCGGAAACCAGAATCGTTCCCGTTCATGATCAGTTGTGATTTCCACCCATGGATGAAAGGCTACTGGCTTGTCGTCGATCATCCCTACGCGGCACTCACGGACAAAGACGGAAAGTTTGAAATCGATCAACTGCCGGTCGGAGAACACACATTCAAGATCTGGCATGAGCGACCAGGGTATCTTGAGAAAAGCTTCAAGGTCACGGTCACTGCTGGCGGTGCAATAGAGTTGCCGACGATGATGATTGACCTGACTCGCCTTGAGAGGCCGACAAAATCAAAGTAAAGCGGACGTCCGCTCAACGCCGACATGTGGTTCCTTCATCAGCCCAAACCGGGCGCAGCTTGCAGCAAGCTGCAAAGTCCTTTCCGGCAGAAACGACCTACTGCAACACACCTACACCAATTCCGAAGGAACTTCACCGCCCGGCACCAAGTGAGTCGGACGGCCTGACAGATCCATGATGGAATCGTCTACCTTCAGTCCCATGGCGTGGTAGACAATCGCACAGAAATCCTCGACCCCGATTTTTCGCGACGTTGGATACTCGGCCTATCAAGTGTATGGCACCGTCATCCCTGGCACCGTCATCCGGATTCGATTGACTCGTTGCCGCAAGCGCCTGTATTGCCTGTGTTTGTGCCATTGATGGCCGATTCAGCATGCCTGCCCCCTGACCACGGAAAAAATTCCCGCACGCAGTCTGCAATGCATCTCTCAACTCTCAAAATGGCTGGTTTTGAAGCGCCTCCAACTGGCTGGTTTTGGGCGCTCACTGACAGGCCACGCGAGCACAGTTCTTGCCGAATCATTTGAGCTCGGGTATTTGAAAAGACGGCATCGCCTCGAACTGGGGTTTGGCAAACAGGTAGCCCTGATACAGATTCACACCGAGGTCGGTGAACCAGGAGAATTCGTCGACGGTCTCCACTCCCTCGACTACGAAGTCGATGCCCAGATCGATGCATACCTGCGCGATTGCGCGCACGATTGCCTGCTTCGGGCCGTTGGATTCAATGCCTCTCACCAATGCTTCGCAGGAATAAACTACCCGCGTATGCGTATCGACAATTGGCGGAAATGCGAACGAAAAGTCCCCGGGGTTCACGCGGTCCAGAACAGCGGCGGGGGGCGAGGTGTCGCACATTTTGGCGTCCCTCTTCAGCAGCGCTGCTGTAAATATGGTGCGTCAGTTTTTATAAGTGCATGGCAATTGTTTGCCGAACCTGCATTGAGACAGGGCATCAGTCCTTCACGTTGACACGTTGTCGCCAAGCACCTTCCTTGAACTGATGCAGGGCTTTCTTCGCACGCCCTTCCTCTGGGTCAGTTGATGTAGCAGTACTAAAGAAATCTACAAACCCTTCCCCTTGATTTCTGGCGGTACGGGTTGCATCAAAGAAGCCCATGCTCCATTCACTAAACTCTCGTTCCTCGATATCCTTCCGCAACAGGAGTTTTATATTGGAATGACGTTTATCTTTTTCAATCTTGGTGTAAAGGGAGAGGACAGCTTCACTTTCGCCCTCAAGGACCTGAAGAAACGATCCATCCTGGTACAAAAGCATTCCTGTGACATCCAAAGACCGATTGTTGTTTCGAGCAAAGGCAAGTAACTCCCGGAGGTCAGATGCAGAAAATGTTACAGTTGCTGCGCTGCTGTAAATGAGTTGAAGCATTAATTGCCTTCCTTACGACGAACGACCGCCGTAACCGGGTACGCGCCAGTCCGGTTTCCATTTACAAAAACATAAGACCGCGTACTCCGGTTCACGGCTTGGTTCGGCCCTGCGACGCGCCCGCTACTTTATCGCTTTGACCCGGGTTGTGGCTTGGGGCCGAGGTCGTAATTCAACGCCTCGACCTCGTGGACATCCATGTACAGCGTCCACCCTTGGGGAAACGGGGACGGGTTTTCTTTGGTCCCGCCGGGATGTTGGGCGGTCCCCAGCACGCCCCGTACCCGCACGAAGTCCGGGAGTTGGACGCGGGCCAGCTGTTCCGGTTCGCGGCTGTGATCGGACCCGTACAGGGCGCACTTTTGGCCATCGAGGAGCACGATGTAGTAGCGGTAGATGAACTTCGGGTGGATATTCAGCTCACCCTCCAGTGTCCACAGTTTGGTGGCCTTCGGCTCTTTGCCCGAGGCCGTACCACCGAGGACATCAGTACCGACGACCACGGCCCCCGCAGTGGACGCCCTCATCGCCGAACGACGACTCACGTTCTTCATCTTCGCGCTCCTTCAAACCAGGGTTGAGAGTGTGAGGGTTCGGCCTCTCGACGTCAGGCCGAGATGTCAGCTCGGATTTAATTCAGGCGGCGGGGGATGGTCACGGTGGGATGGAGTGTCTTACTCTCAACCGCATGAGGGAGGCAATGACGGATTTACACAAAGGTTTGACGCGGGTGTTTGCAGACATTGGAAAGCTGTGGGTGATTTCATTTGAACGTGTGAGGGGAGTTGGCTTTCGGTTTTTTCATCGATTGGAGAAGGCGCAATGGTTCCTGAGCTGCATTGACAAGCTCGAAGCTTATCCCACTTTAAAAAAATCGGGGACAAGCCAGGGCTGTCCTCGACGTCGCTGATTGCTGAGAACATTCACGAAATCACGTGGCTGCGGTTACTTGACGCAACAGGTACCGCCAGTTCTTTCCGGAAAACGATAATTTTCCCTTTATTGAGAGAAACCGATTCAGCTTCTCAATTCTCATACGGTATCCCAGCTTATTGAGCCTGCATATTGGATTCGCATCCGACGCGGCACATGAGAATCGCGCGCCGAAAAACGCAGTCTATGAAGGACTTAAGCCAATCCGCTTGTATTCCCCAGTGGCTTTGCGATGCTGATGGTGGACAGCTGTCATTTCTATGAGCTTGTCCCATCAGAATAATTCGGCCCTGCTGAGTCAACGGAAAACGCACCGTGCTTCAGGGGCGTAAACACCGTCGAGATGACGACACAATCTTCATCACCTGCGGTCATCGTGCCGCACGCAAGAGTGTTGATCGACATATTCAGCTGTTTCTGCTGTCGGCCAGCGCTGTCAGGATTTTCCCTATACGATTGTCGGGCGTTTTATTGACGTACTTTCGATTCCACTGACTGAAAGCGTTCAGTTCGGGGATCTCCCACCCAAGGTCAAAGGCCGCAAAGGCTGATGATCCCTGGTTCGAGTACTTATTTGCATGACAACGATCGCACAGCAATCCACACCACCGCACGCGGAAAACGCGACTGAATCAGAGTCATTACGCCTCTTGAGCGACGGGTTAATCTACGACGGCAAAGCAATGACATCGCCCCTCGAAATGGGGAACCACGTCCAGCAAAAAGGGAACGGGGAGCGGAAGATTGTTGAACAGCAACTTCGGTCACAAGCCATGCGGTTGAGGTCGAGCGAAGAGCGGCTGCGGGCAATCTTCGACTTAGCGCCGGAATGTCTGAAGTTGCTTGCTGCGGACGGTACGCTGTTGGAGATGAATCCCGCCGGCCTGGCGATGATTGAAGCGGACACCTTCGAGCAGGTCGCCAATCAGTGCATCAACCCTTTCATTGTCCCGGAACACCGCCCTGTCTTTGAAGATCTGACGCGGCGCGTATTTCTCGGAGAGTCAGGGACGCTGGAGTTCGAAATCATTGGCCTCAAAGGCACGCGATTGTGGATGGAAACGCACGCCGCGCCACTGCACGACGAGTATGGCCACGTCACCGCCTTGCTGGCCATCACTCGCAACATCACTGAACGCAGGCGAGGAGAGGCAATCCTCCGCGAGAGCGAAGAGCGTTTGCGACTGACCACGACTGGTTCCAACACCGGGCTGTGGGACTGGAATCTGCAGACCGATGACGTGCATTTCTCGACGATCTGGAAACGTCAGATTGGCTACGAGGACCACGAGATACAGAACAGGTTCGATGAATTTAGAAGCCGCGTTCATCCGGACGATGTTGAACGAGTACTCGCGACGACAACGGCTTATTTGGCACATCCATCGCCTGATTACGAATGCGAATTTCGGTTCCGGCACAAAAACGGTTCGTATCGCTGGATTCTTGCGAGAGGTTCGCGTGTTGCGCGATCAACTGGGCGTGCCCTCCAGAATGCTCGGCTCGCACGTCGATATTACCGAGCGCAGACTGATGGAGGATGAAATGCGCGACAGTCGTCGGCGACTGCAGGACATGTCGCGGCAACTGATCGTCACTCGGGAAAACGAACGACGGCATCTGGCTCGCGAACTGCACGATGAAATCGGACAGTCACTGACTGGCATCAGGCTCAACGTCAAGGCGATGCAGTTGGCACTTGGCTCAACCAACCTGTCACTGACGCAAGAGACTTTGGCCAATGTCGATCGGACGCTTGAACAGGTGCGAAGTCTCGCTCTCAATCTGCGGCCATCGATGCTGGATGACATCGGGCTAATCGCCGCGCTCCGCTGGTGCCTTGACCGCCAGGCGAAAATCGTTGGCTTTGCGGCGCAATTCCTGACCGACGAATTGTTTCAGGGAGCGTCAAAGGACATGGAAACGGCATGCTTCCGCGTCGCCCAGGAAAGTTTGACCAACATCGCCCGACACGCGAAGGCTCGCCACGTGCGACTCGAATTACGAACCAGCGAATCCGAATGGGTCTTGCTCGTGATCGACGATGGCGTCGGCTTCGACGCAGCGTTCGCCCGAATTCGGTCGCCACAATCCACAGGCCTGGGATTGCTCGGCATGCAGGAACGTGTCGAACTTGTGGGAGGCACGCTGAAGATCAATTCGTCGGCAACTTCCGGCACTGTCGTGTGCGCCCGTTTTCCAATCGACACTCAGCAGTCAGGTCCGGCCACACAGACCTCGCCGGTCACCCAATCTGACGGGTTCGGTGACCAGCGACGATGATGCGTCATTACAGGTTTTTCAGAGAGCAAATGTTCCAGAGCACGAATCGTCATGAATAAGATTCGAGTGATCCTTGCCGACGACCATACTGTTGTGCGAGCCGGAATCCGCTCAATGATCGAGAACCTGGCTGAGATCGAAATCGTGGGTCAGGCCAGCAACGGCCGTGAAGCCCTTCAGCTCGTGGAAAAAATACAGCCCGATGTGCTGGTGACTGATATTTCGATGCCCGAGATGAACGGATTTGAAGCGACACTTCAAATCACGAAGGCGTTTCCGAAAGTTCGCGTCCTCATCCTCTCGATGCACACGTCCGAAGAGTACGTTTTCCAGGCGCTGCGTTCCGGCGCAACTGGATATCTGCTGAAAGACGCCGATGCACAGGAAGTTGAAGTGGCGATCAGGGCGGTTGCCGGCGGTGCGACCTACCTCACTCCCTCAGTGTCCAAACACGTCGTCGAGGCCTATATGCAACGGCTGGGCTGCGAAGTTACCATGGCCGACGTGCTGACTGCACGGCAGCGCGAGATTCTGCAATTCATCACCGAGGGCAATGCGTTGAAGGTCATTGCCAGTAAGCTTGGTTTGAGTGTGAAGACGGTCGAGACGCACCGGGTGCGGCTCATGGATCGCCTGCAGATTTTTGATGTTCCAGGATTAGTACGATACGCCATCCGGAATGGGATAATTCCCCCCGATACTAATACTTACCGGCAGGGGTAGGACTTCTTCTCGATGTCGCTTGGGAACGCTGCGACTACTCCATTTCGAGTGGATCCTTCAGGATTTTCCTGACAAGGGCTGCCGCAAGTTCTGGGACGATCTTTCGATAAAGAGTGGTGGAATTGATGCAACACTCGCCAAACCGAAAGCGAATCTGTGCCCAAAACGACAATCTTAACCGCCCGAGCGTGGACGGGGCTCGGCCTGGTGCTTTGGGCCATCTTGAGTGGAGTCGGATTCATCGGTTTGCTCATGTATTCGAGCACTCCTGGCGAGGACGGCGTCCGGCAGCGAAGCTGGCCAGTTGATACCCATATTGCACTTGATCACACGCGGCCCAATCTTGTTGTCGCCATGCATCCTCGCTGCCCGTGCAGCCGCGCGAGTCTTGCCGCGCTGGAGGAAATCGTGGCTCGTTGTCCGGATGCCGTCTCCGTAACGATCTTGTTCTACAAGCCACACGCCGAGTCTGCCGACTGGACAAGAACAGACCTGTGGAAGTCAGCCGCAGCAGTTCCGGGAATTCATGTCCAGGTGGACGAAGACGGCGTCGAAGCTCGACATTTCGGAGCCACGACGTCCGGTCACGCGGCCTTGTACGACCACAGCGGAAAGAAGATCTTTAGTGGTGGCATCACCGCCGCACGCGGTCATCAGGGCGACAGTGTCGGACGCAGCGCGATCATTGCATTGCTTTCGGGAAAGCGCCAGAAGTCTATCAAGTGTGACGTGTTCGGCTGCCCGCTCTTCGCAGCTCATGAGACCGCTGGGGAGTCCATGCGATGAAACCATCAAATGAGAATCACAGCCAGTCTCGCACACTTGCAACGCGAACCACTGAATTGGCAAGGCACTACGAAGCCGAGGCATGCATCAGGACGGATCGGCAATTTGCCGCGCTGATGCTGCTGCAATGGCTGGCCAGTATCGGCGTCACGCTGATGATCTCGCCGCAGACCTGGCAGGGGCCGGAAAATCAGATTCATCCACATCTGATCGCCTCCATTCTTCTGGGCGCCATCATTAATGTCGCGCCCATCACACTCGCCGTGCTTTATCCAGGAATCCCGTTAACGCGGCACGTGATTGCGGTCGCGCAGGCGTTAATGTCTGCACTGCTGATCCATCTGACGGGCGGCCGAATTGAAACCCACTTCCACGTTTTTGGGTCGCTGGCGTTTCTGTCGTTTTACCGAGACTGGAGGGTGCTGGCCACAACCGCGGCCGTGGTCACAGTCGATCATTTGCTGCGTGGCTGGTATTTGCCGATGTCCGTTTACGGTTCCGGAGTTCCAACCTTGTGGCGTTCACTTGAGCACGCTGGCTGGGTCGTGTTTGAAGTGGTGTTCCTGATTCTTTCGATCCACCACATCCGCGAGGCGACGCTGCAGGCCGCGTCACATCAGGCGGAAGCGGAATTTGCGAATCAGGCAAAGAGTCTGTTTCTGACGACGATGAGCCACAAATTGCGAACCCCGCTCAATGGCATCCTTGGAATGAATGAACTTTTTCTCCAGACGAAACTGAGCGAACAACAGGCCCGTTATGTCGATGCCGCTCGTACCAGCGGAAGACTACTGCTGCAACAGATCAACAATGTCCTGGACCTGTCGAAGATCGAAGCCGGGAAGGTTGAACTCGACCTGCGGGAATGTCAAATCGAGGCTTTGATCTTCGACGTGACGGATGCCATGAGTTTTGGAGCTATGCAGAAAGGACTGTTGCTGCGCACTCACGTCAATCCGAGTGCCTGTGTGACAGCAATGTGCGACAGCCATCGCTTACGACAGATTCTGGTCAACCTGATTGGCAACGCCATCAAGTTCACAGCCACGGGTTCAGTGACCATCAGCGCCGAATGTCTCCACCGCGATCAGTTCAATGCGAGGATTCGGTTCTGCGTCACAGACACCGGGATCGGAATTCCTGCCGAGAAACACGACTGCATGTTTCGTCCGTTCACTCAGGCGGAAAGTTCGACCACACAAAAGTTTGGCGGCACGGGGCTGGGACTCTCGATCTCCAAAGAGTTGGTGGAACTGATGCGTGGCCGCATCGGCATCGACAGTGAAATCGGCGATGGCTCAACATTTTGGTTTGAAGTCCCCGTCCAGGTGAATGAATCAACAGCTGGGAATGCGGCAAACGTCGGGCAGGCGGAAGCACAACCGCAACTCAACGCACATGTGCTGGTCGCCGAAGACAATCGCATCAATCAAATGTTCGTTCAGGAACTTCTGAATCATTTCGGTTGCACGTGTGATCTTGCTGAAAACGGCGACGTCGCAGTGAAGGCCGTTCAAAGTCAGCGATACGACCTCGTGCTGATGGACTGTCAGATGCCCGTTCTGGACGGATTTAATGCCGCGCGGGAGATTCGGCGGTGCGAAGTCAGCGTCGCGGATTCGCGGCGAATTCCAATCATCGCGCTGACCGCCAACGCCGTGAAGGGCGATCGGGAACGGTGTATCGAAGCAGGCATGGACGACTATTTGACCAAGCCTCTCAATGCCGATCTCCTGCACAAAACTCTCCTGCAACACCTCACACTGCAGGAAGCAGGGTGTCTGGAAAAGATCGCAGGAACACTCTCATGAATTACATGCTGTCGCGGATGTCAATTCGCCTGCAACTTATCGTGATGACGATTATTTTTCTATTGGGACTCGCAGTATTCGGGCTGATGGCCCATAACACGATCCAAATTACCAAAGTGGATGGGCCAAGATACAAGCACGTCATTCAAATGAAAGATCTGCTCGCCGACGTGCTTCCACCGCCGGAATATATCATTGAGGCCCATCTACTCGTTTTGCAAATGGCGCAGTTCGAGGCGACCCCGGAAGAGATCGCTGTTCTTGCGCATTCGCTGACCATTGTTGAGACGGCCTATCTCGAGAGGCACAGATTCTGGGTTAAGACATTGCCCGAGGGGCCACTCCGTGACTTGACTGTGGTCCAGTCGTTCAAACCAGCACAACAATTTTTTGAGACAGTCCGTCGTGAATTTCTGCCATTGGTTCTGAGCGGTCAATCAGGCAACGCTCAGAAGCTGGCCAATGGCAAGTTACGTCAACTGTACGACGCCCATCGGAGATGTATCGACGAAATCGTGATGATCTCGAAAGTCGCTGTAGTCACCGAAGAAGCATCTTCCAGGCGACATTTGGAGTTCCGAATATTTTTCATAGTTCTGCTGGGCCTCGCGGTGGCGGTCACGGTTGGGTTGATCAGCCACATCATTGGTCGCCGGATTGTGTTGCGACTGGCACAGGTGATGGGCGTTTTGGATGCAGTCGCGAAGGGCGACTTGAGTCAGCGTTTGGTACCGACGGGCAGCGACGAAATCTCCCACATCACGATTGCCATGAACCAGGCCATCGCAGCCTCAAGCCATAATCTGGACGCCGTACACGATTCTGAACAGATCATTCGCAACCTGAACGCAGACCTCGAATCTCGCGTTTCTGCTCGCACACACGATTTGGAACTTGCCAAAATTGAAGCAGTTTACGCGAATCAGGCCAAGAGCCAGTTCCTGACGACCATGAGCCACGAATTGCGAACTCCGCTCAATGGTATCCTGGGAATGAATGAGCTGTTGTTGAAAACGGAATTGAGCGAACGACAGGTCAGTTACGTTGATGCCAGTCGGACTAGTGGAAAACTGCTCCTGCAACTGATCAACAATGTTCTGGATTTGTCCAGAATCGAAGCGGGGAAAGTCGAACTCGACCTGCACGAGTGCCAGATCGAGACTTTGGTCTGCGACGTCGTCGATGTTATGAATTATGGAGCTGCGCAGAAAGGAATTCACCTTCGTACTCATGTCAGCCCGAGCGCTTGCGTAAACGCGATGTGCGACAGTCATCGACTGCGGCAGATCCTCGTCAACCTGATTGGGAATGCCATCAAGTTCACATCCACAGGTTCCGTGACGGTCGGTGTCGAATGCCTCCAACACGATCAATTCAATGCCAGAATTCGGATGTCTGTCACCGATACGGGTATCGGAATTCCTGCGGAGAAACTCGACAGCATGTTCTGTCCGTTCACTCAGGCGGAGAGTTCGACCACACGCAACTTTGGCGGCACTGGTCTGGGCCTCTCGATTTGCAAAGAGTTGGTGGAACTGATGGGTGGCCGCATTGGTATCGACAGTGCAATCGGCCACGGCTCGACCTTTTGGTTTGAGGTGCCGGTTCAGCTGAGTGAGTCGACGACTGACGTTGATTCGCTCATCACAGTGACGGCTCAGAAGCCGATTGAATCAACGGTTGCGGATGAGCCAAATTTCCGGCAGGCGGAAATTCCACCTCAACTCAGCGGCCATGTGCTGGTCGTTGAAGATAATCGTATCAATCAGATGTTTGTCGAAGAAATCCTGAAGCATTTTGGTTGCACCTGCGACTTGGCCGAAGACGGCGAAGACGCAGTCGCGGCAGTCCAGGGCCAGCAATACGACCTCGTGCTCATGGACTGTCAGATGCCAGTGATGGACGGCTTTAATGCGACCCGAGCAATTCGACGGTGGGAAGCGGGCTCCACGGATTCGCGGCGGATTCCGAACATTGCACTGACCGCCAATGCCGTCAGCGGCGATCGTGAACGGTGCGTCGAAGCAGGCATGGACGATTATCTGACCAAGCCTCTCAATTCCAATCTTTTGCTGACAACTCTTCTGCAACACCTGCCATCGCGGGAAGCCGTATGCCTCCAATGATTTTCGCCAAACATTTGCTTCAACATTGACCCCGCAAATACAACGGCGGCGGCATCGTCCCATTTGACATTGCAACGCTTTCGTTAATTCCAATTCAGTGTCCATTTCGAGGTTGAAAGCTATGACATCCAACATGTCCGCAGGAATTCATGAGGCGGCAAGTCAGATCGCATCCTCGGGGCCGCTCCCCATCGATTCGGAAGGACTGATGTCGCGATGTCTGGGAAAGATTTCGTTTGCACTGATGTTGCTTGAGGAGTTTGAATCCAGCGGAAAACGCAACGTTGAAAAAATTGTCGAGCATGTGGAAAGAAACGAGCTACTGGCGGCCGCTGAAGCTGCGCACGCACTCAAAGGAACCGCTGGCATCATTGGCGCGGAAGTACTTCAGCGATTGGCTGCCGAAATAGAAGATGCCGGTCGCGGCGGTCAGTCCACAATTCAGCTTGCCCTGGTCCATGGGCTTCGAGCTGAAATGGGACGCTGCCTGGATTTCATTCCCGCGTTTCGCAGCACTGCGAAAACATGATAGTGATCATCGCAAAAATGAAGCATCGTCTTGCGGCCTGCGTCACTCGGAGAGTGACGTCTACTTTGGAAAGTGAGTGCCATTGGGCGCTGACCATGAGTTGATCGACTGTGAAAAAAATCAAGACTCTGAAACATCGGTTTTCCCAGCCAAGGAGAGCAACGTGACCATCGAACCACTCAACGCCCTTGTCGTCGATGATGATGTCATTTCACGCAAGACGGTCGGATTCAATCTGGAACAGGAAGGCTTTCACTGTGCGTACTCGGAGGGTGCCCTTGACGCCCTCAGTCAATTGGAAATGTATCAGTTTGATCTCGTGGTTACAGACCTTTGCATGCCGAACATGCACGGGCATACGCTGGCTGTGGAGATTCTGTCCAGGCCGAATCGCCCTCTGGTGATTGTGCATTCGGGAATTACAGATCCACGGATGACGCGAGAACTGATCAGCCGTGGTGTGGACGATGTGATCTACAAACCAACAAATTATTCGGGATTCGCAGCTAAGGCCTTTGTCTGGGCTTCCCGGCATCGACTCGCATCGACGGCCGCAGTTAAGGACGATGCAATTCATGCCAATCAGCCCACGTCTACGATGGCCGTTGATATGTTCTTCTCAGCGACATCAGACTCACTTGATTTTTCAGACATCGGGAGAAAGGTGCAGATGGATCCGGGATTGTCCGCGGCAATTCTGGCAGTTGCCAACAGTACTGGTCACAACCAGAGTGGGAACAAGATTACGGACGTCTTGGTTGCATTGAGACGGATTGGAATGAAGAAAGTCGCTGACCTGGCTCTGGACCAGATCCGTGCGACTTCGGCAAATGGGCATTAGCCGTCGTGTGAAACGTTGATCGTCAGTTCCGTGGCATCAATCGGAACAGTCACTTTGGCGGCACTGTCAAGAATGTAGACAGTCACACTTCCTGCTTCACCGTGGACCACTTCGGCATGGAATTCTTCGTTGCCAAGTTCGACGAGGTCCCCATGACTTCGTATCTGGCATGAGCAAATCGGTGACTTCGACAAGAAGTACAAGGTTTCCGTTATCGCTGGTGATCGCGTCCAACTTCCTGCCTTCTCCGTGAGTTTCGACAAATTTGCGTCCCCGTGACGGAATCGACGCATGTACCTGTGACTCTGCCATGGCGGCTGTGCATGCAGATAGTTGCGTGAAGCAACGCGCAAAGCACGACAATGATTGGCTAAGTGGTGTGTTTCGCTGCGCTGCACACATCCTACTTCGACTGTGGCGCTGATTGCGGCACGGTGAGTTTCATTTTTGCGAGGAATAAGCCGTGTTTGGGAGTCCGTGGTGCGTAGAATTAAGAATGCTTGACAGGGTTATCGTTCCCTTGTCACTCTGAGAAAGAGTCGATGCAAGTCGATTTCCCCCCCAGTAACTTCCTGCCTTCAAATATCAAAGTTGACTGCCATGACGACGACTCGCTGTATGGCTGCATTCGCCGTAACGGTCCTGATGACGACTGTTGTCGATGCTCAGGATGTAATCCAGTTCAATCGTGACATCCGTCCCATTTTCATGGACACGTGTCTGACGTGCCATGGGCCGGACAGTGCGGCTCGCAAAGCCGATCTGCGGATGGACCAGCGCGATGCGGCCATTGAGCAGGGTGCGATCAGTCCGGGAAAACCGGACGAGAGCGAAATGATACGCCGGATCCTGAGTGACGATCCGGAAGAGATCATGCCTCCTCCGGAACTTAAAAAGCCGCTCAGTCCTGCACAAAAAAAATTGCTTGTGGATTGGGTTCAGAGCGGCGCAGAGTATCAGCAGCACTGGTCCTATATCGCGCCGGTGAGGGCGGAGGTCCCTGCTGTCCCGGAATCACTCAGGGCCACGCACGCGAACTGGCCAAAGAATCCAATCGACAATTTCGTGCTGCAGAAGCTGGTCGCAAACGGTCTGACACCGGCGGTCGAAGCGGATCGCCGCACACCCTGCGCGGCGGGTGAGTCTGACATCACAGGACTGCCTCCGACTCGGGAAGTCGTCGATGCATTCGTCAATGATCAATCGCCCGATGCCTACGAGAAATTTGTCGATTCACTGCTGGCCAGTCCACAGTGGGGTGAGCATCGCGGTCGATACTGGCTTGATTATGCTCGATACGTTGACTCACACGGAATTCACTCGACAACTACCGTGGAATGTGGGCGTATCGCGACTGGGTGATTCAGGCTTTCAATCAGAATATGCCGTTTGATGAGTTCACGATTGAAAACCTTGCCGGCGACCTGCTGCCAAACGCGACACTCGATCAGCAAGTGGCATCCGGTTTTAACCGCTGCAACATGACGACAAACGAAGGCGGGATCATCGACGAAGAGTACGCCGTGCTCTACACCCGCGACCGTACAGAAACCGTGTCGGCAGTCTGGATGGGACTCACCGCAGGCTGTGCCACATGCCACAGTCACAAGTTTGATCAGCTCAGCCAGAACGAGTTTTATCAGATGGCTGCGTTCTTCAATAACACGACTCAAGCCGTCCGCGACGGAAACATCAAAGACACGCCACCAATTATTGCCGTGCCTATGGAAGCCGATAGAAACCGGTTTGAAGCATTGCCACCGCTGATTACCGCAGCTCGGGTGGCGGTTGAAGAACGACGCACAGCGGCGCGAGCCGAATTCGATACCTGGGCCACCATTGCAACACCTGCGACGTTGGGTGAACCGGTTTCTGCGGAAGGGCTGCATCTGCTGGCAGAATTGAATGAAGGCGACGGCAAGACGCTGGGACTAATTCTGGATGACAGTCCTGTCGAAGTGACGCTGAATGATTCTGCCGGTTGGACAGACGGCTTGAACGGCAAGGCACTCAAAGTTCAGGGGGCTGCTTGTGAAGTGTCCGATGCTGGCAACTTCGAAGGCGATGAACCGTTCTCTTGTGCGGCATGGATCCATGTCCCGGCGAATGACGGCAACGGTGCGATCTGTGCGCGGATGGATGCCGGCCCCTCATATCGCGGCTGGGATTTCTGGATGCAGCAGCGTCGCATTGGAATGCACATTATCAGTGCATGGCCAGAGCAGGGCATGAAGGTTGTGAGTAAAGCCCAGGTGCCAGCGAACGAATGGGTGCATGTTGCGGTGACGTACGACGGTTCGCGCAAGGCGTCCGGAATTCAGATTTTCATCAACGGTGCGGTGCAGGAAAAGAACATCGAAAACGATAAGCTCGACGGCTCGACAATTCGCACGGAAACTCCATGGAAGATCGGATCGCGCTCCGTGAGCGAGCCGTTTACCGGATCGATCCAGCAACTGCGAATTCAGAGGCGTGTGCTGTCGGCAGCGGAAGTCGATTCTTTTGCAAAGCTCAGCCGGTTTCAGGCCACGCTGGCAAAGGCCGTTGATCAACGAACGGCAGAAGAATCGAACGAACTGTACAACTTCTGGCTGAAGAAATTTGATACAGCCTTTACGGAACGTACCGCCAGCCTCGCGGCGCTGGAAAAAGAGGAAGCCGACATTCGAGCCCGTGGCACGATCGCGCATGTGATGCATGAAAAGAATGATCCGGCAACGGCCTATGTCTTATTCCGAGGCGAGTACGATCAGCGCCGCGATCAGGTGTCTCCTGAAACGCCCAGTGCATTTCCTCCATTTCCCAAAGACGCTCCTCGCAATAGACTGGGTTTCGCGAAATGGCTGCTGCAGCCTGAGCATCCGCTGACGGCGCGAGTCACGGTTAATCGGTTTTGGCAGGAGATCTTCGGTACTGGTCTGGTCCGCACGACGGCGACCTTGGCGTGTCCGGCGAGATTCCAATCAATCAGGACTTGCTCGACTGGCTCGCGGTTGAATTCCGTGAGGGCGGCTGGGACATGAAGAAACTGGTCAGGCTGATTGTGATGTTCGCGACGTATCGGCAGTCTGCCGTAATGACTCCTGAAAAACTGGAAAAGGATCCGGCAAACCGGCTGCTGTCGCGCGGGCCTCGGTTCCGCATGGATGCAGAAATGGTGCGAGACTACGCACTGGAAGTCAGTGGCCTGCGAGTCTCAACGATCGGCGGACCGAGCGTGAAGCCGTATCAGCCTCCAGGCGTCTGGGAATCGATCGCCATGACCGGCAGCACGACGTCTCAGTATGTTCAGGATGCCGGTGATAATCTTTATCGCCGCAGTCTGTACACATTTGTTAAGCGGATGGCACCACCGGCATCGCTGGATATCTTCAACTCGCCCAACCGGGAACAGTGTACAGTTCGCCGTGAGCGTACCAACACGCCTCTACAGGCATTGGTGACGATGAACGATATCCAGTTTGTCGAAGCTGCTCGTCGCCTTGCTGAGAATACTTTAAAGCAGGGCGGGGCGACCGACGAACAGCGTCTGCAATGGGCCGGCATGCGTTTGCTGTGTCGCGAATTCCGACCTGACGAGCTGCAGATTCTTACGGAGTCACTCGGCCAGCTGACGGCGTTTTACAATGCACATGCCGCGGCTGCGGCTGAATTGATCAAGACGGGGGAAACCAAACCGGACGCCAGCCTGGATTCTAAGACTCTGGCGGCATGGACGATGTTGTGTAATGAAATGATGAATCTGGATGAAGTGCTGAATAAGTAGGAGAATACAGATGAACGCCTTCGAACAATTTCGCCTGAACATGACCCGCCGGTATTTCTTTTCCCAGGGCTCAAACGTCATCGGTGCGGCGGCGCTGGCGTCGTTAATGGGTGTGCCGCTGAAGGCTGAAGCAGCCGGAAGCCAGAGCGGGCATCTCGGTGCGATACCGCCGCATTTTCCGGGCAAGGTCAAACAGGTGATCTACCTGCACATGGTCGGAGGACCTTCGCAGCTGGATTTATTTGACTACAAACCACAAATGAACGACTGGTATGACAAAGATCTGCCGGAATCCATCCGTAACGGGCAGCGTCTGACAACGATGACCTCCGGGCAGGCTCGGTTCCCGATTGCACCTTCGAAGTTTCAGTTCGAGAAAGTCGGGCAGTGCGGAATGTGGGTCACGGAACTGCTGCCGTGGACGAAAAAAGTCGTCGATGAAATGTGTTTCGTTCGCAGCATGTACACGGAGGCCATCAACCATGAACCCGCCATCAGTCTGATGCAGACCGGCAATCAGGTCACCGGGCGGCCGTGTCTGGGCAGCTGGACGTCGTACGGCCTCGGATCACTCAATGACAACCTGCCATCGTTTGTGGTGATGGTGGCGCGGCCCACGAATCAGGAACAGGTGCAGGCAATCTCGGCGCGACTTTGGTCTTCCGGCTATCTGCCGGGCGAATATGCCGCCACGTCGTTTCGGTCGTCCGGTGATCCGATTCTGTTTATCAACAATCCCGATGGTGTGCCGAGCAGCGTGCGGCGGACAACGCTCGACGGATTGAATCGGCTCAACCAGCTGAATTTTGACCAGGTCGGCGACCCGGAAATCCAGACTCGGATTGCTCAGTATGAACTGGCGTATCGCATGCAGTCCAGCGTACCGGAACTCACGGATCTGGCGTCTGAGCCTGCTTCGACATACGAACTCTACGGCGATGAAGCGAAGAAACCCGGGTCCCTTTCGAACACGATGCTGCTGGCTCGCCGCATGGTGGAACGTGGCGTTCGCTTTGTGCAGATTTACCACAACAACTGGGATTCCCACGCCAATGTCGCTGGTCGTCTGCCGGATCAGTGCCGCGACCTGGATCAGTCAACGTATGGTCTGATCACGGACTTGAAACAGCGCGGGATGCTGGATGAAACGTTGATCATCTGGGGCGGTGAATTTGGGCGCACGATCTATTCGCAGGGCGGGCTGTCGAAAGAAAACTACGGACGTGACCATCATCCTCGCTGCTTCACGATGTGGATGGCGGGCGGTGGATTCAAGGGCGGAACGATCTACGGCGAGACCGACGACTTCAGCTACAATATTGTCCGGGACCCGGTCCACATTCGCGACTTCCATGCGACCGTGTTGCATCAACTGGGCTACGACCACGAACGTTTCAGCTTCAAGTATCAAGGACTTGATCAACGCCTCACCGGCGTGCTGCCGGCGAAAGTGATCAATGAGCTGATTACATAGCTGAAATGGCCCTTAAGCGACCAGGCGTTGTTTCCGGTGCTATGCCAGTCGGAATGCGAATCGCGGAGTGACATCGCTTGGGTAGCTCGGTCGCTTCGCCACCGACCACGCATAACGTTGTCTGCATCTCAATGTTCAGCATCCTCCCGTGTTCATCGGTCGCAAGAATATCCAGGACTGACAGTTTGTCGTCTTCAGTATTCTTGCCCAGAAAGGGATTCAGGATCTCCGCCTGAAATGTTCTTCACTTGAGTCGGATGCCTCAGAATCATTAAAGGCGGCGATTGCTGCCGGTGATTTGTTGCGGACGGATCGATCGTAGCAGAGTTTTTAAACAGAGAGGACAATTCGAACGTTCGGGCTCTGACGGCACCTGGCCGATCGGAAGATCCGGACTGGTCGCGAGAGTCGATCCAGACTACAGGGCTGAGCAAAGGAATTTCGATCTGGCAATCGTGGGGTAAGCCTGCAGCTTGCCGTCGCCTCTTCATTTCAGGCTGAAACCTGACACCCCCGTTTGCACGCCCAACGTTCAGGCTGTACACCGGGGTTGAGTATGATTACTGACCACTCACTGGTCCCTCGACATATGAGATTTGCTCTGTTTGAGTGAGTTGCCGGGAAAGGAATCCCATGCGTGCCTTCGTCTGTTTTGTGCTGTGCTTTGTCAGCGTGTCTGCGTTGTCAGGCTGTCATTGTTTTCGCTGCACTGACAGGGTCATGGATCATCTGGATGATCTGACAGACAAGAATGACTTTCATCGCGGCCTGGATCATATCTACTGTGAAAAGCTGGATGTGACACGCTGGTGCATGAACGGGCCGTGCGTGCGGAACATCTGCCGCTGAGTTTCGGCGGAATTGACTGATCGAATCTGCAGCAGCGTGCCGGAGCCATACTTCTGTCCGTCAGTGATGCTGGAAAGATTGTTGTAACCGGTCGTACTTACCAATTGTCCTCAACGAGACCTCGCGACGATTCCGATAGTTCCGGTCAGGGGGATTGTGCGACAACTGACTTCCGGGGGGCCGGTTACAGAGTCGCATGAAACTGCATGTTTCTGGTTCAATCGAACTCCGTCCGCAGCAGATTCTGCTGCAGGGGGGCCGGAGTTCGATGTGCGACCGGGATGCAGTTGTCAGCCGATAGGGGGGATTATGCAGCTCCGGACACGCAGCACTGCGCCGCATGTGCGACACGAAATTTGTTTCAGGAATGGTCCGACACATGCAATGCGGGCGTCAAATCCCTCAGATTCTTCCGTCACACCTGCAGTCTCTGCAATTGTCGGCCTTTGTGTCAGACTGAGGCAGATTGTGGCGTTGGGGATCGCGGGGGTGGTGTTTGCAGCCACGTCCTCCAGTTGCTCGGGCGACCAGTTGAAGGAACTTGCAGAGAAAGCCGGCATCCGGATTCTTGCGGACGGTGAATCTTCACCCGGAGCGGAAGAAGATGCTCGCTCGAACATGCCGCTCAAAGGCATGACGCAGGAAAACCGCCAGCGGGCTCAGCAGATTATCAAAGAGCGCAGTCAGTTCCGGCGTCTGCCGTCGCTGCAGTACACAATTGACGAACCGATGTTTCGGTATCTGCTCAGACATCCCGATGTGGCCGTCAGTACCTGGCGCGTGATGGGCATTTCACGATTTGAAATGTGGCAGACGGGCGAAATGGAATACGAAGCGCAGGCCATTGATGGATCGGAAGGCATCGCTGATATTCTGTATCAGGACGACAACCAGATGGTTTTCGTCTGTCAGGGGAGTTACCACAATCCGCTGCTGCCGCGTCCGATGGAAGCATCTGCACTGATTTGGTTTCGTGCGGTCTACGCGCCAAATGCGGAAGGGACGCATGTGGTCACGCAGAAGGCGGACGTGTTTGTGCGGTTTCCATCCAGCGGCGTGTCAGCGATTGCCAAAGTACTGACACCAGTCCTGCATTCCCTGATGGACCGCAACCTGTTTGAAATCTCGCTCTACGGCAGCATGATGTCCCGCGCTGTGCGTGACGAACCCGAATGGGTTGTCCAGGTCGCTCAGCAGATGGAAGGCGTCCTTCCGCAGCGGAAGGCCGAATTGATTGAAGTCGCGCGGAAACCGCGAAACGTGAATCGCAATGGGACGGTGGGTGGGGCCACGATACCTGCGGCGGATCGCAAGATGATCCAGTCTCCTCAATTGTTGTTTCTTGATCCACCGAAAGAAACCGAAGTTGCTGCTGTGTCGGCAGTTTCCGTATTACCCATCACAGGAAGTCGTGCTTCAGGGCCAGTCACTGAAAACGCATCGGCAACCGGAAAAAACAAGTTGCCCGTGCGCACCGTGTCCACTTCTTCCCCCGGAAACCTGACGCTGATCACAATAAAAGGTCCTTTGGCGTCAGACAGTCCTAAGCCCGTCGGGAATCCTGGCCCGCCAAGGGAACAAACGAAACGCTCCGACGGCGGTTTTATACTGCAGCCCGTCGTCGTGCCCCCGACTGGACCGACCGCAACCGGTCCAGTCGGCAGCGAATCACCCGGATCGGCGGAATAGTGCCGCAGGATCCCGTTGGCGTACAGGTCATGGGCTGCCCGCTGCAGCCGGATGGCTGTGCTCCAGTGTATCGCAGTTCCCACTTCGTCTTCATTCCTTTACAGCCAGGTTTCCGGCATCCTTGTATGCATAGGGTGCCGCAACATCTGACGTAAACCGATGCGCGGTCATCCACGCAAATCGAGTTTCCTCAGAATTCGACGGATCCGGATCAGGCAATGGAATGCCATCTGCTTCGGCGTAGAGTGTTCGCACCACGGCGACCTTTCCTGATGCGCGGGGAATCAGATCGTAGTCCGTGCCGCGTGTCTGCAGAATCCATGTGTTGTCGCGAAAACCGCCGATCAATCGATCGTGAGCCGCAAGGACGAGATCCTCCTTCCGTGCTTCACTCAGCGTGGCGTCGGCGCGAATCGTTTTCGTGAGCTTCTGAGTTTCCGAGACATCGAAACTCACCCAGCCGTAGGGCGGCAGAAACGTCTCCAGCTTGCAATGCGATGGCGATGCCTTGGGAAACGGATTGAATCCGTAGGTCACGCGCGTGGGCAACGACATCACGCGGCCCATCGCGGCACAGAATCCGTGATAGTCACTGCAGTGACCTGCACGCTGTTCGATCGCGTTCAGTGAACTTGCCTTCAGCGACGCCTTGTGGTGATCGTAGGTGAAATTTCTGTCGGCAAACGTCATCACGGCGTCCAGATCCAGCAACGGATTTCGACGTTGTGGAAGGATCTCTGTTAATAACGACTCAAACCGTCCGTTCGTCACGACCGCCTGGACTTCACTTCTCAGATACGGTCTGAATTCATCCTCCCATTGTGCTGGTGTCTGAACCTGCGCGGCATCCAGATTCCAGTGCAGTTCGTGAGTCTGCACTTTCAGTCGATGCCGAATGATGATGGCACCAAGTGGATTCGGGAACTCAAAATACGCGAACGCGTTGCCAAACACTTCTTCCGTACCCAATTCTGGCTTTACGTCGACGGGAAATGTCGTGAAGTTCGTCAGCAGCACGTTCTGAACCGCATCGCTGGGCGGAATGGGAATCCACACACGCAACCGCTTTGTTTGCCCTGGAGCGGTCAGGGCAAAGACCAGTTCGCCATCCCACACAACAGGACTTGACTTCACGGCGGAACACGACTGCATGACATCCGGCATATCACCGGCCAGTACTGGCGCGCTTGATCCAGCCAGCAATGCCACTCCGATCGCCAGCCACAACAGCGTATTCTCTATGCCGGTTCGTGTTTTACGTATCATCTGTCATTCTTTCTGAGCCATCAGTGCCTGCCAGGGTCAAACCATTTCCGGGAGCCGATATACTTTGCCGAACTGCCGGAGCAACGTCAAACCACTGGCACGCGAAGGATTTGGCGGGTCAGAATGACAACGGGATTGAGCAAAAGCGAGGATTGCGTTAGATATCTGATCGGAAAGTCGTCATAGTCCCACTGTGCGCGGCTTTTGGTCGCCATTCCAGTTTGACTTGAGGACTGTGTCATGTGCCATCTTTTGCCTGAGATTCGGACATCGGCTGTCTGCGTTCTGCTGGCTGTGTTGCTGTCGAGTCCTGTGGTCGCTCGCGGCCAGACGCCGATCAAGGCGGAAGAAGCACGGATGCAGATCATTCGAGAGGTGCCGATTTCCACAGAAGTCACCGGCAAGCTGGATAGCGTAAATCCCGGCAAAGAAGGGCTGTACGTGAAGCAGGGTGACCTGATGATCGAGGTCGCAGATGACTTGATTCTGAAGGAAGTGGCTGAGGCGCAGAAGAAGTCCGAATCGATGGTGGAAATTGAGTTTGCGGTGGTTGCCCTCGACAAGGCGGAAGTCGATCTGAAGCAGCGTGTGGAAGCCAACCTGAAGTACAAGTCATTCAGTGATAACGAAATTCGGCAAACGGAACTGGAAGTCAAAAAGTCAATGGCGTCACTTGAGAAGGCTCGCGAGGACAAAGAAATCCTCGGCCTGACTCTGGAGACCAAGTCGGCTCAATTGGCTCAGTACAAGGTCTATGCACCGTTTGATGGGTTGGTGACAAAAATTCATCGGTGGCCGGGTCAAAGCGTGCGACCGGGCGACCCGGTGATCACCATCACAGACATGTCGCTGCTCCGGGCGGTGCTGAAGGTCGATTATAAGCGACGCGAAGAAGTCTTCGTCGGCGATTCAGTGGAAATCAGGATAGACACCTCCGGCAAATCGATCAAGCCGGAAGCCTCAGATTTCGAACCAGACCGACGAACCTCGATCCAGAACGACAAGAACGCGGACGATCCCTTCGAACGAGGTGGCGGCCCGTTCGCCCCGGAACCAGCTTACCTGGCACAGGAGAAGGATGGAGTCTTCATCGGCACGATTGAGTTGATCAGCCCCAAGGTGGACAGGAAATCTCAGACGCTGCATCTCAGCGTGGATGTGAATGTGCCGAATCGTCAGGACAAGTACGGGCGATGGCTGTTGCTGGAAGGCCTGCCGGTTGAAGCCACGATCATGCCGAAGAAGCGTGCAGAATGAGTTCCGGCAACATGGTCGCTTCCAACCAGCGACCCATTCCATTACGAAAACGTGCAGACCTGGTTGTTGCCAAAATTGATTATCTTGGCGTTGGCTATCAGGTCATCAAAGATCCTGTGGCGCTCAAGTATCATCGGCTGCAGATTGAGCAGTACCGGATTCTGGAACTGCTGGACGGCGTCCGCAGTCTCGAAGCAGTTCGTGACGAGCTCAAAATTGAATTCCCGACTCTGCAGATTACGCTCAGCGACATTCAGCAACTGATCACCGACCTGCATCGCAAGGGACTGGTCGTCAGCAACCGCGTAGGGCAGGGTGCCGCTGTCGTTCGGGAACGCCAGAAGACGCGCAAGGAAAAGATCAAGCAGACGCTGATGAGTCTGCTCTCACTGCGATTGCCAGGCTGGGATCCGGAACGCACGCTGCGTGCGATGCTTCCCTTTGTGAGCTGGATGTTTCATCCGGCCTGTGCCACGATATGCGTAATCTTTGTCGTGTCATCGTGGTTGGTGCTGGGGGCGAACCTGGAAGTGTTTCGCAGTAAGCTGCCCGAATTTCAAAGCTTCTTCGGCTGGCCAAACCTGATGTATCTGTGGGTCACGCTGGGGCTCGCCAAGATCATCCATGAATTCGGTCACGGCCTCAGTTGCGTGTATTACGGCAGCGAATGTCATGAAATGGGTGTCATGCTGCTGGTGTTCAGTCCGTGCCTGTACTGCGACGTCACAGATTCCTGGATGATGCGGAACAAGTGGCATCGGATTATCATCGGTGCGGCCGGGATGTATATCGAAGTCATCCTGTCGGGTGTCGCCATCTATGTCTGGTGGCTGACGGAATCGGGGATGTTGCATTACCTGGCGCTCAACACGTTTTTCGTGACGACAATTACCACGGTCATCTTTAACCTGAATCCGCTGATGCGGTTCGACGGTTACTATATGATGAGCGACTTTCTGGAGATTCCGAATCTCCGGCAAAAATCGGAAAAACTGCTCCGCGAAGCGTTCTCCTGGTACTGTCTAGGGATCGAATCGAAGCCCGATCCGTTCATGCCGGAAACCGGTCGAGCCTGGTTCGTCACGTACGCGATTGCGGCGTGGTTGTATCGCTGGGTGATTCTGGTGTCGATCAGTATGTTTCTGTATACGGTGCTCAAACCGTATGATCTGCAGAGCATCGGGATTTCGGTCATGGTATTTTCCATGGCCGGGATTGTCTTCAGT
Organism: Planctomycetaceae bacterium; assembly: GCA_037719765.1. GTDB lineage: Bacteria > Planctomycetota > Planctomycetia > Planctomycetales > Planctomycetaceae > SXXK01. Next base: position 27,362 of record JBBJME010000063.1, read on the forward strand.
ATGTTTCGCAGTATCTACCAGATCATTGCCACACCTCGGATGGAACCCATGAGCAAAACGAAAATTGCCATCTCATCGCTGATCTTCGGTAGTGTCGTCTACGTGGCCTTCAGCACACCGATTCCCTGGTATCACGAAGCCCCGTGCTTTCTGGAACCACAGAACGTCGTAATGGTCCCTGCGCCTGTGAACGGCATTATTCTGGATCCTGACGAGTACCGTAGTCACTACGATGAATTGCTGAAAATTCAGAACGGCGCGCGAAATGCTGCGGCTGAAATCTCGGCTCCTTTCGATCCGGGCAAACTGCTGATCGATCCTTCAAAACTGGATCTTCTGAAGGGACTTCCTGTCCCTGCTGAATACGATCGAATTCACCGCAATGGAGAAACCGTCGTGGCGGGTGATGTCATCGTGATCCTCGAAAGCCCCGACGATCTGCGAAGACATGATGAACTCCTGCAGCACGTTTTGAACTGGGTCTTTCGCACGCAGGAAATCCGACAGTACAACATCAACGAAGATTCTGCAGGTGAAGGCGTCGCGATTGCTGAAGCACTGGAACTGGAACAGCAGATTCAGAAAACCGTGCGTCTGAATCTGCAACGTGTGGTCCGCGCGACTACGGGAGGAACACTCGTTGCTGCCAAGCGTGTGCCGGAACCACCGCGGAATGAAGTCGATGCAATGAAATTGGGTCGCTGGACGGGAACGCCGCTCGATCCTGAGAATGCCGGGTGCCTGATTGAAGCCGGACAGGAAATCGCGAGCATCGCGCCTTCAGAAAGACTGCACGCGGTCATGTATATCGACCAGGGTGACCGAGATGATCTGCAAGACGAAATGCCGCTGGAAATCAAGTTGGATCACCTGGCGAATATCACCTTTCTGACGCGCGTGGACCTCATTTCCCCCAAGGGCGAAGTCATGGCACCTGAATCCCTCACGACCCGCTTTCATGGGCCGCTGGCAACAAAAGCCAACCAGCAGGGGCAGGAACAACTCGCAAGCACTGCATATCGAGCGATCGCAGATCTGTACTTCGCCGACGAAAGCAGTCAGACGGAATCACACCTGCTGAAGCCGGGGATGAGGGGGAATGGGCGATTTATCATTTCCAATCGCACGGCAGCGTACTGGATGTGGCGCTACGTCTGCGAAACGTTCCGCTTTCGAGTGTAAGAGACTTGCTGACCCGAGTTCCCTGGCCTTCCGGAATGCAGAAAAGTCGAGGGAATGCACGGTTCTAAAGATCCGAGAATACACGGCGGCGTTCTGTTCGGGTATCTTGCGCGGCTTCGTTTTGGCCCGCTGGCGCGTTGAGCTGTCTGACATCGCGGTGCCCAGGTTTGAGTGTTGAATGATACCACGCTTGCTTCGTGGCTGGATTCTATGGAAAACCGTCGCCTTTTTACGTTCCTCATGACGTCGCTTTTGTTCATGATTCTCTGGAGTCAGTACCTTCAGCCCAGGTTCTTTCCAGAGAAAAAGAAGCCCAAAGCTGCGGATCCTCAGGTTGTGGATGGCGCCAAGACTGATCCTCAGCAGGCGATCGCGGCGGAAGCTGGCGATCCGAATGCGCCGGGTGATTCAGCCGATCCTGCCCAGGCAGTGGCTGATCTGACAATTCCCGAGTATCCGATTGAGGAATTTACTCTGGGATCCATCGACCCGGACAGTGGTTACGCGCTGGCCGTCGATCTGACGTCGGCCGGCGCTGCGATCGAAAGTGTGCGGTTGACGTCGCCACAGTTTCGTGATCTCAAAGATGAAACTCTGCAGGCTCGGATCGTGGGAAACAACCCGACGCCGGATCGAACGTTTTCCACGGCATTTGCCGTGATCGACAAGCAACTGGAAAAGTCTGGCCAGACGCTGGAGACGGCTCACTGGAAACTTTCGGGCACCGACGAAAACGAAAAAGGGTCCTCGGCAACGTTTGAATACGAAGCGCCTGACAAGTCGTTGCGAATTCGCAAGACGTATACGTTGCCCAGACTCAGCCTCACCGGCAAAGAACTTGAAAAAGCGTGGCGCGAAGATGCTTCGTTTTACACGCTGCAGGTCGCGATTGAGATGACGAATCTCTCGGACAAGGAGAAATCGGTCGAATACGAAATGCAGGGACCGGTCGGTGTTCTGCTGGAGAATCAGGAACATACATCGAAATATCGCGATATTCACATTGAATTCATTGACGATACCAAAGGCGTGACGACAACCGCCGGCACCGTCAAAAAGTATGTTGATGAAGTCGAAGAAGAAAAGGGTCAGGTTCTTCCTAAGTCAGAGCAGTTCGATTACCTGCGGGAAGAAAAAGAATGGACATCCGCGTTTCGCTACGCGGGAGTGGACGTGCAGTTCTTCGCGGCCCTGATTGCGCCGCTGGATGATCGTCCCGATGACGTTCGGTCGGCTTCCGTAACCAAATGGATCGAACGCACGTTTCCAGTACTGATCTGGACCGATCCGACGGAACCCCGGATGTCCGATGTCAGCATTCGCATGGCATCTAACCCGGTGGTGCTGCAACCAAAAGGCGATGGAGACTCGGTCACTCACAAGTTTGCCTTTTTTGTGGGCCCCAAGCGACGCGAACTGCTCGACCCGGCACCGATGTCGGCCGGTCAGGTGCTGAATTACGGCTGGTTCGGATTTGTGGCACGAGCCATGCATTATTTGCTGGACACGTTTTATACATTTGGGCTTCCGTACTTTCTGGCGATCATTTCATTGACGGTTCTTGTTCGCGGCTGCATGTTTCCGATTTCCCGCAAGCAGGCCATCAGCGCAGCTCGCATGAAAGAACTGCAGCCAAAGCTGACTGAGCTGAAAGCCAAATACGCGGATGATCGCGAAAAACTCGCGAAGGCTCAGATGGAATTGTGGCGGAAGCATAAAATCAATCCCATCGGTGGCTGTCTGCCGTTGTTCCTGCAGATGCCCATTTTCATCGGCCTGTACACAGCGCTCAATTCGGCAGTGGACCTTCGGCTGCAGAAGCTGCTGTGGATCAAAAACCTTGCCGGACCGGACGCTGTGTTTCGCATGCCGTTCAGCCTGCCCTATCTGGGGGCTGATTTCAGTCTGCTGCCGTTGTTTACCGTCGGTCTGTTTCTGACGCAGCAAAAAATGTTTATGCCGCCTGCCACAGATGAACAGCAGGAAGCACAGTACAAGATGATGAACATGATGACACTATTCATGGGTGTGATGTTCTGGCATCAGCCTGCAGGATTGTGCATCTATTTCATTGCGTCCAGTCTGTGGAGTATCGCTGAGCGAAAGCTGCTCGGGGCTGGTTCGATGACGCCGGCATCCGGTGCTTCAGTGGAAGTGATTGAACCCGACAACAACTCGAAGCCAGCAGCAAAACTGAAACCAAATCTGATTGCCGCACCACCAGAAGGCCGCAAGGTCCCGGGCTTTCTGAAGAAGCTGCTCGATGCTGCTCAAACGGCCCGCGATCAGGCCGATCAACAACGCGAAAAAGACACCCGCAAAGGCAAGAAACGCTGAGATGTTCATTCTGCACGCAGCTCAGTGACGCAGTGACAGTGAATTCTTAAACCCGTCGTTGAAGGTCAGGCCGTACGTCCGGTTGACGTGCGTCATTCGGGACTCCGACATCGGGTTGGTGGCTTGAACCGCATACTTCCTCTTCAACCCAGCCCGATTGTTATATTGATATGCAGGCGGAATCCATCACCCTCCAGAGCGGCAATCTCACTGCGTCCGTTCGCACCGACAGTGTGAAACTTCTGGTGGCGAGCAGCGAACCGTCACAATCGGTCGTCGAGCAGTGCCGCAATGCGCTGCTTGCACCGCTGGGTTTACCGGAGATTGCACGCTGCGTTGTGCCGGGTGATTCAGTCGCGATTGTGATCGATCCGGAATCGCCGCATGTGATTGATCTGCTGGTCGCCGTGTGCGAACAATTGCTGTCGGTGCCGGACAGTGGAATTGCACTCTCGCTGATGCTGCCACCGGATTCTGCCAGCGCGGGCTGGAGCCGCATTGTCGAACAGGTGCCAATGCACTTGAAGCAGCAACTGACGGTGCATGTCCACGATCCGTTGGCGACGGACCAGTTGAGTTATCTGGCAAGTTCGGCCGCCGGGGACCGAGTGTATCTGAACCGGAGAATTTCCGACGCAGATTTGCTGGTGACGATCGGGATGGTGTGCTTCGACAGCCTGCTGGGTTATCGAGGAACAACCAGCAGCATTTTTCCGTCGTTTTCCGATTCGGATTCGATTCAGCAGACACGAACTCAGGGACATCCGGAGCTCACGCCGGAACAGCCGCGCCCATACCGACAACTGGTCGATGAAGTCGGCTGGCTGCTGGGGACGCAGTTTTCGGTTCAGGTCGTGCCCGGCCCTGGCGAGAGTCCACTCGCAATTCTGGCGGGATTACCGGAAGACGTGATGACGGCCGGCAAAGATCTGGTCGATCGCGTCTGGCGCTTGAAGCCACGTAAGCAGGTCGATGCCGTTGTGCTGTCCGTGCCATGCGCTGCGTCTTCCGGATGGAAACAGTTTGGAAACGCCATCGAGTTGGCCACAAAACTCGTGCAGCCTGATGGGCGGATTATTGTTGTTGCCGATCTGCCCGTTCCGGAAGGCCCCGGTGCGACCATGCTGCGACGCTGCCAGGATCCGGAAGTCCTCCTGAAACCGCTGCGCCGAGAACCCGGTCAGGATGCTGTCGAAATCAGTCAGTTGATCAACACACTCCGACACGCTCGCGTTTATCTTTACAGCAGCATCCCGTCGGACATCGTGGAAGAACTTGGCATGATCGCCATTGAAGACCCCGCTGAGCTACAGCGACTGACAACTGCAGCGAAGTCCTGTGTTGCGCTGCCAAATGCCAACTACGCATGGATTGGATGAATCTGTCTATTTCTGGCATGGCCAAAGCGGCGATTCCTGTAGCCTGGACATTCATGTCCGAGACGTGGCCAGAAAGCATCCCGTTGACGCAAATTCTCTGAGGCACGACATGTTTCGACCAGAGAAATTCGCACCAAAAACGACGGACATGAATGTCCATCGTGCAGCCGCCATAAGACTACACCAGAGCTTCGCGGTTAATGCAGTTCATCATCCAGTGGTCCAGCATCCGGACCTCGCTGCCGGTTGGGTCGACGGGCTGTTCGGTCAGTTCGACGTCCACGTTTCCGCCGACAGATCTGAGGATTCGCACGGCTTCCACACTGCGGGCGAGCATATCGCCTGGGCA
>JBBJME010000064.1:0-32466 GCA_037719765.1 Planctomycetaceae bacterium
GTGGCTTCATCGTAACCGAGGAGATGGTAGGCTGTGGCCTGCATGTCTTTCGGGGATATCGGCGTATCGACGACATCTCCGCCGATCGAATCTGTTTCGCCGACAATACGACCTCGCGCCATGCCGCCTCCGGCGAACACCGACGAATACGCTCGAGACCAGTGATGGCGGGCACCTCCAGTGGGCTTGGAATCGATTTGCGGAGTGCGACCATGTTCGCTCGTGCAGAGGACCAGCGTTTCATCGAGAAGTCCTCGATCGTCCAGGTCTGCAATCAAAGCTGAGTAACTCTGATCGAAAACCGGCAGCAGGTAGTTCCTGAGTCTCGGGAAATGATTCGAATGCGTGTCCCATACGGATGCACCATGCGGACCGAACGGATCCCAGAATACCGACACAAACCGCGCGCCCGCTTCCACTAATCGTCTCGCCGCAAGACACGACTGGCCGAACAGCGAGATTCCGTAACGCTCTCGCATTGCGTGGGATTCACGACCCACATCCAGGGCTTCGCGAATCCGGTTTGACCCAATCAGGGAAAAGGCTCGCTGTTGCTGAGCGCTATAATTCCCGGTCTCGGCCGCGCGATCCATCAGTGGTCGATTCGCATCGAACTGTTGCAGCAAATGGACTCGCGCATCGAATCGCTGCGCAGACAATTCCTGCGGCAGCTGGCAACCATCGGACAGCTGAAATCGCCCAGTGGCGTCGATCCCGGCATGCGGATCCCGGACTTGCTCCGTCGGGCTGTCGGCATTCAGTTTCGGAACAATGACGGTGCCCTGCCCTTCGAAACTGGTCCAGAACGGATCGTGGCTGTTCCCCAGAAATGCCGCGTAGGGGCCAGCCTGATCTGACGAACTGCCCTTAGAACAGAATCGCCAGGGCAACCCGACATTACGAGGCATCGACGGAGATTTGGTGCCGGATCGGCGTAGGCCCAGATAGTCCACTACCGATCCATAAACGGCCACTGCTGCGGATCCCGTGGACTCGTTTCCAGGGGAATACTGTACGTGGGCATTCCGGTCATCACATACGCACAGCAGTGAATCGGATACTCGTGTGTCATCGATCGCACGACCGTCAATCGATCCGCGATACGGGCAATCTGCGGAAGCCCTTCGCAGATCTGCAAACCTGGAACGACAGTATCAATGGCCTTCATCTCGCCCTGAATCTCTGCCGCAGCCAGCGGTTTGGGATCGAACGTCTCGTGCTGGGGAGGCGATCCAAACAGGAACACAAAGATGCAGGCCTTCGCTCGACTGCCAGCCACGCCCTGCCCTGCTTTGACTGAACCTGTCCCGGTTCCAAGTCCCAGCGCGCTGATGCCACCAATCTGCAACAGGTCGCGACGAGTAATCCCGTCACACAGTCGTGTTGAACTTACCGAAATTCGAAGCATGGCCAGATTCCCCCATAAGTCGCGCTATCGTACCGCCATGATCGACTGCACTCCAGTGCGCCGTCAGGATTAAAGCACTGGGTTGATTCGACCTCAAAATCAAGCATTGAAGCTGACAATTGCGTCGGAGGCCACTCTCCGCGACACTGTCGCATTAGGCTGAGTTTCCCGTGAGGCAGCCTTCCAGCCTTGCATCCTTTCGGAAAGTCCTTTTTATCAGCAATGACAAGCTGGAAGCTTATCCCACGATTAAGGATCGCTCGATAAACAACTGTCCGATATGAATTGATCGAGCGATCCTAAAACAAAAGTCTCCAGGCCAGACCTGGTCTTCAAAAAGAATGTGGAACAGTCGAATCAGAGTCGATGCATAAACTGAGGTTCAACAATTGAATTCAATCAAAGAAGATTCGCAGCTGGACGATCGCAGTGAAGATGTCATTCGGACAGCTGGTATTTCGAAGATCTTTGTCCATGACGGGGTGGAGGTGCAGGCGTTTTGCGATGTCACATTGAATATTCCTCGCGGCAAGATGATTGCGATCATGGGGCCCAGCGGTTCGGGCAAGAGTACGCTGCTGCATATCATGGGGGGAATCGAACCGCCAACTTCGGGTGAGATCTGGGTAGACGGTCAAAAGCTCTCCGGGTTAAACGATTTTGAGCTGACAATTCTGAGACGCCGAAAGATTGGTTTTATCTTTCAGTCGTTCAATCTGGTTCCCACTCTGAGTGTGACTGACAACGTCACATTGCCCCTGATCCTGGATGGGATTTCACAACGCGAAGCCATCCCTCGGGCGATGGAATCCTTGAAGCGGGTGGACATGTCGCATCGCTTGCAGCACCTGCCCTCACAGCTATCCGGGGGCGAGCAGCAGCGGGTGGCGATCGCTCGAGCGCTGGTGATTAAGCCGTCGCTGGTCCTGGCAGATGAACCGACGGGGAATCTGGATTCGGTTCGTGGCCGCGATATCACGCGATTACTGCGCGAGGTCGCACACGAGAGCCAGCAGACAGTCGTTGTCGTGACACATGATATTCGAGTGGCATCGCAGGCCGACCGACTGATTGTCCTGCTCGACGGCAAGGTCCGCTTCGACGGTCGCCCCAGCTCCGATGCGGAGTGGATGGCGGCGCTCAAACTGGAGATTGATGGATGATTCCATGGAGATTTTTCTGGAACAATCTCCGGTTGCGTCCCATCCGCACCTTGCTCACGATTCTGAGTATTGCCGGAGGCGTCGCGACAGTTGTGGCGGTTCTGCAATCGACGGCTGCAACGCGAGGTGAACTGGACTCGCTGCATCAGACACTGGCCTCGCGCGTGGCAATGGAGATTGTGGCGGCAGATGCCTCTGGCTTTTCTCCGGAAGACCTGCCACCGGTTGCAGGCGAAGCAGGAATTGAAGCGGCGATTCCGGTCTTTTGTGTCTTCGCCAAGATGGTTGCAGAGGGCGGGGAAGCGCGGGGGATCGCGATTGGCGTGGACCTGGAGCAATACCGCGCGGTCCGTGATTTCAATTTTGTGTCAGGACGAATGTGTACCGAAAAGGGTGAAGCGTGCATTGAAGCCAACGTCGCTGAAAGTCTCGGCGTTTCTGTGGGCGATGAAGTGCGTCTTGGGGCACGTGGACTGCCGTGGCTTCTGCCGAAAAAAGTGGTGGGGATTCTGAAACCGCTGGGAATTGGCGCGGTGGAGGAAACGGCGTCTGTGTTTCTGACTCTTGCTGACGCCGCGACGCTGGGAAAGGCCCCGAGAAAAGTGACGGCTCTGCAGATCGTGTTGAAGCCGGAGGCAGACGCAGACAGCATTGCGACGAAGATCAGGACGCAGCTTCCGGACCATTTGGTGCTGACACATGCTTCCTCTGCAGCTGAACTCAGCCGACCGACTGAGGATATTATCAATGTGGGACTCAACTCTGCCGCTGCATTGTCGGTTGTGGCTGCAATCTTTATCGTGATCAATACGTTTCAGATTTCGGTCGCTGAAAGACAGCGGCAACTGGCTCTGCTGAGAATCGTGGGGGCCACCACAGATCAGGTGCGCACGTCGATGTATCGAGAGGCATTCCTGCTCGGCGGTATCGGGACCGGAGTCGGGATTCTTCTGGGTGTCTTCGGGAGCCGCTTCCTTGCTCAGGGCATGGAGGACATCTTTGGGTTTACGACCGTGAAGGTCGCGTCCATTCGACCACATGCGATTCTTGCAGGTCTGATCTTCGGTCCATTGGTGACACTGGTGTCTGTCACGGTATCCCGCTCGAACGGCGTGCGAGGCGGCACCGCTGGCTGTACTCAGATCTGCCGTCGCACCGCGCCGAGGTATGCCTTTGCGTGTTTCGTTTGGCATAGGAATGATATTCCTGTTTGCCGCCCTCTTGATGTTTGGATGCACGTATTTTAAGTTTGTTGCTAAAGGGACAACCATTGCCGGATTCGGCCTGGTCCTGTTTGCCGGCACGTTGTGCCTGCCGTCGCTGATCAGACCGTTCTCTTCGATGCTCTACGGAGTGATCCGGCGATTGTTTCCAGTGGAAGCGCAGCTCGGCCAACGGCAGTTGCTCGATAACTTTGGACGCACCTCACTGACAGCGGCCGTGCTGTTCGTGGTGTCTGCCGCCAGTGTAAGCATTGGCAACACGACACTACTGATCACTCAGGACGTTCAGTCGTGGCTGGACCGTACCCTTACTGCAGATTTTCTGCTGCGGGCAAGTCGGCCACGTGTCGATATGTCGGAATCCGATGCGCTTCCTGATGAGCTGGAGATTCAGCTCGCGACGATCCCGGGGATTGACTCCATCGATCGCATGACATTTTCCCTGTCGTCAATCAACGGGACGACTGCGACGCTGATGGTGCGTCAGCTGACAGGATACGATGATCTGCCAATCGATATCGTCGCTGGGGATCCTGTCGAGGTCCGGAAAGGACTGCTGGCCGGCGACGCGGTGATTGGGTCTGTTCTGGCACACAGGCTGGGGGCCAGGCCCAATGACACTGTGCGCATCGAATGGCATCAGCCATTCTGTCAGAGTTGTTGGCGTCGCAAAGAACACGGCGGGCGGTTGATGATTATCATGGATCGTGCGGCAGCACTGCAGCTCTATCCGATCCACCTGCTCAGGTGTTCGGGATTCGCTGTGCTGAGGCTGCGAGCGGGACGTAGGCGCGACTGAAGGCCATTCGCGCGAACAGGGTTGATTTTCAGTCCTTGTCAGATTGCGTGGTGGTGCGTGACATGATCCGTGGACTGACGAATCGACTCTGGATGATTCTGGTACTGGCACTGGTCATTGCGGGGTTTGCGATCGTCAATACGCTGACGATGAATGTGATCGAGCAAACTCGGCATCTCGGCGTACTGCGAGTCGTCGGGATGTCTCGACTTCAGGTCTTCCGCATGTTTCTGTTTCAGGCGTTCGTACTGGGACTGCTGGCACTCCTGCCCGGAACGATTGTCGGAGTTTTCGTGGCATTTTTGATCACCATTTCATTTCGCGGTGTCGCGGATAACGGTGTCGCGTTTGCCGTTGATCCGATGCTGCTGGGGTGTTACCTGTTCGGCGGCTTACTCCTCTGCCTCATGGCAGCCACACTCCCCGCGATTCGCGCCGGTCGCCTGAAACCACTTGAGGCGATTCATGAAGAATGAGACGTTACTTCGTATGATGGCAACGGGGCCTGGAGTTGAATGCAGGATGGACATTCATGTCCGTCGCGTGTCCAATATGATTTGCCGATGGGCAGATCGCGGTTAATCGTACACGTTTTGTATGAGCCATGCGTTTTGGCCAGGACTCGGACATGAATGTCCAAGCGACAATGGCCAACACAATGCCAGATTGAAGTCGGCCCCGTTGTGGTAGATCACGTCGATTTCAGCAGCCAGTCGCTTGTGAGGTTCACAGGACAATCCAAACGCAGGCTTTGAGAAATCGCCCACAACAATTCGCACCCGCTCCTCAAGATCCGGAGGCGTCAGCGAATAGCGTTTCAGATTGTTCATCAGCCGACGTCGGCCGGCGGCTTCATTGGAAGCGCGGACAAGGCAGACGATTGTGGCTTCGGTACGATGAAGCAATTCGTCCAGCAGGCAGGCGCCTGGAAATCCTGTAGTTCCTGTCGGTGCCGTAAGCAATTGATGGCTGTTTTCGATTTTATGGAACCCAAAAATATGCTCCACAGACTGCTTTTTAAATGGTTCGTCACCGATCTGTGATAGGATGGGGCATTGGTGTGGAGGCTCTGGTCGTCGGCATTGGACGCTGCGGCGGGCTGATGCATGTGCTCCAACTGCTCACAATGAAGGCTCCCTTTGTGGTTGTATCAGTACAAACGTCTAACGCTCCTAATCATTCTGATGCACGAAGTGTGCTTGCGGATCAGCAGCTGGTGACAGGACCATTACCGCTGACACCGCTGGAACAATTTCTGCTGCAGTGTGCCACGCCACGGTCGCCGATGGTGATTCGAGTCGTGTTACGACTCACCGGTGAATGCCAGCCAGACCTGTATGTGCAGACGCTGCAGCGGGCGATTGAGCGGCATCCGATGCTCAGTTGCCGACTTCAGAAAATCAACCGACAGTGGTGCTGGGTGTCGGGCACACCGGAACCGATTGTCATCAGCCGTCGATCCGGTTCTGTCTTTGACCTGGAAAGCGGTTTGGTCAGCAAATTCATTGACCTGACGCAGTCAGCCGGACTGCACACGTCGATCGTCGTCCTGGATGACGGAGTCAAAGTGTTTATGGACGTGCATCACGCAGCAACCGACGGAAACGGCATGCGACAGGTGATCACCGACTGGTTTCATCTGTATCATTGCGAAGTCACCAGTACGCCGTCGAAACTTCCTGTGGTTGACCCCGATCGTCTCGTGCATAGACACGTGTTCCCGCAGCCTGCGTCGATTCCACCGATCAGTCTGAAACAATCGCTCATTAATATCTGGGCGACGATTCGAGGCCGCACGTCGCGTTGGGCGGTTGCTGAACAACGTGCCGGCCAGCAACTGGATGCGACATCCAGTCACTGTGTCGAAATCATTCTGTCGGATGCGCAGGGCAACCAGCTTCGCGAACGGATGGCAGCGTGGAACGTAAAACTCAACGATCTTGCGATGGTATGTTTAATGAGCACCTATGCGAAACTGGCACCGCCTGGGTCGAACCAGCATCGTGTGACCGTTCTCAATCCAATCGACCTGCGGATGCCCTCCGATCGCTCATTGCCGGCGACAAATCGGTTTGGCATTGCCTTTATGCGCCGACCGCGTGCCGAGTGCTTGAACCCCGTGGCCATTCTTCGCGGAATTCATGACGAAATGACATATGTGCGGTCCAATTATGTCGGCGTTGAATTTGTCAAAGGTCTGGTGACCGCTTCGAAAATGCCCGGTGGAATTGACCTGTTTCGTCGCCTGGGTTTTTTCATACCGTCGATGCAATGGACGTGTCTTGGAGATGTTTCGCGAGGCGGAAAGCGGCTCATCCCGTGGAAGGACGGGATGCCGATTTCCGGCAACCTGCAACTTGCGACAGCAACCGGATTTGCTCCTTGTGCCGATAACGTTCCGATGAGCATTGCGACTTGCGAAGCGAACAGAAAAATCACACTCACAGTTCGATCATCGCCGCGGTTTCTGACGATGGACGACACTCAGAAATTTGCCGACACGCTTGTTCACAGTCTCTGCACGTTTGAGCTGCCGGATGGTTTCTGCCATGTGGCGCGACACAATGCGGTATCTGACAGCGGAGCGACGAACGAAGATGCATCTGGCTGATCCCGTGGAAGTGTTTCCGGACTGTCGGCTGTGGCTGGCGTACTTTGACGACGGACCAGGCGATCCTGTTGCAAGTCCGGAGAACGTTCTGACAGAAGCGAAACTGAGTGCTCGTGATCAACTCCGATGGCAGCAGTACCGGCCAGAGGCAAAGAAGCGACAGTTTCTCAACAGTCGTCGGGCCGTGCGTTCGGTGTTGCAACGTGAACTTGGTGACGCTGCGGCACGCATTCAGTTTGATTCCGATTCAAAGGGACGCCCGGTCCTGCTGTCACCACACGTCGATCACTGGCCGCAGATCAGTCTTTCACATTCACGAAACGCTGTGGCTGTCGCGATTTCAACCAGCGCGTTCCCGCTTGGTGTCGATATCGAAGTTGTTGAACGGCTTCGACTGGAAGCACTGCAGCAGGTTGCATCACATCCGCATGAGCGAGTTTGGTGTCATCAGGCACCCGGCCGTGAATCCGACGCGTTAGTAACTCTGTGGACGATCAAAGAAGCGGTCTGGAAAACGCTGCACGGCGTTGGTGAAATTTCGATGTCAGAAATATCAATTAAATCTCACGCTGGAATTCTGACGCCCTGCGTGGAGCATTCCGCGTTCAAGGACGCAGAATTTCGCACGAAGTTATTTGTCGTCGCGTGTGACGCGGTTGTCCCGGAGACAATCCGCCTGATGCCCGGGCCATTCGGCAGCATCGAATTGCGAGGTTGCGTCACACAACGGATCGCATAGTTCCCATGCGACCCACACGCTCGCCGTTGATGCCTACTTTCTTTGCCGCTGGTAGATCTCGGCGAGGATGTCTTCCACGGACTTGAGTTTCTTCCCGGATTCCATAATCGTTTCGATACGGTCGCGGGCATCCTGGGGGCTGTGGCCGACGCTGACGAGCGCTTCGTAGGCTTCGGACATGAGGTCGGAAGCGTTGTCCGGTGCGTCCGGAATGCGGGCGGAGATCATCAGTGCGAACTTAGTCATCTTGCGTCGGAGTTTGGCGACGATGCGTTCGGCCATGGCGGGACCAATGCCGGGGAGCGTACTCAGCGTCTTGACGTCCTTCTCTTCGATCGAAGTGGCAATTTCACGCACTGGTCTCACCATGGCGCGGAGCACTTTTTTGACGCCGAGACCATCCACCGAGCACACAAATTCAAAAAACTCCAGCTCCGCTTCGTTCATAAATCCGATCATGCGCGGCGTGAGTCGTCCCTGTTGTGGATTCCCTTCGAGATACTCAATCGTACGGAGACTGACCTCCGTGTCCACCTTCGACTGCAACTGCCGACGGACGATGTCAGGCAATAAGACTTCGTGATCAAATCCACCAATGCGAATCGTGGCACAGACTTCGTTCAGACCCACAAGCAGGCCAGTCACGCGAGTAATCAAAGAACACCTCAAATGTCAGTCGGACGGCATGCGGGAAAACACTAGGCGGCAAAACGCACAGAATGATACAGACACAACGCAACCGCGGAAGCATCGGCGACGTCGTTTGGTTCGGGCAGCTTCGTGAGTCTCAGTGCGGCCTGAACCGCAAGTTGCATCTGATCCTTGGGAGCCTTTCCGCTGCCGGTCAGCAGTCGTTTGACCTCAGCGGGAGTGTAGTGAATCACGGGGATACCGGCATCGGCAATCGTCATCAGAATCGCTCCACGCGCGTGTGCCAGCAACAGTGACGATTTGACGTTGATTGCGTTCGAAAAAACCTGCTCAATCGCCACAATTTCCGGCTTCAGTTCAGCCAGCACTTCACGCAGTCCACAACCAATCTCATGCACGCGCTGGGGCAGACTCAAGGTCTTCGTGGACTGAATCACGCCGCCTTCCCGCAGGAACGGCCCGCGCGATGTGCGTTCAATCAGCGCGTAGCCAGTCCGGTTGAGACCCGGATCGATGCCCAGATATCGAGTCTGCTTCTGAACCAGGTTTTGAGAACGTACGGTGAATTCCATGCTCACCTCCGTGTGAAATTTGCGACGGTTTTTGGAAACTGAAAGTCGTCATTAATTCGTTTGCCCGAGCCAGCGGCGAGGCTGATTCAATGAATTCCTTGCCGCTGGCTCAGGCTAAACGGTTTCATTCGACATCAATACAACGACATCTGCTGTGATCGATTCGCCACGTCCGACGGGGCCAACTCTTTCACCAGACTTTGCTTTGACATTGACAACCTCGGTCGACAGATTCAACAGCTCTGCCAGCCGGATACGAATCTTCGGTTTCCATGATGTCATGCGAGGCTGTTCTGCATGAATGGTACAGTCGAGGTTGATAATTCTCCAACCACGTTTCAAAACACTCTGCAGGACGGCATCCAGCAGTTTCTTCGAATCGGCATTTTTCCATTCGTCGCTGGTGTGCGGAAACCATTCGCCGATATCGCCCTGCCCTGTGGCACCCAGCAATGCATCGATCACTGCGTGCAGGAGCACATCGGCATCACTGTGCCCGTCCAGTCCAAAGTTGGCATCTGTGAGATGCACCCCGCCGATGATAAGGGGCCGTCCAGGAATGGTGCGATGTGCATCGTGTCCTTCGCCAATGCGCAGACTGGACGGTTTCGACATATCATTGGACATCAGCAGTGTCTGTGGGAAAAATGAGATTCGATCGGCAATCTGTGCCGGAGTCTGTTCGCTGCACACGGCACACTGTCTTCCAATTCCTCGCAATTTGCCAGTTCAAACACGTCTCCCCGAGTCTGCCGTTGACTCAAAAAGGATGTCTGCCGTACGGTTCGACGGTTCCCGGTCCACGGCGATTACTGAAAATCGGTCAGATTCGCGACGGCGAGTTGAAACGTTTGGTTCCAGCACAAAGATGTCGCTATGTCAAAAGCACCAGCCCTTGCTGCGGCAACGCTCATGTTGTTGTTGCCGGGCTGCGCGCTTTTCCCGGCGAAAGGAGAGCCGTCAAAGAGTATTGTCTCACCTCGGGAATGGTTCGGGAAGCAATCGGAAGCGGACGATGGTCCGACACTGAATACGGCACGGCTGGAAGCCAGTATTGTGACAAGGCCAGCAAATGACGAACGAATTCGTCAGCATGTGTGGCTGGAGCTGGATGAAAGCGGTCTCATGGCACCGGATCGGCGTCAACGGCTGAATCAAAGCGGATTCCGTGTCGCCGTCGCAAGTGGAACAGCTCCGTGGGCTCTGCAAAGCCTGGCACGAGAGGCCTCGGCGGCATTGCGATCCACCGAAGGACAGGCGTCGCCAGATTCACAAATGAATAATCAGTTCAGTGCGATGGGACCGGCGTTCAGCGTCATGCAGAATAGTAAAAGTCTCATTGAGGTTCAAAGCCAGCTCGATTCGTCCGGATTGCCGCTCAATGAACTTCCGGTACTCGCCGTGCTCCGCGATCAATCCGGACTGCGGTGCGTCATGGAAGTGTCAGTCAAAGAACTCACGGACGATATGGTCGAGCTGAGCGTGTTGCCTCAGATTCATATTGGAGCCAACACAACGAGGCTCAGCATCAATGGGTCGACGGAGCAACTTCCCGTGCGGCAGAATATTGTACCGCTCTACGACCAGCAATTCACCGTCCGGCTGCACACCGGAGACATTGTCGTCATCGGTCAACAACGTTCCGAAACATGGAACTCGGGCCGTTTGTTCTTCGAACTCTCTCTGGCAGTGCTGCGACCGAACGACTGCTGATGATTCGCCTCGCGGGCGTGGATCAGATGAAAGGTCAGAGTGATTCGTCATTCCGGCTGGGCGCCTATGACAAGCAGTGAAAATCGGATCCCTGATTCAACCCATCCACCGCTGCCGTTACTGCACCTGGTGCTCTATCAGCCGGAGATTCCCCAGAACACCGGCAACATTGGTCGCACGTGTGTGGCGATCGGTGCCAAGTTGTGGCTCATTCGTCCGTTAGGATTTCGGGTCGATGACCGGTCGCTGAAACGAGCGGGCATGGATTATTGGCAGTATCTCGACTGGGAAGTTGCTGACAGCTGGGACGACGTGCGAAAGTGCCTGCCAGATGCGCAGGTCTGGTGCCTGACGAAAACTGCCACGAGGCTTATTTGGGAGGCGACGTTTCGAGCAGGCGACGTACTGCTCTTTGGCAGTGAATCCCGAGGACTTCCCGCTTCAATCCTGAACGAGAACCCCGCAAGCAATCTCAAGCTGCCCATGAGCGATCTTGTCCGCAGCCTGAATCTTGCCAGCACCGCCAACACCGTTGCGTACGAGGCCGTGCGACAACTGGGTGGCTTGAGGCTTTAATAAATGGTGCCTGGTGCTGACCACCGACAAACGGCTGCGGGAGCACAGCGCCACTCCGCTTACACAGCTGCCAACTCCCATTTGCCGGCTTCGCAGGCTGCCATGTACACACGGCCGCCGCCGCGGCGTTTGGCTTCGTACATTGCGCGGTCGGCTTCTTTGATCAGAGCATCGGCACGAACGGCAGTGGAATCCTGTGGCACATACAGCACGGCACCAAGGCTGCAGCTGATCGTTCGATCAAATTCGGCTGACGTCAGCTCAGTGCGGATACGACCAAGAATCTGATCGGCTATCAGTGTGAGCATATCCGCGTTGACATCTTTGAGCGTGATGACAAATTCATCACCGCCATACGCGCACGGAATCCGTCAAGCGGCACATTCCCTCAGAATGCGAGCACCTGCTGCAGCAGCAGGTCTCCGGCAGGATGGCCTTCGGTGTCGTTGATCGATTTGAATCCATCAATATCCACAAACATGAGTCCGATCGAAACACTGTGTTCATGGGCCTGCTGAATCGTTGAATTGAGCGCAGCCCCCAGCCACGCGCGATTGAATGCGCCAGTCAGATGATCGCGCCAGACGGACTCCTGCAGCGATTCGACCTGTTCTTCCGCCGCCATACGGATGCGTTCAGCACGTCCGACTGAAACATGTGCATTGACGAGACGCAGTTGACACGTGACGGCAATTTCCGCGAGAAGCCGTTGCGCTTCTGTCAGAATGTGGTCCATTTCCGGCGGGCGGCCTGCATCGATTCCAAACGCGGCACTCAATTCACCGACGCGCCGATCAACTTCGCCCAGCATTCGAAAAATATCGTTTGGTCGCATCGCGAACACCTGCATCAGCATGCGTTCGATGTCTTCCCGGCTGCAACTCAGATTGTGGCTGACTTCTTCCAGATACTCCGCCACATGCGCGGCGGTGATCAGTGCTGCCGACAATGAAACGCTCGAGACAAATTTCATAGGTACGACGCGATGAGCAGACGCGTGATGCACGGCGATGGCATCGATGATTTCCGGATCAATATTCCAGCGACGACACAATCCGAGGCCGACTTCGACGTGCGTAAATCCCAGCCATTCCTGTTCACGCTGACACTGCGAACGATCATCATGGACTTCCAGGACATGTTCCACATATTCGTCGCGGCATGTGTGGAGCAATGCCAGGCGACCGATGTCCTGAACCAGTCCGGCAAGGAACCAGTTGGCAGGATCAATCCGCTTTCCCTGACGATCTGCCAGAATCTCAGCCGTGGCTGCCTGCATCAGAGATTGACGCCAGATCTGCTGATAATACGGGCGCAGATTCAATGAGTTTCGGTTCTGATATTCCGCCAGACAAAAACTCAGCACCAGCGTGCGCACCATTGTCGAACCCAGACGTGGTACCGCCATTTCAATCGACGAGGCCCTTGTCCGCATTCCCAACAGAGCAGAGTTTGCCGTCTTCAGGATCCGACCGGCAATCGCGGGATCCGTGCGAATGGCTTCGATCATTCTGTCAAAGTCCGGCTCCGGACTGCGTGCGATTTCTACGATTCGATGGGCCACTTCCGGAAGACTCGGAAGACGATCAGAAGCAAGAATGGAATCAACTGAAATCGGCACAATGAATCTCCGGCATCCCGACATCGCGACTGGGAGCGATCAGGGAAAACAAATCAACAGAGGTTGCCAGATCGCCACATGCAAACCTGGCTCAGCAAAGGCGGCAGCGACGGCAATTCAAGACTCGCTTCGGGCAAATGCCCATGCTGTGATTGAGTCCCACTGACCGGTTCTGTGGTCTGAAGGGTTTGACCTGCTGTGTTGGCTGGAGCCGAGGCTTTCGCCTGCGGTTTTGTGCAGTGGGATGGAGTTTCATGTCCGTCGGAATCAAACAAAAAAAACGCCGCAGCGTATGTTGCTGCGGCGTTGTTTGTTTTTCAGGACGGCGAAACAGAAATCAGGCGACGTCGAAGACTTCGACACTTTCTTCGGCCAATTCATCATCGACGAACAAGTTTCCGACGCTGCCAGGACCGTGGTCGTAACAGTCGTCTGAATGCCACAGCGGCAAGCCAGCGGCGTAGCGGGCCGCGAGCATCATCACTTTTTCTTCTGAACCAGGCTTGGCAGCCGTTGGGGCGGCAGGGTCTACACCAAGAGATCGCAGTTCTTCTTCAAATCCAGCATCCAAATCGCTGAGGAATTCATATCCCTCAATTTCTGACAGTGATTCGAGTCCAGATTCCATTTCCACATAATAAGTCGACATTCAGTAGCTCCAGTGGGGGGCAAACCTGTTGCACAAATCTGTTCATTACTTCGTTTCCTCCTTCCCTGAAGTACTTGTTTCGTCTGAATTTGCTCACATCAGTCTGTCGAGGCAGTCAGCTCATTTGACAGAAAGGTGAGAAGCCAAAGTCCAGGTTCTGCAACAAGTGGTTCCGAATCCATCCGGAGGGGGATTCTTGAGTCTGCGGGGCCGAATGTCAACAAAAATTCACAATCACCCCAATCGATTCCAGTGAACCGCGGTTTGGACGTACTTCGCATGGCTTCGTTTCACGACCTGTCAACGGACACACTTGCGCAAACAGCCTATTTTCGCGACTTTTCCGACTTCGAACGTTGGTTAGGCGAGCGGCAGAATGAAAAGTACCGGTTGAGCCTGAGGCGCTAGCCGATTCGACAGCAACAAATCGGCTAGCGCCTCAGGCTCAAGACAATGGCGGTCGGTAAGTTTGTTTCTGCCGCTCGCCACAAAGAAATTCGGACTTCAAACTGAACCTGGTAGATGTCCAATCGTCACCTGATCGCAAACATTTGCAGGAATTCGTCGGCGGCGAGGGAATCCAGCGAGGTCGGATCGTCCCACAGGTTCAGCAGTTTCGCAGTTCGACCTGCAGAAAACCGTCCGTTCAGGCTTGCTCGGTACTTTTCACGTAACTGCGGCTTTGCCTCCTGTCGGCGGCGGCGATGGCCGAGAGGGAACTCGATGGCGACCAGCTCGGTCGCAGTGCCGTCGGCGAAGAAAACCTGTACTGCGTTGGAGATCGAACGGAGATCCGGATCCAGGTAGTCTCGCGAATAGCGGGGTTCTTCCGAGACCGCCATCAAGTCCCGCAGCCTGTCAATCCGCGGATCGACTGCCGCGTCGTCTTCATAGTCTTCGGCGGTCAAATCTCCTTTGAGCAGTCCGACGGCAGTCATATATTGCAGACAAGATCGCGGTCCGCGGGATTTCGCAGCGGGCCGGTCTTGTCGATGATGCGAATCGCGGATTCGTGCGTGCGGATTTCGATGCGAGTGATGTCGTCGAGTCGCGAGATGACGTGCGGATGCAGTCGCACGGTACTTCGACCGCCGTCTGCGCGTGAAATTCAGCCGGGTAAGAAACCTTAAACAGGATGTGTTTCATCACGTACGACTCAAGCGGGCGGGCGAGGATCACCGGACGACCTCCGAACAGGACATCCTGAAATCCCCACTTTGGCGCGGAGAGGGCGGTGCGGTATCCAGGTTCGCCCGCGATGGACCACAATGCGAGTTGCACGCCGCGTCGGGTGGCGTCCCCTGCGGCCCAACTCTTGCGCGAGCCGGTATTCGGCCAATGGCGATAGGTCCGCAATGCCCCACCATCCACCCACGCGTTGCTGACGGCATTAGCGATCTGCTCTTCCGTGCCTCCCAGCATGACGGTCGCTGTGGCCGCCGTCGCGACACGCACGAGCAGCACATGGTCGAGTCCTGCACGATTGAACGAATTCTGCAGCGCGAGGACTCCCTGGATCTCATAGGCCTGGACTGCGGCCGACAACACATCGCGCACTGTGACCGGTGCAGCACCGATGCGACGATTGCGATTTGCCATGTATGCCGCAACCGCCAGCAGGCCGCCAAAGTTGTCGGACGGATGGCCCCATTCGGCGGCGAGCCAGGTGTCGTTGAAGTCGAGCCAGCGGATCTGGCAACCTAGATTAAATGCTGCCTGCACTGGCTCCAATTCCCAACCAGCTCCCGGGATCGCGACTCCGCCAGCCAGCGTCGCTTCGGGCACAACCGGTCCGAGCATACGACGGCATGCTGCGGATTCCATCGCCATTAACGCGCAGCCGAGACTGTCGAGCAGGCACATTCCAGCCGTGTTGAGCGTCTCCATATCCACTTCCGGCGGACGCGCGGCATACTCGGCCAGCGCAGCGATGAGCGGATCCCAGTCTAAGTCGGTGGGGACCGGAGATATGTTCAAACTGGACCTCAGCCGTCGTGGAGGAATGGATTCGATCAGGGCCGGGGTCCATCTTCGATCGGAGTCTCGCGAAATGCAAGTTGCCTCGATTCCAAAAAATTTCCGATTGCGGTGGCGGGAATCGGCGCGAGGCTTCCTATTGCGACGTCGTGCAGATAATAATGATCGGAACAGACGCTGGTGCATTGTCGCGGCACAATCCGTTTACCTGTCAATTCTGTGGAGGCAATATGATCGCATCGGCCGGAACCCGCCTCCGCGAAGCCGCAGAGCAGGAACGCCCACTGCAGGTTGTCGGTGTGATCAATGCCCTGTGTGCGATGCTGGCCGAGCGTGCGGGGTTTCGCGCGATCTATTTGTCGGGAGCGGGAGTTGCGAACGCAGCTCACGGGCTGCCGGACCTGGGGATGACGTCGTTGAACGATGTGCTGGAGGAAGCTCGGCGAATTACTGGCGTCACGAACGTGCCGCTGCTGGTCGACATCGATACCGGCTGGGGCAGTCCCCTCAGCATTGAACGGGCGATCCGCGAACTGACCCAGGCGGGCGTTGCCGGAGTGCATCTGGAGGATCAGGTCGACTCAAAGCGATGCGGTCATCGTCCCGGAAAACAACTCGTCAGCACGTCAGAGATGAAGGAGCGGGTCGAGGCCGCTTGCGGGGCTCGGCCCGATTCCTCCACCGTGATTATGGCGCGAACCGACGCGGCTACGGTGGAAGGGATCGACGCGGCGATTCTGCGATCAATTGAATATGTGCAGGCGGGTGCGGACATGATTTTCGCGGAAGCACTTACCTCTTTGGAAGAATACCGCCGCTTTGCGACCTCTGTTTCAGTTCCCGTCCTCGCGAACTGCACCGAGTTCGGCAAGACGCCGTTGTTGACGCGCGATGAACTTGGTGATGCGGGCGTGCGGCTCGTTCTTTATCCGCTCACCGCCTTTCGGGCCATGAACGCCGCGGCGGCGAACGTGTATGCAACGCTGCGGCGAGAGGGAACTCAGCGCAGCATCCTCGATCAACTGCAGACGCGTGCGGAACTTTACGACCTGCTGGACTATGAGAGCCACGAGCGAATGCTGGATGCACAGACAGGGCCTGAGAGAATCAACGAGAAGCGTTTTCACCAATCTGGAGAGTCATCATGAGCAGCGGCCTGCAGGACGTCATCGCCGGTCAAACCGCCATCTGCACCGTCGGCAAAACCGGGATCGGCCTGACCTATCGCGGTTACACAATCGAAGACCTGACGGAATCGGCTGCTTTCGAAGAAGTCGCCTATCTGCTGCTGTTCGGCGACCTGCCAAAACAGGGCGAACTCGCCGACTTCCGCAGGCGGCTCTGCGGCCAAAGACAACTCCCGGAGCCGCTGGCGGCAGTTCTGGAATGGATCCCTGCGGAGACTCATCCAATGGATGTATTGCGGACCGGCTGTTCGATGCTCGGCTGTCTTGAGCCGGAGAAGTCCTTTGCCGATCAGATCCGCGTCGCCGAACGACTGCTCGCAGCCCTGCCTTCGATGCTTCTGTATTGGTGGCGGTTCCATCAGCACGGCGAACGCTGGACACCTCCGAACGATGATCTCTCGCTCGCGGAATCATTCCTGCTGGCACTTCATGGCAGCGCGCCGACAGCGCTCGCGATTAAAGCGATGGACGCATCCCTCATCCTTTACGCCGAACACGAATTCAACGCGTCCACGTTCAACGCAAGAGTGACCGCGTCGACGCTTTCGGATTTCCATTCGGCAATTACCGCGGCAATCGGAACGCTGCGAGGTCCGTTGCACGGCGGCGCCAATGAACAGGCGATGGAACTGCTGAGTCGATTCTCCGATCCTGATTCCGCCGAGGCAGGCGTGATGACCATGCTGGCGAGCAAAGAAAAGATCATGGGCTTCGGCCACCGCGTTTATCGGAAGGCGGATCCCCGCTCCGATGTCGCTTACCGCTGGGCAAAGGAATTTGTCGATGCCCACGAAGATCGAAGGCTGATGGCCGTCGCTGAACGGATCGATTCCGTGATGCGCCGCGAGAAACGAATCTTTCCGAATCTTGATTTCTACAGCGCCGTCCTTTACCGATTTCTCAACATTCCGACTCCGCTCTACACGCCGCTGTTCGTTCTCTCCCGCGTCACCGGTTGGGCCGCGCACGTGTTCGAACAACGTGCGGATAACCGTCTGATCCGTCCGGCGGCGGATTATACCGGCCCCGTTGAGCGAGCCTTACGGCAGATTGAGGATCGCTGACGCCGTAGGACAACTCCGCGCAACCCCTGGGTTGCGGGCGAAGCCCGCGCTGAGTAGTCCAGGTTCAGGCTGTTGCCTGCGGACAGACTATTCATTTTCATCCTCGCTCTCCTTCAGATCAACCTCCTGTTCCGGCGGATCTTCCAGCATCGGCAGGCCGAAGTGCGTTTCAACGCATTCAGCAATCTGGCAAAGGCGTCCGACGACGCGGGCCTGCAATGGTGGCAACGCACGACCGATGGCATCGGCAGCTTCGTACAGAGCGACGGGATTTTCCCGGTCCGGGAGTTCTTTGAGCAAATAACCGGCCACGGTAATATCGGCCTGAGCATGATCAAACAGGTACGGCAGGTTTTCGAACGACGCTCGCAGATACACAATATGATCGTACAGTTCCTGCATTGACTGTTTGATATGGTTGATCAGCTGCACGTTGTCGTTGTGGTCGGACAGAATCGACAACAGTTTCCGCAGCATGATCTGTGCATCACGAATCAACAGGAGTTGCCCCAGTCGTTCATTGACGTTGAAACATGTGCAGCAACTGATCAATTTCAGACACCAGGAATCCATCCCTGGCCAAAGCGGGAGCCAGTTTTTCATTCGCGCATTTCAAGCCTGCTAAAGCCGTCCCGCAACCGCCTCCTCAAATGGAACAGTTTCGCCTCCACCCTGCCCTGCCTGATTTCGGCGGCTTTTTTCGCTCACTTCACTGCGGGAAGTGATCAGCATCGCAAAGTTCGTACGGACTGAATGCCGACCCGCATTAAGGCTTCCGCCAGTCCGATTTCGATGAGTCGCGTGTCGGCTTCGTCGTAAATCTTCCATGCCGCGCCATAGCCGTCCGCAAGATTCAGCATCTTTGCCCGGTGACGTTTGAGGTGCAACAGTGCTGTGGAAATATCAGGCGCCGACTCCCATGCGTCGTTCGGAATCGAAAGGGCTCGATACCACGAGATCTGGTCCCGGAAAAATCGCCGCAGCGCCTTCCATGCAGCCTGCTGAACCTTCAGCCGTTCCATCAGATCATCGACCGGATGGATGTCCGACTTCTTCAGTTCCTTCCCAAAAATTTCTTTGTAGAAGTCCCAGGTCACGGCCCGAGACAGGAAGTCAAACCGCCGAAACAAGTGTGCTGCCGGCAAACGCAAATGGAAGATGCCATCCGTGTTCTCTTTTGCGGCGCTGGCCATGCGTTCGGTGTCAGCCGGGTGCGAATCAAACAACCCTGTCTTCGACTGCAGAATCATCTCATCGATTTTGGCATGCACTTTCTCAGGCAGTTGATCCACATTCAACAGAATCAGTTTTGGCAGGTTGTCGCCCAGTCGTCCTTCGGCATAAAAGCCACCCAGATCACTAATGGCCCCACGATACGCAACGTTCAGGACGGCCAGCTGCCGCGCTGTGGTCGCGAAGGTGCGACTTCCGGCCAAACGTGCTTCATGCCGGTCAGCGTCGAACTCCATTTGTCGCAACAGGTAGCCGCTGATCAAGTGTCCGGCCATCATCAAGACCCACAGCACTTTGCGAGTCAGCCACACGCAAAGCCGCGTCAGATACAAGACCCAGCCAATGCGAATATCGATGCTGTGCGACCATTCGGCGAGCCGATCGTCCCACGCGTCGCGTTCGTAGACGACACGCGTAAACCACATGCTGATCGAACGAATCAAATACGACAGACGCATCCCGGCACCCTGTGTAAAGTGACCGAATTCATGTGCCAGGACACCTGCGAACTGTCGCATCGTCAGTCCGGCAACGAGTGGCATACCGATGGTCAGGACAAGATCATGTCCCACCATACTCAGCAGGCCGCGGCCAAAGCTGGCGCTCGCGTTGATGTTGCAATCGATATCGATTCGCCGTGGTCTGGGCGATCCCACGGCTTTGCAGATGCGATCGACGAATTCAAACAGCAGAGGATCTTCTTCGGGCTTGAGTGTGTGTCTCCCTGAATCCTTCCCTGGTTTGGAAAACAGTGGTTTGAGCATGAACAGAATCAGCACAACGCCCGCAATGATCGGAGTCAGATAAGCGAGGAAAGCGAAGATCGCGGCGCGACCGGAATTTCGGCCTGATGTGGATGACGCCGCTGCGGACATCATTCCGGTGTGGTGCGTCGCGTGATAATAAATCAGCCATCCGACGCCAAGGATCATGGCCAGGTAGACGATCGGCAGCATCACCATGAACAGCGACGTGAGTGCAATGCCAGCGCGATAGGAACCGGCAATCGGAACAGGCTGAATGGCGGGACTAGTGAAGGATGCAAAGACCTTCGTCCTCAATGTGTCAAAGTCCTCAGGTGGTGCGGAAAGAGTCGCCGCAGTGTGTCGCACGGACTCGGCCTGCATGTCCTGCGGCCCCCGGACGACTCGCGCGCGGACTGTGGGTTCGGCATTCGAGCTGGCGGCAACGGTCACCACAGCTTCGGCTCGTTCCTCGGGCGTCAAGCGCCGGGCGCGGCGAATCGCTGGTGCGGGCTGAACCTGAGGACTTGCGGCCGATTCAACTGGTGCGACTGCGGGAGTCCTATCTTTCAAACTTGATGGTTGTTCGCTCTTTGCAGCGGACGTCGAAGTCGAGGTCGCAGTCTCTGAGCCAGATGAAGGGGACGGTTCCTGGCGACGTATTTCCCGGTTCTGCGCCGGACTAACCGCAGGCGATGGCCCATTTGGTACCTGCAGAATTTCTTTGCATTTCACGCAGCGAATTCGCTTGCCTGCAAGTTCCTCCTTGACCGCAAACGCTGCTCCGCAGGCGCTGCATTTCACTGCGATGGCCATGACCCCCTCCGATTTCTGGTTGATTTTGCAAGATACTCACTGGCACATTGTAGAACAATTGTCCTCAATTGTTCCTTCCCTGACCGCGGAATGGCGATGACAATTGGTCTACACTCTCGTGCTGCTCAGGATGAGCCTTGCTGCACAGGTCCGCATCACAATGAAGTGACGCTCCTTCAAAGATTCATCGGTTTGGTGCATTGACTTTCCAGGACAGGGTGCGATCATTTCCGCGTCGTTTAGTGCGAATAGACTCTATACCCCCCCATCAGGAGTTCCAGCATGATTTCGGCAACGCTGCAGTCGTACGTTCAACGGCATTTCCATCGAGCAAAGCAAGGGCGACGTCGCAAGATAAGCGGGGGGGGGGCATGTGGCCTGTTTGGAGAGACTTGAAGAACGAGTCCTGCTCACTGCTAACAACATCAACGTTCCGGATCAAGTTGCATTATCCACAGCCGCCGCGCTGGCCGCGCAACAGTCGTTCACGACCGCATTAAATGCTGGTCAATCGAGCCACGCTGGCCTGCAGTCAACGTTTGCGAGTGCCACCGCACAGTCTCAGACGGCGCTGAACGCATCGCTGCAGACGACAACCGCCACGCTCCAGTCTGCGATCACCGGGGTGGATTCCAGTTTCAACACCGGCATGACCCAGGTCAATCAAACGGTCGCCACGAGCGACGCGGCGAACACGCAGTCACTGACTTCCGGAGCCACGCAGGTTTCCAGCTCGTTCAACTCAGCGACGTCAGCCGCCAACGCTGCGCTGACGGCGACAATCACGACGGCGACTTCCACATACAATACTTCCATCACTGCGGTCACAACAACGTTGAATGGAGCGGTTGCCGGACATACAGCAACGTTTGATGCCGCTGTCACTGCGACCGCCGCAACGCTTGAAGCTGGGCTCGCGGCGGCTGGAACATTGTATGACAGTGCCGTGCAGTCCGCGTCCGCGGGATTCACTGCGGCCGAGGACACCGCATGGGCGGCCTATCTCGTCAGCACAAGTTCCAGTGCGACGGGTTCGACTGGCGTCTACAACGCCGCCATCGCAGGCGCAAACAGTTTGCTGGATACCGCACTCGCATCAAACCCCACGTCCGCGTTTAATGCCGAAGCGCTGGCAACCAGCACTTCCCTGCAAAGTACGATGACAGCCGCGGATGCCGCGTTCGACGCCGCTCTTGCTGCCGCAAATTCGACCTGGGACACAAACGTCACAGCGTTCAACGCCACGCATGATGCAAGTGTCGCGAGTGCTCAGGCGACGTACACTCAGACAATCAGCGCGGCAAATAGTGTTCGCACAAATTCGCAAGCTGCTGCCAACGGCGCCTATTCCACCGCTGTCCAGGCAGCATCGAGCGTGTTCAGCACGACAATGGCAGGATTGCAGTCTGCGTATGATTCCGCTGAGCAGTCGGCGACCGCGACATACAACGCCGCAGTTCAGGCCGCGAATTCAGTGTATTCGGCAGCAATGCTGGGGGCTCAATCGACGTATGACGGTGCGGTCGCCGCTGCGGAATCCGCATTTACTGTGAGTACCGCCCCGATCACGGTGGCGCACGCTGCGGCGGTCGCTTCGTTGCTGGCGACGTATAATTCGAACCTGCAGGGTTCTCAGACCCAGTATCAGACGGACATGCAACCTGCCAGCGCCGCTCGGACGTCGTCCGTAGCGAACGCCGACGCCGCCTACACCGCTGCAGTCGCTGGATTTCAGCAAACGCAAAACGCCGCGTTGAACGCGGCAAGCATTGCATTCACCGCGAGCGAACATGCGGCCGCACAGGACTACTACGCGGCGCAATCGGCGTACTACATGTCGTTCATGATGAACATGACCGGGGATTCATCAATTCTGTACAACGCCGCGAAACAGTACGCAATCGACGTCGCATTCGCCAACGTCGCTGTCGCCAGTGCGTCTGGTGCTGCCGGGGTTGCGTTTGTGACCAGCGAAAAAGCGGCCGATACGACCCGCGATATTGCTGTGAATACGGCGGACAACACACTGGCCGTGGCTGATGCCGGAGCGGCTAAAGCTCGCGAACTGCGGAACGTGGACTTCAAGGAAACATACCTCCACGCGCTGGCGTCGGAAAACACAACGTACATCATTACGATCGCTGGCTATCGAGCCATCGCGGAAATCGCGAAAGCGGGAGCCAAACAAACCTTCGACAAAGCTGCCAATGACGCATCCGCAATCCAGTCGAAAGCCATCGCCGCCGCCAGCCAGATTCGCATCGTGGCGATGATGAATGCGGGAGCCGCGTTTGCCAATGGTGAAGTGGATGCCATGCACACTCAGACGGATTCCGTGGCCGACGCTGACGAAGCTTTGACGAATGCACTGGCGCAGGCGGAAGCGACATATATGATCACAGCGGCAGGAGCCGGGACTGTGCTGTCCAAAGCGATTTCAGCAGCTGATCTGACTTTGACCAGTGCAATGATTGGTGCCCAGGTTTCGTATGTTTCGACCGTCATGAGTGCCGCCGTGTCGTGGACCACCAGCACAACGTCAGCGATTTCGGGAGCGGCGATCAGCGATAGTTCATCGACGACCGGCACAATCGCAGTGGCCACGGCATGGCAACAAACCGCGAATCTCGCGGCCAGCGCCGCTGCCGCCGCCGCGAATGCCGGGATGAGCGCTGGGCCGCTTATGCCAATGCCGCCGCAGCTGCGGGAGGCCGCCGCTGATGCAGAAGCGGATGCATCGGAAGCGTTCACGTTGTCCGCAGTGAACCAGTTCCTGACGGCCACGGCGGCGGATGCGACTGCGGCCACAGCCGCCACAAAAGCAATTGCCGCCGATCAGGCGACGGCGCGCACGGCGCGTTGCGGCGAGTCAGACACTCGCGATTGCCGCCACCAACGCCGCGAAAACGAACGCTGACGCCAGCATCGACGCGGCGAAAACGGCGGCGAACGGCACCGTAGATCTGGTTTACACGTTCACCGTGGCCTCGATCGGAGTTCGTCTTGTCGCCACAACTGCCGCCACGGGCTTTGCGTTGCTCCGTGAAAACAGTGGCATTACAGCCGTCAGTTCAGCGCAACGAAGTGCGATCAACGCGGGCTACACCAAAGCCATCGCCGACCTCGCGGCTGATCTCGCCGGTCACAACGCCAACGAAGCCCTCGACGACCCGATCGCCATCGCCGCCGCTCAGCAAAGTGCAACGGCTGGAGTCCGCGACGCATGGCAAAACATCAGCAACCTCCAGGGCAGAGCGGCGGAGACGTTCGCTGGAACCGGCCCCGGAGGCTTCGGTATGACCATCACAGGGTTTACGGGTTGGGTCGGAGATCAATTTGACATGGCGTGGGCTGGTGGCGGCGGACTTGTAGATGGTGCGGGTAACATATTGTACGGCGGTTACATGTTGATTCACGATTTAGTCACAATGCCAATCGACCTTGTTATGACGACATACGGCTGTTTCGACACAACAAGTCGATGGGAGCAGCTCAGCTATTTTGGATCCGATTCATTGGCTGCTCTCCAGGGCGGAACACCACTTTGGCAAATTCAAGCCCAAACCGCCGCAGGGGTCGTGACTTTGGGCATGTATGGCTTTGTGACGACCGGCTACGAATGGTATGTCACCGGCGACCCACGAAGCTTTCAGCAGTATACAGGAATGTTTGCTACCGGAACGTTTCTATTCGGCTATGCGTCTGGC
This sequence comes from Planctomycetaceae bacterium, assembly GCA_037719765.1. Classification (GTDB taxonomy): domain Bacteria; phylum Planctomycetota; class Planctomycetia; order Planctomycetales; family Planctomycetaceae; genus SXXK01. The sequence continues at coordinate 24,453 of JBBJME010000064.1, forward strand.
GTAGAGATAGCAATTGGTCGAAACTTTCGTGTGGCTCCGTTTGGGAATCGAACAGGGCACCCGACCGGCAGATATCCGCACTATCACCGGCGTGGTCCACACAATCCGTTGACAAACGAAACCGCAGCGGGACAAGGAATCGGCAGACACCGACCGTGGGACATCAAATCTATAGATACGACTTTTGGGGACCGGTTCTAACATCTGACTGCCAGCACGGAGTCGATTTGATGTGACTGCTGTTGGTGTCGGCACTCCAGAATCCGAGAGGGGCAGTCATGCCTTCGCAAATCTGCTTTCCTGTCGTGCGAATCGACAGCGGCGACATAGAACTCTTTGGTTCTATTGATGATCTCGTTGCAAATACAGAAGCTATAGACGTGCGTCACGGCGTCTACGAGGTATTCGATGCGGCAGGCAGACGCTGTCGATTGATTGCGCCGGATGTGGGATTCTTTGATTTGAAGGCACCTGGACCAGTTCAGCTTGAACCAGACGTCATGGGAGTGCCGGAAGAGGAAAGCCTTCGCAACCGACTGCTGAGTTTTCTAATGCAGCTGAATATTTCGACGGCCGATTTGACGGCTAAGGCGACCAACGAATTGGTTACCTTGGCCTGGCACCTCACGCACAAGGCCAATGACGAGTAAAACACAGCGGCGGCGAGGCCGTCCAAACCTGCTCTGCAAAGCAAAAGTACAAAGTAAAAAAGCAAAAGTAGCCACCCACTTTAGGTGGCGTTCCCCCAGGAACAGTAGGCGCTTGGGCGCAAAATGGAGGACAAAATGGGGAGGACAAAATGGTGTCCGGAACCGAATCCATGACAGCCGACGCTGCCGCCGTCAACACGGTGACGAAAGCCATAGCCGCCGATCATGCGCTCGCGATTGCCGTAATTAACCCCGCCAAAACCACCGCTGACGCCAGCATTGACGCGGCTCAGACAGCGGCAGACGGGGCGGTGGATCTGGTCTACACGTTCACGGTGGCCTCGATCGGAGTCCGCTTTGTCGCCACCACCGTCGGTACCGGTTTTGCGCTGCTTCGTGAGAACAACGGCATCACTGCCGTCAGTACAGCCCAGGGGGAAGCGATCAACGCGGGCTACACGAAAGCCCTCGACGACCTTGCCGCCGATCTCGAGGGTCACAACGCCAACGAAGCCCTCGACGACCCGATCGCGATCGCCGCCGCCCAGCAAAGTGCAACGGCTGGAGTCCGCGACGCATGGCAAAACGTCAGCAACCTCCAGGCCAGAGCTGCTGAAACGTTCGCCGGGCTGGGACCTGGGGGCTGGGGCATGACGGTCGCGGGAATGACTGGTTGGTTCGATGGAAGCTGGTTTGGCTGGGAAGCATTTGGAAGCTCCATCGGAAGCAGTATTGGATCGATTGGCGACAGTTTTGCAGGCATGTACTACACGATTATCGGTGACGATTTCAGTGCGCAACAGTCTTTTCATGATGCATATGTCAATGGTCCATTGGGACAAACCACAGATTCTTCTGGGTTTTACTACTGGGGTACAAGGGGTTCCCTTGGAGTCGCCGTCATTGCGGTGAGTGCCGCTGGCGGGGTTGGGGCCTATGAGTTCGTGACTGGAAGTCAGTTTCTTGTGGAGAGCAGCGGGATTTGGAACATTATTCGAGGCCGGATTGGTAGCGGCGGACTCGTTCAAATTCGCCCTGTAGGTGGGCGTCCTTTGATTCGACTTGATTATCATGCGTTTGAAGAAGGCGGACGACGACTGCTGCACCTTGACTTCACCAAGATAAAACATTTTCCATGGGAGTACGTTGCGAGATGGTTCAACTAGATGTTCACGACGAGGACGTCATCTCCTTGTTGGACAATCAATTTCGTGATTACTCGATTTTGGCAAAAGCAATTGAACACCGTGTTGCGGACCGCATAGTTGGTGTCCCGTTTTTTGCGCCCAATTGGACGATTCCAACACCAGGCAGTGAGATCTTTAGTGACACCAAGCCTCAGTTTGTGATCTGGTTGCTGGAAGTACGTTCCGTGGATGCACTTTCGATCAACTATTCGGAATCGACTGCATTAACAGAGTTTGACCTTGGTTCTGCGCGGGTGCTTGCCCCGTTTCGGATTCTGATTGAAGCCCATTATATTCTGACCATTTTGATCGAATGCTCAGAGTTGAACATACGGCTTTACAAAGCGAAATTGGGTTCGTGAATCACAAAAAGGGGAAATTGTGAATTATCCCATCTGCCGTTCCTCAGCGACGATTTCACCGCCCCTCAGACGCAGCACATCCACCCATTCAACCGTCGCGACGTACGCCAGTGTAGAACAATTGTCCTCAATTGTTCCGGCCAGACAGTGTCGTCGCAGCAAAGAGCCGACACCTATTTCTTATGTTCACGCATCTCGGTCACGTTGTTTCTCATCGCAACGTCGATTGCAGGAACAGTTGGGACAACTGTTCTACTCTGGACGACACGGTCGGAAACGTGCCACACGATGGAGTTCCGGCAAGGACTCAGTGTTTTGGTTTGCCGAGGAGACCGGCGCGCCTGCGGGCGGAAATGGTTGTCCGCAGTGAACCAGTTCCTGACGGCCACGGCGGCGGATGCGACAGCGGCCACAGCCGCCACAAAAGCGATTGCCGCCGATCAGGCGACGGCGGCACATGGAGCCGTTGCGGCGAATCAGACACTGGCCATTGCCGCCACGAACGCCGCAAAGTCCAATGCCGACGCCAGCATCGACGCAGCGAAAACGGCGGCGAACGGTACCGTCGATCTGGTTTACACGTTTACCGTGGCCTCGATCGGAGTTCGTCTTGTCGCCACAGCTGCCGCCACGGTTTTGCGTTGCTCCGTGAAAACAGTGGCATTACGGCAGTCAGTTCAGCGCAACGAAGTGCGATCAACGCGGGCTATGCAAAAGCCATCGCCGACCTCGCGGCGGATCTTGCCGGTCACAACTCCAAGGAAGCCCTCGACGACCCCATCGCCATCGCCGCCGCCCAGCAAAGTGCAACAGCCGGAGTCCGCGACGCATGGCAAAACATCAGCAACCTCCAGGCCCGAGCGGCTGAGACGTTCGCGGGGCTTGGTCCCGGAGGCTGGGGCATGTCAATTGCGGGAATGACCATGTGGGTTGGGGACACGTTTGCCTTTGTGGGGGAGTTTCCAGGTGCGGTAGGCAGTACGTTCTTATCCGGTGAGGCGTACGACAGCCTTTGCGGTGCGCTCAACAATATCGTCGATACGATGACGTTTGGCGTGACGGACTTGACCTCCATACCACCATTGTACGGTAATACGGATGCGTACGAATCCGGACAGTCGGTCGGTTACTACTGGGGCGTAGCAAATTGGCTTGCAATCGGTGCGTACCGAGTCATGCGTTTGTTGAGTATTGGTATGCTGCACCACCGATTCTGGTCAAGGTGACTAGCTGGGCTCAACAGGGCGTAACGCCGGATTTGACGTCCGGTCGATGGGTCCAACTGGGGCACCCGTCGCTCTTCAACTACCTTTCCACCGGCGTCGCCGGGGGTAAATTCTTTACCACTTGGCCCATTTGGGAACCATCGAATGTGCCGTTTAGCAATTCTATTGCTGCCTTGATTTTCCGTAATCAACTCGTAAGCCCAACGACTCAGGAGCCTTTCCCTGGATATCTTAAGTGGCTCTTGGGCCAACGAATTATTCAGTAAGTTGCGTGTCAAACTATGACTCTCCATCTCTTGACTAGAACCGCATTGTGGGTTTGCGTAGGAGCGATTCTCTTAAAGTTGCTGTTGAACATGCTGTTCCCGGTCCTGATTCCACGTGGTCGCCCGCGCCGCGGTACATCGTACGTCTTCTGGATTGAATGGGTCTTGCTCCTGATTGGAACAGTGTTAGTTGCTTTGAAAAGAAACGCCCTCCCGATTTCGCCGCTGGAATTCGTCGGCTACGGGTCGATTGCCATTACGGCCTCGTACCTAATGATGATCAGTCTCTTGTTCCTCTTAACGCGGGCTTCGCCCGCACCCCAGAGGCGAGGTGTCGCGACTTCGCCGCTCCCCGGACACGGATGTGTTGCGCGCGGAACATCCTGTCAAATCGCAGTCGTGGCATCCTGCCACGAAGGTTTTTTCGCTTATTGCCAATTCCGAAGGCTGGTTTGTCGTATTGCAAGGAAGGTGGGCGGTCGAAGACCGCCCGCCTTCGGACTTGGCCCCCGGAACGGCGCTCAGGTTGCACCTCTGCAGAGCCTTATCCTCCGTCCGGGTCGGGAGCATTCTGGCCATGCCACGGCTTTTAATGCAACCGCGCGCCTTGCCAAAATTCTGTGTGGCCGCGCCTTTGCCGGTTTGTGATCGCGTTCTCTGAAGATCACTTTATTGAGGCCATTGAGTTCCTCAGAACAAACTCTGCGAAAATCGGCGAGTGATCCGACGCGGGATGGAAAACACGGCGTACTACCCTCACGATGATGTTATCACACACTCATCACAGGGAGCACGCCGTGCAGTTCGCCAAACGATTTCTCGAAAAATTCAGCAGCCTCATTGTGACAGTACTGTCGTGTTTTGACAGAGTCATTTTCAAGGGTTATTTGCCGTTTCACAGCGAAGCAGAGCTGAATTCCTGGGTGGACTACACTCTGCGAATCCGCCGCGTCGATTTTGTCACCCAACTGGAAAAGCGATCGGAAGAACTGGTCGATCACGCCAAAGCCTTTGCTGCGAAGGCTGATCGTCCGTACGAATACCGGCAGGGCAGATTTCGCAAAGAGAAATTCATTCAGGACATCATTCGCAGGGACAATCTCACCGAGGGACTGGTCGCCGTGCTGTGTACTCAGGAAACGTGCCGCAGCATCAAGCTGGCCTATGCCGACAAGCGGCCGCGTCTGATCTTTGCGAAACGTCCGCAACGCGTGCTGTACTACTATGTTCTTGACCGCGATTTCGGACTGATGTACATCCGGCTGGAAACCTGGTTTCCCTACACCATCCAGGTGTACGTGAATGGACACGACTGGCTGGCGCGACAGATGCTCAGACGGAAAATGGGCTTCGTGCAGCGGGACAATGCGTTCACTCAGCTGGATGATCCACAGCAGTCTCAGCAAATTGCGGATCAGTTCGCTCAGATCAACTGGGTGAAGCAACTGTCGAAGTGGGCTCGCCTGGTAAATCCGCATATCGACAAAGGCGGCTGGTTGCATGGAAAGGATTACTACTGGGTCACCGAACAGGCAGAATATGCCAGCGACGTGATCTTCAAGGATCGCTCGAAGTTGAGGGACCTTTATCCGCGGCTCCTGGATCATGCTGTGGTGAATTTCTCAGCGAGCGATATTTTAACGTTTCTGGGTCGGAAACTGACCGGGAATTTTCTCGGCGAGGTTCTCACCGACTGCAAGAAGAAACGTGAACCCGGTGCACGTGTGAAGCATCGAGTGAAAGAGAACTGGATCAAAATGTATGACAAATTTGGTCTGGTTCTGCGCGTGGAGACGGTCATCAATTCTCCGCGTGAATTCCGAGTCCGTCGAAAGCGAATTCGGAAAGGGCAACCAACAATGGTTTGGTGTCCGATGAATAAAGGCGTGACCAACCTGCCGAGTTATCAGCGGGTGTGCCGCGCCGCCAACGACCGCTACCTGAATGCGCTGTCCGTTGTGAATGATCCGACGCCTGCCTATCAGCAGGTCGCCGATCTGACAGAGTCGAAAACTCATCAAGGTCGCCGCTATGCCGGCTTCAACCCGGCCCGCAAAGACGATGTGCGTCTGTTCCAGGCGGTGCTCTCCGGAGCTCACGAGTTGCGTGGCTTCCACAACTGCGACATCCGTGAATCTCTACATGGGGTGGTTCGCGATCCGACTGAACGTCGTCGCCGTGCCAACGCCGTGTCACGAATGCTGAAACGCCTGCATGTCCGAGGACTCATCGCCAGGATCCCCAGAACTCGCCGCTGGAGAGTCACCTCACGAGGACATTCGCTTCTCGGCGCAATGATCCGACTTCACTACCACGGAATACCTCTTGCTGCATAAAATCATGCGCGCACCGTGCGCTTATGAAACAGAGTAAGACTCTAAGTTGCCAACGAAAATGAGCATCGAATGGGAAACGGTGCCATGCACTTGTGATGGTCGTCCGAAACCACCGAACTGGACTTGGGGACCACCCAGCACCGGAAGTGGATCGTGGCGATCGTTTGATCCGCAAGCGGGTGAGTGGCAAAGGCACTTCGTCGATGCATGGCACGCGGTAGCGCATTGGGACCACAACCCCTGGACGACGCGGAATTCGCCCTGGCAAAATGTTCCGTAGACTCAAGCAATCGATGGTATGACTCACCATTAGACTAATGGATTATCGACAATGTCGACTGTATTTCGGCTTGCGCATTACTTAGGATCGGACGCACCTCGAATCATGATTTGAGGACGGTTTGATGTGGATGTAACCTCACTTCGAGAAATTTTCCTGCGTCTCGCGCTGGGAGATGCGCAGTGTGCGCTTCACCAACAACCCTGTTTTACGTCAAACCCAACGGTACAAATCGTCGCGATTTCTGAAACCGAAGAATTGCGACAAGAAAACCAGGAACGAACGCTTCGCAAGATACACTCTGGACCGATGCAGTTTGAGTGGAAGTGCTCGCCACAGCATTGGAGAAGATTGGCTGAACTTCTGGTCGGAATAGAAAACAGCGGCACGCCATGTCATCAATACCTCACGAATTACCCTGTCGATGATGCACTAGTCGTTGTTTCAAAGGGCGAATATTGTTCTGCCGACTAGGAGACTGTCCCGAAACGATTGCCCGTTCGCGTCAGCTTCTAGGGGAGTAAGAAATGTCTCACCCACTATTCTCTGTGTTTGTCGGGGTCATTCACACAATTCGTGGAAAAAAGTGATTAGGAAACGGCGTGGGGAACACTGGGGCCATCCATATATACGATCACAGCGGCAGAAGCCGGGACTGTGCTGACCAAAGCGATCTCAGCTGCTGATTGACTTTGACCAGTGCGATGAGTTGTGCGAACAGGACCGTTTGAAAACGGGATTTAAGCATGCCCGCATTGACGCCGACACAGGGAAGATACCTGGCCTTCATCCATCAGTACATCCAGTTGCAGGGAAGTGCGCCTGCAGAACTGGAGATCGCTCGTGCCATGTGTGTGATGCCGCCGTCGGTCAATCAGATGGTCCGGTCACTCGAACAGCGAGGATTCATTTCCCGCACGCCCGGCGAGGCGAGATCGATCAGGATTTTGCTGCCCGAAGACGAAATTCCGATTTGGAGTCGCGGAGTCGTGAAGCCAAATCCCCGAGCGACGGGGAACAACGCATCGGTGATCGCAGAACCAAAGGTCAAGCTGTATGTGATGGACGGTTACATTGCAGGCGGACCTGTGGGCGACAAGTTTGCGAATAAGAGAATCGCTCGCACAATTGAATTTCGATGTGACAACACTCTGGCACAGGTACACGCAGCGTATCGGATTGCTTTCGATCGCGCTGAAGATCGACCTTACGAATTTAACGTAGGCGAGAAGCGAAGATTCGCCCCGGAAAACAAGAACTTCGGTCTTCCAGAATTTTTGCAGCAACGCAATAAATCCATAGGTAAAAAACTGAAGAAATACGACGGCGATGTCAGGACCACCACGCTGGCCAGTCTGGGACTCAACATTCACCAGCCGCTGGGATATTGTTTTGACTTTGATGCCGACTGGTATCACTTCATTTCGCTGGAGAAGGTGGAAACTGCGATTTCGACAGTGGACTATCCGCGTCTCCGACGACGTGTAGGAACATCGCCACCTCAATTCGATCCTGACGTTTCAAGACTGTAGCAGAATTTACTGGATCTCCACCGCAATCCAGCAGTATCACAGATCCTTCCATTGATTTCAAAATCGTCAATCAGCTCAGCAACATGGTCAGATCTTCCTTGGCGCGAGCTTCGCCCGCAACCGAAGTTCGCCATTGCGACTCGCTCTCCATCCGACCCCGCGTCGGTGGGAGCAA
>JBBJME010000233.1:0-11514 GCA_037719765.1 Planctomycetaceae bacterium
GTAACCGTTCACGGAATCAGTTCTGTAGTAGCGATGGAGCGGTCTGTTTATTGAGCTTCGCTTCGATGGAGGACTTCAGAAAGTCGAAGAAGTTGCGTTGTTGTTTTCGGCAGGTGGCCAGAGCTGTCCACATGCGTTCGTGATAGCGCTGACCAGCTTCGCCGCGAGTTCCCTGAGTGATCAGACGATCGATAACGCACTGGCGGATTTGTTGTTCGTTGTGATTATTGGTCGGTTCGACCCCGTCTGCAAACATAAAACGGAAGTAGTCCTGAGACATATCGTACGACTGGATTTCGTCGCTGCCTTCCACGACGTATTCGCGGATGGCGAAGCGCGCAGCAAGATTCGCGGCCTCTTGTGATGAAGGAGGCTGGCGAACCAGCTCCAGAAAGCGGTCGCGATGGATCATCATCGAGCGGCGAAAGCCTTCGGCCGTCATTTTCTCGCGGGTATGCCATGCCTGAAACAGCCGCCGCGAACGATCCTCCAGCTGTTCGGCCCAGACTTTTGTTTTCTCGTCCGGGAGCTTCTTCAGGAACCGGATGTCGCGTATCAAATGAGCCCAGCAGTACTGAGCCTTAATCCAGAAGTTCCACGCAAACGAGCAGTTGGCTGAGAAGTAATCGAAGTTCAGATAGCCCGCGAATTCCTCACCGACAAGTTCTTCGAGCACTTTGCGAGATCGCGTCGGAGCAATATGAAACACCGTGAAGATGGCCGATGCGATGCACCAGATCCAGTGCTTCTTGCCGTTGTTTTTGAAACTCGTCTCGTCGCTGCCGAGTTGTTCCTGCTGAGGGATCGCATCCTTCAGTTCCTGGTAGCTCTCATTCAGAGAATCGGCGATCAATCCTGTGCAGAGTTTCGCCAGATAGCCTCGCGAAACCGGCACCTGCAGCACGTCTTCCATGTACGTTTCGATGGTGGAATAGCTGCAATGAGCTGCGGACTTCATCCACCCGATCATCGCCAGCAGTCGCGGCCCGAAGATTGGTTTGTTGAGGATGTCTCCAACGTCAGGCACATATCTTTCACCGTCGTCCGTGAGATAAACTCGCAGCCGATGTTCGGTAACGAAGACCGGCGACTCGGGGAGCTCGATGAACTGGTATGTCTCGAATTCGTCGGTGGGTTTCAGGCCTAACCGCTGAACTTCTTCGTCGGTAATTTCATAGTCGTATGTTTCATCGACGCGTTCCGGCGGCAGGTTTTCCCGCAGATGTCGCGGATGCCCGGCCTGGCCACCACGTTTTGGCTTACCGCGTCGCCCCGGCTTTTTCGAAGTCTTCGGCTTGGTGATATCACTGGATGGCGGTTTCGATGATGTTGACGAGTCTTTTGTCGCTTTGGCCAGCGCCAGTTTCAGTTCAGCGACCTCTTGTCTCAACGCAGCGATCTCTGCCGATTGCTTTGCTACCAGCTTCTGAAGATCCTCAATGATCTTGTCTCTCGCGTCCATCATGGAAAGCTAACAAATTTCACCTGTCCCAACCAAGACCATTTTGAAACCGTGAACGGTTACCATTCTTCAGGGACGAGGCACGACCGGCATCACGACGTGGAAGCGGCTGTTTGAACTCCTGTGCAAGCAATTGCTCCGACATCGGTCACAAACAAAACCACACTTCCCAGCGGCTCACCCGGCGATTGTACAAATCCCATGGTTCTCCGCCGAACATCGGCCCTTCAAATGGAGTGCCGTCGGCGGGGCTGTACGTTTGCGAATCGAGATGCCAAAGCATACCATGACGGACCAGCGAGTGCTTCGCGACGAACACTGTTCGCACGAAGTTCGTCTTCCTACCCGGTTCGGCACATTCAACGGCGTGGTTTAGCCCGTCGTGATCAGACAAATGTGCGGGACTGTCTTCAATTCTCACCCGGAGAGAGATCATGGCAAGTAGTTCATCTGACGCTTCACGCCGAGGCTTCCTCAAAACGTCGGCGGCCGCTGCTGCTGGAGCATCAATTCTTGCAGGGCTGAATCCTGTTCGAGCTGCTCATGTGGGTGGTAATGACACGATTCGGATCGGCCTGGTTGGCTGTGGCGGACGTGGTCGTGGTGCCGCCGAGCAGGCGTTGAACACCGAAGGCCCGACAAAGCTGGTGGCAATGGCCGATGCCTTCGATGACAACCTGCAGAGTGCGCTGCAAACCGTTGCACGACAGCATGGTGACAAAGTTGATGTTCCGAAGGAGCGTCAGTTTGTCGGCTTTGATGCGTATCAGAAAGTCCTGGAACAGGAGATCGATCTGGTGATCCTGGCGACTCCACCAGGATTTCGCCCGTTGCACTTTGAAGCCGCAGTCAATGCCGGCAAGCATATTTTCATGGAGAAGCCGGTTGCTGTCGATTCCGTCGGCGTTCGCAAAGTGATCGATGCAAATCAGATAGCGAAATCAAAAAACCTTGCCGTGGCTGTCGGTCTGCAGCGGCATCATGAACCCATCTATGTTGAAACGATCAAGCGTCTGCAGGACGGCGAGATTGGTCGCATCGTCGCCACGCGAGCTTACTGGAACGGCGAAGGCGTCTGGGTTCGACCTCGCAAAGACGGCCAGTCAGAAATGGATTATCAGATGCGGAACTGGTATTACTTTAACTGGTTGTGCGGTGACCATATTACCGAACAGCATATTCATAACCTTGACGTGATCAACTGGCTGATGGGTGGCTATCCTGTTTCGGCGCAGGGCCAGGGCGGTCGTCAGGTTCGTACGGGCAAAGAGTACGGTGAAATCTACGACCATCACTTTGTGGAATTCACGTACGAGAAGGATGGAGACAGCTCAGTGCTGCTGAGCCAGTGCCGTCACATCTCGAACTGCTGGAGTGAAGTGGCCGAATTTGCACACGGTGCAGAAGGATTCTGCGACCTTGCCAACGGTCGCATCTTCGATACCAAAGGCAAAGTGAAGTGGGAATATCCTCGGATGGATGGCACCAAACGCAGGAACCTTCACGACGGACATCAACAGGAACATCACGACCTGTTTGCAGCTCTGCGCCGCGGCGAAGTCCCGAACGAAGCGGAGTACGGTGCTTACAGTTCAATGACGTCAGTCCTTGGTCGGATGGCGACGTATTCAGGACAGGTCATCAAATGGGCAGACGCTCTGGCATCCAACGTCAGTGTGTCACCTGTTGAGAAGTTCCACAGCTTTACCGACACTCCTCCTGTCGTTCCAAATGACGACCTGACCTACGCCATTCCAACGCCAGGCGTGACAAAGGTTCTGTAAAGTTTCGACCGGCGAGCGCTTTGTCAACTTTAGATATTGGGTTGCTTTAAAAAAGGGGTCAGGAACCAATAGTGCGGAGCACCCTCTGGGCCATTTGGCTATTGGTTCCTGACCCCTTTTTTAAAGCCGAAGTGCAGAGTCTATGCGGATGCAGTAAAACACTCAAACAGATCGGGGCATCGTCGTCCCGCAAATTACCGGAGTCGTTTTCTGAGAACCTTCAATGGAATACCTTGAGAGTCGGCTCATCCGCCAGATTGATGCCGCTGCCGTTCAGGAACTGGGGATGGCCGGACTGCTGCTGATGGAGAATGCCGCGCGTGGGGCCTGTGAAGTTCTGGAAGCGGTCAATCCACAGGGCCGAATCATGATTGTGAGTGGCCCCGGCAACAATGGAGGTGATGGTCTCGCCATGGCTCGCTTGCTTGCGGCGAATGGAATTGACAGCGAGGTCCATCTGGTGCGTGCGGGGAAATCACTCACAGACGATGCTCAGTCGAACCTGGAGTTCCTGTACAGAAGTGGCATGGTGGTTCTTGAGGCCGATTCCATGTCACTGCAGGCCATCATGCGAGCTCTGACATCGGACGACTGGATTGTCGATGCGTTGCTCGGTACGGGGATTCGTGGGACACTTCGCAGTCCTTTTCTCGAAATCGTGGAAGCGATCAACGCATCGTCCGCGCGTGTCATGTCGATCGATGTTCCGTCCGGACTGGATGCAGATTCCGGCGACGTGTGTGGCGTCGCCGTGCGGGCGGATGTGACCGTGACGTTTGTGGCAACGAAAGCCGGCTTCCGCTTTCCACAGGCTCTGCAATATCTCGGCCGCGTTGAAGTGCGCCAGATCGGTGTTCCGCAGAAATGGCTTTCGGCGTGGTGCGAAACGCATCCAGCCTGACGTACTACCGATTCACCTTGACTTTCTCCTTCTGCAGCGCCAGATATTGCAATCGTCCAATGTGCCACATGTAGTCAGGGCCGTATCCGGCCTTCCTGGGCCACGAATTCAGAGTCGCTGTCCGCAGGGAGATTTTTGCATCGTCCGTGTTGCCTTCGACTACCTGGTTCATGCCAATATACAGACGACTGTAGAACAATCGAGACTCGCGCGAGGCGGCTGCAGGATCGTCTGGAATCGCTTTCAGAACTTCTTCCGCAGTCATGCTTCCGTCGAACAGTCGATACACCTCCTTAAACGGAGGCCGATCGTCCTTTTCATATCGCAGCAACTGCCGCCGAGCTTCATCCTTGCCAAACGCGCGGTAGTGTGAAAGGTACCGCCAGATTCCATTTTCCCGGTCAATGTTGTCAAAGGAATTGTATTTGTCGAATTGCGCCGCTGCCTGTTTGGGATGATTCGCAAAGAACATCGCGATCCCGAGTCGCCAGTGTGACGCATCAAGGTCAGGCTTGATTTTTACCATTGTCAGATAGTCAGCTTCCGCCTTTTCAAATTCACCGAGAAACATCAACACGTCCCCGCGCGCTGAATACTGACTCACGGCATCGCCGGCGCTGGGATCAATCTTTCCTTTCTCCTTAAGTTGATTTGTAAGCGATTCCATGAGCTCGGCGTTGAGTTTCTCAACCCGCAGATCCTGATCGTCTGAGATGACCGGCTGCGACGTTTCATCAATGAAACCGTACGAACGCGTCACGGAGCTGAAAATGATGAACAGCACAAAAGATAATCTGGTTATCGAAGATCCACGTGATTTCATGCGCACGGTTCCGATCAAGATGAGATTTTCAGGACTTTGGCGGAGTATAGGCTGGAGTGCAGGCTTTCGCTTGTCCAGGCACTGCCGGGACAACCTGAATCCTGCCCTGACATCGCGACGCAGGCTGCAACAGGTACGCGAGCGTGCGTGCATCCGTCGTTTTCTGCCGAGTTACGTATGATGTTCCGCCGAAGCAAATCTCACCAGGTTGCCTGGATCACCGATTCTTACTCAACTCAGATTGACACCGAGAACTTGTCACGACTACAAGCGCCACCGTGAATTGAAGGGCTATTGGAATCGGCCCGATTTCTGAAATGTTCGATGGAGCGAGCCAATGTTTCGTGTCTTAATTGCGCTGGGATCAATGTTGATGGCCACGGGTTGCGGGTCAGAAAATAAGGCCCCGGCGACCGGTTCGGCAGGCATTCCGCTGTCGATTTCCGGCAATCAGACGACAACGACACAGGTGACAGAACGATCCGCCAAAAAAACACTGTCACAGTACCCGGACACGGTGCGTCAGCTGTTGCAGAAAGCGAATAACGCCGTCGTTGCTGGCCAGCACAGGGTCGCAGTGGAAGCGTTGAGTCAGGCGATTGGCGTGTCTCCGGAAGATGCCAGCTTATTTCGCATGAGAGCCGATGTGTATTGCCTGCAGGGTGAAAACGCCAACGCTCGAGTCGATTTCGGCACCGCCGTACGACTTGCGCCAGGCAATGCCGACAACTACAACTATCGCGGCTACTTTCTGATGTCACAGGGGCTCTCGCAGGAAGCGATCGCGGACTTCGAGAAAGCCATACAGCTCAATCCCGCACATGCCGCGTCGCTCAATAATCGCGGACTGATGGCGCTCACCAATCAGGACTACAAATCGGCGGAAGCTGATTTCGCAAAGGCCATCGATGGCGATCGCAAGTTTGCCGACGCATGGAACAATCGAGGTTTCGCACGGTTTAAACTGGAACAGTATGAACCCGCACTTTCTGACCTGCAACAGGCATTACGGATTCAGGAGAACTACGTGGCAGCGTGGAATAACTGCGGCCTGGTTTACATGCAGCAGGAAAATTACGAAGATGCTCTGAAGGCATTTGCACGTGCTTCTGAACTGGAACCCATGGATCGGCGCTGGCTAAGCCACCATCGCGCAGCCCTGTTGAAGCTGAATCGCTTTGCTGAGGCGCAAAAGGACAGTGCGAAACTTGAATGGCTGGAACAGCTGAATCTGCTGTCTCAGCAGGCGACTCGCAACGCGCAAAACCCGGCGTCATGGATTGTTCGGGGGAAGCATCTGATGAGTGGAAGTGAATATGCCGCAGCCATTCAGGATTTCACGCGAGCACTGATCGTCAATCCCGGCAACACGGACGCATTAACAGGAAGAGCGTTTGCATGGATGGCCACTGGCGACCTTCAGAAAGCCATGCTGGACTGCGATGAATCCATCGTTGTTCAATCGTCTCAGGAAGCCTACTCCCTCCGGGGCGATCTATGGATGCGTCTGGAGAATTTTGACAATGCGATCAGCGACTTTGAAACAGCCGGACGTTTTGACGAACAGGTGGCCGTCGCGTACGAAAAGCGGGCTGACGATCGCCTTGAAGCTGGACAGGCCGAGGACTCTGAGAGCGACGTACAGCGTGCTCAGGAAATCCGCAACGCGATGGTTGATAAGGACAATGATTCGAAGCCACCACAGTCGGCAGACGGTTTTGATCCAGCAGCCGGTGACGGGAGCAGTCGGAATTAGGTCAGGTGCAGCATGCACCAACTGCAACTCAGCGACGATTCCTGCCGGGTGGGTTTTGCATGGCCTGCGGTGCGGCGGGCAGAGCGAAGAAGCGGGGGATATTGAGCGTGGGAACCGGAGCACCCGGGCGAGGTTCAAAGGCACCAAAGAAGTCGCGTATCGAATCATCAATCTTACGACTGCCGCGTGTGGTTTGTGGATTTGACGTTGTTCCTCTCACCTGAACAGTGACAAGGGAAGTCGTGCCGGACATCACCAGATTTCTTATCGGATTGCTGGTGACGGGCGGACGTGAGAAAAAGTCCAGGTACACATCACCGCCGAAACCAACTCGACCACGGCCGCGCAGAGCCAGGGAGTTGCCGACAAGATCGATGGGTTCAAATGTAAACGCTTCGTCGCGAATCGTGAACGACATCAGAGCGTAATCAAACGCTGCGCGATTCGGCACGGCAAATTGCAGACTGGACAAGGCGGACAGCATTTCCAGAACGACGGGCACTTCGTACGCCGCCGCGGGATCAATTCGCAGTTGACCGCTTCTGTGAGGTTGGCGGCTGAGTCGCCGTCGCCTTTGACAAACAGCCAGGCATTCACGACGCCCTTCAGGTTCGGCTGATCCGGCATGTGACGAGCGGCGTAGTTTTCCAGCAGGGCATTTTTGAGTTCTCCAAAGAACTCGTATTCGCTGCCCTTCTTTAAATCGATCATTCCGTCCATTTCCAGCACACCACGATAGGCTTTGGCCATAATCCGTCGGTCCAGCGCGACCTCAGCGGGTTGTACCTGTCGGTGAATGATCTCGCGGCAACCAAGTACCAGTTCATCTTCCGACATCGTATATGGGCCATCGATATCGGTGATGGTCATATCGAGGACTTCGGCCTGGTCCAGTCGGATTTGCCCGGTATTCTGCAGGTGATATCCATCCCAGATACCGTTTGCAACGACCATCCCGGAAACGTTGGTGAGGTCCAGTCCCGCTGATACCGCACATTGTTTCAGACGCATGTTGAAGCTCCAGGCCGCCGTCGTCGGTGCTGTGCCATTCGTCACGCCGCGGAAATCCAGTTCGGATGATTCAATGGAAATCCGACCCACCTGCGAGAGCCGCGACAACGTATCGCGCCAGTTGTCCGGCAAAGCGGCGCGAAACTGATCATCGGGTCTCAGGTCCGTCGCATTGAGATCATTCAGATGCAATTGCCAATAACCGTCAGGCGACAATTCTGCCCAGCAGTCGGTGGCTCGGATTGGCGAGCCTTCGTGATCGGCCTTCAGACTTTCGATCGTGCAGTGGTGAACGCCGGCATGTTTCGGATCGTTCGGCTTGTAGCTGAGTCTGGCTTCGCTGATATTCATGCGATACGGAAATGGCTGCGGATAAACAGAGGCATCAAAGATGCGGACGTTGTTGAGTTCCACAACCGGGATCTGCCCAGGTGCGGCGGTCCAGTCAATTGTTGTCGTCAGGTTGACCGATCCTTCCGGCTGGAGCATCGTCCAGAGTGTCCGTGAGGACGGATTCAGGGCATTGAACAGATCCGAGTCCAGTTTCGCGTTCTCCGCATTGATTGTCAGTTGCAGCACACCAGGGGCGGGCAGGCCTCTGAAGCTGCCGCCGGCTGTCAATTCTCCTTTGTCGTGCCAGCCGTGAAGATTGGTGAACCGCCAGTATTTTGCTTTCGAGTCGAATGAAAGTTCACCGGTGAGTCCGGTGATTTCATATTGAAACTTGTGGAAACGAACGCTGCCATCACGGACGGTTGTGAAAAGCTGAATGTCAGTCGGCTGATCCATGCCGGGATTTCGGTGACAATTCACTTTTGCCGTGACAAGTCCACCGACATTCAGACTATCGACGACTTTTCGACCCTGGTCATCCAGGGCGTCACGAAAGCGCCCGTCCAGTGGCAGATCCTGCACATCAAGTTGAAAGTCCAGTTCGAGCTGAGGGCCGGGGTTCCGGATCCAGCCCTGAGCTCCCACGGGACGATTTCCGAGTATTCCGTTCGCAGTGATGTCAAAGACAACTGAGTCCATTGTCGCGGCTGTTGATTCCACTGGTCGCTGCTTCAGCGCGGCTTTCACGCCAGTGACTGGATATCGAAACTTGTGGAACACCACTGACGCGTTCTCAGCAAAACCATCCATGGATGTAGGTAACCACTTCCCGGACGGAAACTGCTGCAGAGTGATGTCACCGGAAATTGTCCCGGTCGGCTGGAAGTGATCGAACAGTTTACGGGATTTCTCCGGAAGCAATGGCTGCAGATCTTTTGTGATTGGAAAGTTTTCCAGATGCACGGAGGCTGTCGGTGCCGGTGCGTTGTCTCGAAGCTCCATCTCAAACTGCCCCGTGACCAGCGATTTGCCGTCACGGGCATTCAGCAGCTTAAAGGCGATGTTGCTGTTGTCCCAGAAGAACGTGGCCCGAACGTCGGAAAGCTGAACCGGCACTAAAGGACAGTTCAATTGACCTTCTCGCACTTCAACTTTCAGCTGCAAATCGGGGATCGTCCGATCAGATTGCTTTTCAATCCGAAAATCCACGTCCAGCAAGCCGATGAATCGCGGCGACACGCTGTTGCCGCCCACCACCATGGCGCTGGTTTCCGGACTCGCTGCGGCGGTGCGTGTTTCTGACGGTGGTGGCAATACCCTGGCGATCTGTGAATCCAGTTGCTGAAGGCGTTCAGCAAATTGCGGCGCGGTCGATCTGGCCAGATTCATCAGTGACTGGTCTGCCCTGATTCCGTTCAACTTGCCACTCAGTTTCCATTCCCTTGTCGCCAGATTGCAAGCTCCGTTGATCGCCAGGCTTCCGGCACCAGGCAAGGCCAGGCTCCCGAGGAAATCGTACGACTCCGCAGACCGGGGGATGGCCTGGAACAACGGCGACGACACGATCAGGCTCGCAGGCGGAATCCCATCGCCATGCTCCAGCTGGATCTGAGCCCGGACGTCTTCCAGGATCACGCTGGGGGGAATCAACGGATCGTCGCTGATGGGATGGAACTGGTAATCCTGCCAGTTCCAGCGACCGTCTACGGATCGTTTGAGCAGGACGTCCACGCCGGAAACCTTGATCGAACGAAAGATCAGACTTTGGCGTTCCATCAACTGCGTTTCGTCAACCGTTGCCAGCGCCTCTTTGGCGCGAAGAATTGGTCGGTTCGTTGCGCGGTCTCGAATCTCAATTCCAGTCACTCGCAGCGACGATGTGCTGATGAGCTGAATCCCGTCGATCTGAAGTTCCAGCTCCGGAGCTGCCTTGTCGAATGATCGCAAGGCGTGGTGACGAATGAGTCGGTCGCTGTTCTTCCACAGCCAGACGCCTCCGACACTGGCGGCAATTGCAATCGCCAGCGCAAAGAAGAACATCCATTTAAGAACGGGCCAGACCTTCATGTTTCCCCGCCAATCGCAACATCCATGTTTGCGGACTGGACAAAATCAGGTCACGCCGGACGGCGGCTTGCCGTCACGTCGTGTCCGTTGTTTCCATCGTTGCCGGAGCGCCACAAGTCCATGCGCTGCCAAAATCGACAACGGAAACTCAACAGGCAAACGATATCGAATTGACCCCACAAAGACCATATGAACCAGCAGAAACTGCAGGAACGGCCCCGAGAGCAACCCGATACACGCCGGTTGATGACGTAAGTCCAGTGCTCCAGCCAGAATCAGAAAAAACAACGCAGAATCCCAGACGACGCAAAATACAGAGAATACGCCGCCTGAGAAGCCTGCGGCGTTCAGGGAGATGCTCAGATAGCGGCCCGCCTTCAGAAATGCCAGTTCGATGGCGCGACGCGGATTCGACATGACGAAGTCGATGGCTCGCTGTTTGTAATGGGAGTTCATATCGTACTCAGACATTGTCGACAAGACGTTTTCCTGATCGAAAAAATTCATATCGCTTGCACCAGTCGCATTTGGATTAAGTCCGTCGTACAGACTTGGACCAGACCAGAGCGAAGTAAGAATCCAATGGCCAGTGACTTCGTGATTTCTCCAGGCCCAGGGCAACAGAGCGGCAAAACAACCTCCGCAGATCAAAGCGCCGCACAGAATCCTTTTTGCAAACGACATCTGTCCAAACAGAATAACCAGTAACGAACTAAGCCCCGCCCAAAGCAGCCAGCCGGGTCGAATCAGTACGGTCAGTCCCGTCAGAATGCCATTGGTGAATGCAATCCTGCCACAGGATGCCGTGGGTACCTGCTTCAGGAGCCTGGCCATCGCGAGCAGACAGACCAGCAGTCCGAAGCTGAACCATGTTTCCGACAGGATCTGAACGCTGCTTCCAATCTGCAGCGGCGACACAGCCACCAGCAGCATCGCCCACATAGCCGTGAATTCATCAAACAGTTTTCGTGCGAGCAGCCATGTCAGCCAGCAGCAACCGGTTCCAACAACGGCCAACACCAAACTTGCCGCAAAGACACTCTTTCCGAAAACTTTGATGCTTGCCGCAAGCAACAGCGGAAAACCGGGAGTCCGCAAAACACGGCGTGGCGGTTGAAAAATGGAATAATCTTCGCCTGCTGCGATATGTTGTGCCAGTTCCCAGTAACCGTTGGCGTCGCCTTCGATCAGGAACGTGCGGCCAGCTTCGGTCACATGCTGCTCAATCCCAATTGCCGCGATGACACGCAGCAGCAGCGCCAGCGACAGGATCGTCCAGAATTTGTAGCAGAACTGACGCATGGAGGACCGTAAACCCAATCAGGCGAGCGGCAGAATGAAAAGTACCCGTTGAGCCTGAGGCGCTAGCCGATTCGA
>JBBJME010000234.1:0-11506 GCA_037719765.1 Planctomycetaceae bacterium
GACTGATCGCTTCAACCCCAAATCTAAGCCATGACGCAGCACCAGACCGGATGATGACTTCAGCCAATCCTACGTCAAGCGGCAGTGCGGATTTTCACCTGCGGAATGGCTGTCTCAGGACTGAGCAGACGAATTTCACAGAAAACACTGGTTTGCCAGCCAAAGATTCGCGGAATTGAAGAGCCTGACAGGCACCGGATTGATCGCCCGAACCTGGTTGCTAAGCTGTCACGTTTTTCTCAAACTCAGCGCTTCACGGCGATGACTTGAGGCCATGTCACAAGGCACCTTCAGTGACCAGTCATCGCGGCCATGTTTTGAGGCGGTGAAAGGCCACAGTGCCGTTCTTGATCAGACTGACGATCCCTCATGGTTGGTTCCGGTTCTGCACGGCCAGCGTCTGCTGCCACTCAAATCACTTCGAGTTCTGCCACGGCGGCGCAGCAGGAGCGAATCCTCGTCATGGACTTCGGCGGGCAGACCGCGCAGCTCATCGCGCGCCGCGTGCGTGATCAGAATGTTTTCTGTCAGGTCGTGCGACATGATTTGTCCGCCGACCGCGTCAGAGAACTCAATCCCAAAGGAATCATCCTGTCCGGCGGTCCGGCCAGTGTCTACGGTGCCGGCGCTCCGACGATCGATCCTGCCATCTTTGATTTGAAGATCCCGATCCTTGGGATCTGTTACGGGATGCAGGTCACGTGTCACACACTCGGCGGAAAAATCCTGCCCGTCCATGCTCGAGAGTTTGGCCGCGCGCCGGTAACTCAATCTGGCAATAAGGCTGCCACAAATGCCCTGTTTGACGGGATTCCAAAGTCGTTCAACGCGTGGATGAGTCATGGGGATCAGGTCGAAACGCTGGCCAGCGACTTTGAAATACTCGCCTCCACGTCCACATGTCCCAACGCGGCGATTCGTCACAAATTCCGCGTCATCTACGGACTGCAGTTTCATCCTGAAGTAACTCATACGCAGTTCGGTGGTCACTTACTGGCCAATTTTGTCCTGAAGATCTGCGGCTGCGAAGGCACATGGCGCATCAGTTCGCTCATCGAACAACAAATCGAACGAATTCGCAGCATCGTGGGAACCGATCAGGTCATCTGCGGATTATCCGGTGGCGTGGATTCGTCCGTCGTGGCCGCGTTGATTTCGAAAGCGATCGGCAATCAGCTGTCGTGCATTTTCGTGGACAACGGAATGCTGCGGAAGGATGAGCGGCAACAGGTTGAAGATCAGTTTTCGAAGCACTTCAAAACGGATTTGCACGTCGTCGATGCCCGTGGGAGATTTCTTGGTGAACTCGCCGGTGTCTCCGAACCCCAGCAGAAGCGTAAGATCATCGGGAAAGTCTTTATCGATGTGTTTCGCGATGAAGCGAAATTGATCCCGAACGCGAAGTATCTGGCGCAGGGCACATTGTATCCGGACGTCATTGAATCCGGAGCAAATCCGGACGGGCCTGCAGCAACGATCAAGTCTCATCACAACGTCGGTGGCCTGCCGGCGGAGCTGGGTTTTGAACTGATCGAACCACTGCGAGACCTCTTCAAGGATGAAGTCCGTCGCATGGGCCTTGAACTCGGATTGCCGGACGTCATGATCTGGAGGCATCCGTTTCCAGGTCCTGGCCTGGCCGTCCGCTGTCTGGGCGAAGTGACTGAAGAGCGTTTACGCGTGATCCGTGAAGCCGATGCGATTCTGATTGAAGAACTGCATCTTGCCGGAATTTATCGCGAGATCCAGCAGGCGTTTGTGGTGTTGCTTCCCGTGAATTCAGTTGGCGTGATGGGTGATGATCGCACGTACGAGAACGTGGCGGCAATTCGAGCCATTCAGTCGGAAGATTTCATGACGGCAGACTGGTATCAGTTCCCCTACGAGATCCTTGCAAAGATCTCAACACGGATTATCAATTCAGTCCGAGGCATCAATCGAGTCGTGTATGACGTAAGTTCAAAACCACCCGCGACGATCGAATGGGAGTAATGCAATTAAGACAATCCTGCTCATGCGACATGCGAAAGCAGCAAACGAAAAACCTTACGAATCGGATTTCCAACGTTGCCTGACCGAAGACGGAATCCGCACAGCATCTGAAACCGCAGCGACATTGCACAGCCAAGGAATTCGCATCGATCGCATCATCGCGTCCGCCGCCGAGAGGACTCGGCAAACTGCGGATCTGATCACTGAAGGAATGCAGCTCACAGCAGCTCGGATGGATCTGGATGAATTGTATCTGGCCCCGGCAAAGAAGTTTGAAAAGGCGATCTGCGACTGTCCGGTTGAAGACGAGTCGTCGGTTTTGGTTGTCGGTCACAATCCGGGCATTGCCGGACTGATTTGCGATTGGGCGGACAAAAGTCTGTCTGTTCCAACGGCTACGGTTGCTGTTTTCGAATCCTCCGCCGATACTTGGCATGACGTAAAGCGGACCAAAGCGCATGTTCCGAAACTGGTCTGCCTGCTGCAGCATGGCAAAGTCGCATGGCCGCGTGATGAAACAAATAGTGACCCGAAATTGCTTGAGTAGTCATGACCCTCGACTCGCCACCCTCTCCGGAATGTTCTGACGAACTTGTGGCACTCGTGGCGTTATCGCTCGCAGCCGGGATCGGTCCGAAACTGCAGTCCGCGCTGCTGGAACAGTTCGGCACGGCCTGCGAAGTTCTGTCTCAGACCAGAGAGGTGTTGCTGAAGGTCAACGGCATCGGCCCAAAAACAGCGACGTCGATCGTGAATAGGGATCTGCTCGACGAAGCTCGCGTGTTGCTGATGGAATGCCACGCTCTGCAGGTGGATGTGCTGGATCAGAAGCATCGCGACTACCCGCAGCGGTTGCGCGAAATCTGTGATTCGCCGACCGTGCTGTATCGCAAAGGAGTGCTGCTGCCACAGGATGAACTGGCCATCGGCATCGTTGGTTCGCGGCGCTGTACGACTTATGGTCGCAGGCAGGCCGAACGTATGGCTGCTGCGCTGTCCCGAGCCGGGTTTACGATCGTCAGCGGTCTGGCACGCGGCATCGATGCGGCTGCGCATCGTGGTGCGTTGAAATCCGGAGGCCGAACGCTGGCGATTATGGCCAGCGGTGTGAAGACAATCTATCCGCCCGACCACAAAGACCTTGCCGAAGAAGTTTCTCAGCAGGGTGCATTATTGAGCGAAATGCCACTCGATCAGCGCCCGTTGCCCGGGCTGTTCCCGCAACGCAATCGCATCATCAGCGGAATCTGTCTTGGCGTGATTGTGATCGAAGCCACACGAAGTTCCGGTGCGTTGTACACCGCACGCCATGCCCTGGAACAGGGGCGGGAAGTCTTCGCGCTGCCGGGGCCGGTCGACAGTCTGGCAAGTGAAGGGTGTCATGAGCTGATTCGCGATGGCGTGACACTGGTAAGGAATGTCGATGATGTCCTGAGCGAACTTGGTCCGCTGGCCGTGCCATCCACACAGTCTGCCAGCGTCACCATTCATTCCCCGCGTGAGCTGGTACTGACCGTGCAGGAAACCGAAGACCTGAATCAGATTAGTTCGCAGCCAACCGGGATCGACGAGATCCTGCGTGCCTGCAATCTGCAGTCATCCCGAGTCCTCGCGACACTGACCATGCTGGAAATGCGACGCCTCATCCGCCGACTACCCGGAAACTCGTTCGTACGTCACGACTGAAAGCATGCTGCAGCTCCTTCCGTCTGACGCGGGGCATGAGCTAGATCCGCAGAAAATTTCGCAGCAGGTCGTAGCCGTGTTCGGTCAGGAAACTTTCAGGATGAAACTGCACACCGTAAACCGGATATTCCTTATGCTGCAACCCCATCACTTCGAATGACTGACCGTCGTCATTCACCCAAGCCGTGACTTCCAGACAATCCGGAACTGTCTCTTTGGGCACGATCAGGCTGTGGTAACGCGTCGCCTTAAATGGATTGGGCAGATTTGCGAATACGCCCTTGCCTGTGTGCGAAATCATAGAAGTCTTCCCGTGCATCAGTCGATCTGCGCGGACAACCTGAGCACCGTACACTTCCGCAAGGCATTGATGGCCAAGACACACACCAAGGATCGGGATCTTCGGACCGAAATGGGCGATGAGTTCTCGCGAAAGGCCAGCCTCAGACGGAGTGCAGGGGCCGGGCGAAATGACGATGCGTTCGGGATTCAGCAATTCAATCTGCTCGATGGAAATCTGGTCATTCCGTTCGACGCGAATTTCCGACGTCGGATCGATTTCACCAATCCGCTGCACGAGATTGAAGGTAAACGAATCATAATTGTCGAGCAGGAAAATCATCGGAGACTTTAAGTGGATTTAAGGCAGTGATCAGATGACGGGCGTAGCGTCAGCGGACAGCGAGGAATTGTGAAGTTATGTCCTGACACGCAAAGAATAGCAGCCGTTGACTGAAAAATGCATCCCATGCGCGAGACTGAGAACAACTTTTCTTCGCCGACATCCGGCAATCGCCATAAACAAAGCGTGGAGCCAGAATGAGAAGCTGGGAGTATTATTGCGACCAATCCCGTTTTGCGGATGCATCAGGGACAGATTTCATAATTTGAGTGAGGTTTCATTGCAACGGTGGAAGGTCAATCGCCGAAACAGAGTGATGAATCCTCAGTGGAATCATGCGCGATTCACGTCATCAAGCGGAATCTGCCGAACACGGAGGTGGCTGACTTGGAGGTCAGCGTTGTGAATTGAACCTCTGCGTAACGAGTGGATTGTGCCATGAGGAAGCTAGCTTTTCCGCTGGGCTTGTTGATCGCTGGAGCGATTCAGGGCTGTGCTACGGGTCCGCATCTCTTTGAACGGACGGACAAAACCAGCTGCCACGAGCCTGGCTCAGACGAATGGTGGGCAGAGAAAGCTCTGTTACCCCCAGGTGAGCGTCAAAAGTGCAAAAAAGGCAAGATCTGGCCGGCAAGTCCGCGATCAACCCAGCCGCCTCAGCAGTTTTCGCATGTGTATCACAGTGAGCATTACTGGCCGATGCCCTATGTCTGTCGGGACCGGCAAGCCGTACGTGATATGATGGACTTTCAGGTTTCACTGGGCTGGCAGGAAGAGACGACGCTCTACGATCGGCACTTTGATAAGAATACCAATGTGCTGACGCGTGCTGGTGAACTGCATCTGGAACGCATCGTTTACGTCGTTCCGCCGGAACGTCGCTCTGTCTTCGTGCAATCCACCCACGATGCAGCGATCGATGCGGCCCGTATGGAAAATGTTACTGCCGCAGTCGCATCAATGTGCAACGGCAACATCGACGTGCCCATCTCAATTCGCGAATGTCAGGAACTCAGCCGAGCAGCTTCGGAAGTTCAGGCAATCAATTCGATGTATAACGGCAGCATTCCATCGCCTCGACTTTCGTCTGCGGGTGCATCAGGCGGCGCCGCTGCAGGAGGCAGCGGGACGCCGTAATTGCCGACCGACAGAAAACCCATCAATCCTGGACGCGGTGGTCTCGGCCACCGAGATCTTTTCCTGACTTCATGAAAACGCATACGACAGCACCAGGAGGTTCGGTTCAGATAATTCCATCACGCACAGCAATGATGCAATAAACTGCCGGAATCCATTGCGCCTCATTCATCAAAAAAAGAGGAAACTGTCTGAGGCGCATTCTCTGCTGAACTCGACATTCCGGAGCGGACGAAGAATAGTAAGCAATGCGCACAGGGAGGTGCTGAATGATTCTTCGAAAACTGCATGTAATACTGATAATGGCAGGGCTGAGTTCTTGCCCCGGATGCGCCATGAATGGGATGAGATTCCCGTTTCGGGACACGTTTGCCGCAATGGATTTCCGCAAGAGCGATTCTACGCCTGCGTCGGATGGCGAACTCAGTCCCGAGTTCCGTGAAGCACAGAAAGTCTTCAAGAAAGATCCCGAAGGATCACTGCTTGCCTGGGCTCGCTGGCAGGAAGATGTCGGCGAATACGGTGAAGCACGCAAGAAGTATCGCGAGCTTCTGGTCGCGTATCCCGACAACATCGAAGCCAAGCTGGGTCTCGCACGAATTGAACTTTCCTGCGGTCGCGTCAAGCAGGCCGAAGACATCCTCACCGAGCTTGCACATCAACGTCCCACCAACGCTCCCGTACGACTGGAACTTGGCAGACTGTACACGCAGCAGGAAGACTGGCAGAAAGCGATCGCTGCTTTTGAAGCGGCTTCCGCCATCGACAGGGAAAATCAGGTGTGCCGATATGAACTGGGTGTCGCATTTGCCCGCTGCCATCGATACGATCAGGCTTTGTCTCATCTGACCTACGCCGTCGGTGAATCGGGCGCCAACTACAACATCGGCTACGTCCTGCATGAGCAGGGAAATGATGCTGAAGCCGCAGAGTGGTTTCAGAATGCACTGCAGACGCATCCAGATCCGCGCACGGCCGAAAAGACGAACGCGATGCTGGCGCAAATGTCTCCGAAGAAGCCGCAGGATCGAGGTTTCGAACCAACTTACCCGTCCGCCAGTCCATCCACACAGGCCGTTGCAGCCCGATCGAAACAAGCGACGATCGATCAGTTTGAACCAGCGTCTTTTGACGCGCCAAGTATTCGGGCTGCGTCCAGGATTCGCACTCAGGCGTCTGGTCAGGTACTGCCGTACGTGTCCAGCGAAGAAATCTCGCAGCCGGAGTCACACTCTTCAATGCCGTTGCCACCGGTCAGCCTGCAGTCTGCGCATCATGGAATCGCCACCCCGTTAATTCCTTCGACCGCGAACGGGGACGCTGGAAATCCGTTCCGAACTGTGTCGCATACTGTACCGCAGGAACCCGCTGAGCCACCCACGACTTCGGGACATCAACTGCCTCAATGGCGTGGAGCCAGCCGTCCGGCAACTTTGACGCAGGGACAGGACATTGCACCGGCAAAGTGGCGAGGTCGGGAATGACCTGGAGCACGATTTGACAGGATTCATGCGTCATATCTGAGACGTTGCGACTTACTGCCTGACATCAAGTGACAAGGCTTCATCCGCGGAAATGAGTCTGTCGCGATCGCTGTCGATCTGTACGAATTGCTGAGCGGTACCCAGGAACTCACGTGTCGAAACATCGCCGTCCTGGTTCCGGTCCATCCGACGGAACCATTCCGGGCCGCGCAGTGATTCTGATCCGGGCAGAATCGCGTCGCCAGCTCCCATCTGCATAGACATCGTGTCCGTCTGTCCGGACGTACGTCGAAACACAGGACGGCCCAGACTGACGGCAAGAACAAACTCAGTACCCAGTTCTGAATCCGCGAACTTATGATCCTGATTGAAGTCGTAAGTTTTCAGCACACGGCTGCCGGAACGCATTTCTCGGGCAGAAAGGCGTCGGTCGCTGTTCTGATCCAGCAATCCAAACAACGTTTTTCCGTCTTGCTTAACGGACACTTCGACGCGGCTGGCTGTTGCCATCTGATCTCGTTTGGCAAACGAAAACACTTCCTCACGCGTGACCATCGCGTCACCGTTAAAATCGACAGCGGCAAAGTCGGTTCGGACGCCAGAACGATTCAACGCCTCCGTCAAGCCGGAGAATTCGCTTTCATCCAGATATTGATTTCGGTCACTATCCGACATCACAAATGTCTGACCAAGATATCCCTGTGAGTTTCGACGGTCGTTTGCACTGCCACCGAGTGCCATCACTGTCAACGGCAGTCCATCGATCGTCAGGCTGTATTGTCCGAACGTCTGTTTAACCGCAGGCTTGCAAAACGCGGTTGCTTCCCGATCTACGACCACTCGAACGTTACTGGTGTTCGCCTTGACCGACAGACTGACTTGCATCAGCATGTGGAATCGCGGCTTCTCAATCACCTCCAGCACATCGTCGATCGACATCGTTCCGTCCGGCGGATCGGAAACTGCGTTGATTCCGCCCAGTTGCCGGAGCAATTCCGCTGAAATCCGCCCGGCATTTCCGTAGCGCTGCAAGATCCGTTCTGCGGCGCGGGACGCGGAATCGCGATCGACGACGTGGAAGAACGGCAGACTCACCGCATCGGGCGCGACCGCCGCATTCTGGCTGCGTGGATCACGATATGGCAGCAGTTCAGAAACGCTGAACGTTTCGTCATTATCCAGATCGCGAAACCGCAGTGTCCGGGAGGAGGCAGTGAGCTCCTCATCCGAAATCGCGCCGTCAAAGTCGGTATCCAGCAGGGATGCCAGTCGCACCGCATCGTCCGCAGCCTGAGGCTGTGCAATCAAATCGAATGCGCGTGGAATACGAATGCGAAGCCAGGCGATAAAATCCTCCACGGCAACGTCCATTGCTGCCGCGTTCATCGCTTTCAGGATCTCTGTCGAATTCCTGACGCCGACCAGCGATCTGATGCCATCAGTGAGCAGATCCAGTTCCACCTTATCCAGTCGCCCGGATTGATCGACGTCCATGTCGGTCGCCAGAAAACGAGCAACCCATTCGCGATAGGGAATTCGACTCACCGTCAAATGCAGGTCGACAAAAACAGGGCCAACCGGTGCCAGCACAATGAGCGTTGCTCTGTCGGAGAGGCGAGAATCGTCAGAGGACTGGCTGAATGCCGTGCTGCATGCAATCAATGGGCACAGGAATGAGACAATCAGGACGGACCGGTGAATTGGTGGTTCGGTGAATGAGTGTTTGCTGAACATGACGACCTCCGCAGAGACACAGAGCCTTCAGGGGCGGCAATTAGTCTAACGGTTGCGGAAGATTCTGTCGCGTTACGGACACACCGTTGCATTGCCGCAACATCTGATGTCCTGCGGCAACGAGCAGCGTTATCAACCAAACAACAAAGCCCGTTGTTTGCAGGACTTTACACACTTTGCGCACATGGCATCGTTTTTGTTAAGTGAAAAGGAGGCTGGATTGAATCAGGCATTTCCAAATGCCTGTCTGTAGACTCGATCGCGTGCTGCGAACGGCACGCGAATCAAATTGGCTTTGCACAATTTGAACGATCAATGGAGGTGGCACGGTGAAGGTTCTTGACGTCGCTTTAATCTGCAGTGGATCTCCTGGTTTCCTTCGCAGTCTGGGCAGCTTACTCGCCGGTCGCTGTCGACTGATGGAATGCTATTCGATTCCCGAAGCCACTCAGATGATTCACTTACATTCACCGGCCTTTTCAATTTTTGATGTACGGTCATGCTCTCCTCAGCAGCTCGCCCGCACGTTTGTGGCGATCAGCAACATCAACACTGGTCAAGCGGTATTAATTTGTGTCCCGAATCAACTCCACAAAGACCGAATTCCGCAGGAATCTCTTCAGTTTTGTCGCATTATCGAGTTGCCAAATCACGATGAAAACTATTACGAACTGGTGGAAGAGATTCTTAAGCCGCCAGCAAACAATGCGGGGTTGACTGTTCACGACAACGACCTGGACTCACCCAGCGCATATGACGCTGCGGCCAAAGGATCTCCGGCAACTGTGGACGCGATGAATCGCGTTGGCGAGCTGAAGGATACCAGATCCGTCGGTCCTGTCGTTCCACCAGGCTGTGAACTGAATGGCTCTTCAGTTGACGCAGGCGGCATGGCCGAAAAGTTTCGCACGCGAACGCCTGAACTTCGCACGATGCTGCGGCGCCTCGAAGTTGCCGCACGTCACAATGTGACAATCCTGCTCATCGGCGAAACCGGTTCGGGCAAGACGCATCTCGCCAGTCTGATCCACGAGATGTCTCTGCGATCGAATGATCCGTTTCTGCACGTCGCCTGCGGAGCGTTGCCAGGTGAACTGATTGAAAGCGAATTATTTGGGCACGTGAAAGGTTCCTTCACAAGTGCACATGCAGACAAGGAGGGAAAGTTTCTGGCCGCTGGCAATGGAACGATCCTGCTGGACGAAATTGACGTTCTGACGCCCGATCAACAGGTTAAGCTGCTGCGTGTCATTGAAAAGGGGGAATTCGAGCCAGTCGGATCGAACCGCACGATTCTGGTGAAAGCTCGCATTATCGCCGCGAGCAACATGCAGTTGCAGCCTCTGGTGGAGCAGGGGAGATTTCGCCCCGACTTGTACTATCGTCTGAATACATTGAGCTTTACGCTGCCACCGCTGCGAAAGCGAATGCCCGACATCGAGCCTCTCGCCCGGTATTTTGTGCATCGGCATGCGTCGCAGTTGGGGATTGAAGTGGTGGAGATTACTCCCGAATTTCTTGAATGCCTGTTGCAATATCCATGGCCGGGGAATGTCCGCGAAATGGAAAATGCGATTCGCAGCGCGGTGATCTACAGTCGAGATGGGAAAATGACGGTTGACACATTGCCAACACACGTCATTGATTGTATCTCAGGTCCGGCAAACGATCCTTCTGTCGCCGCTTTTTTTGCTGTCCGCAAGGGTGAATCGCTGGAAAATCGCATCGAAGTGACTGAAAAGGACATCATTGAACAAGCTTTGCTGAACAACAACTTCAGTCGCACAAATACCGCGAAACATCTGAAAATCAGCCGTGTGACGCTCTACAACAAAATGCGAAAGTACGGAATCCTGCCAGAACGGTAGATGAGAACGTGTCCCACCTGGACTACGAATTCAGAATAGTCTGCCAAAGCCCTTGACGCTTCGCAGTCTTCCTGAACAATACATCGCAAAGAGTGATTGTGACGGGAATGTTCAACAACAGTCTCCAGATGGTTCGGTAGAGATGCAGAAAAGTCACTTGCCTCGCAATGGTTTTCGGGGCAAGTTGAAGGATACGGTCGTTCGGTTAGTGCTGCTGAGAACGCTGGCAAGTTGAACGACAAGCAAACAGGCAGGCGAAGATTTTTTGTCCTGAAGAGAAGGATGTTACCAATGAAGAGTATTGCCAAACTGTGTTCCATTTCTGTCATTTTTCTGGCTGGAGTTGCTCAGGCGCAGGAACTTATTCCGATTCCTGATATGCAAATCCCTGCAGTCCCGTATGAAAATCATAGCGTTGAGACGGGCGAGGCGATGATGGTTGAACCGCCAATGTTCGTTGATCCGGTAATTTACAGAGGAACCCTCTTTCCTCGCGTGAAGTACACGGATGTGCATGAAATGTCTCCATGTGCAGCGCCGAAGATCATCACGGTCAAGAATCCTGGTGCTGACGATGGCTGCTGTGAACCCCAGACAGTTTGCATTGAAATCTGTGTACCAACGTGTGGTTGCGAAGAAGTTACCTGTCGTCGTTTCGGAAATCGAATTCGCTACGACTATGGCAAGTACGCCATCGATGTCCGCATCAAACGCGGGTATATCCAGGTCGATTATCAGGACTAGTCCCGATCCGGAATTCGATCGAACTTTAGAAGTTACCAAAGGTGACCGTTACCCACGGCCACCTTTTTTATGCGCCCCGCAGGATTTCCCTGGGCGTTCTCCGCCATTGAATGCCGCCGGACGCTTGCAACGATCGCGTTTGGGTTTGAGAATGCGGCATGGGGGT
Source organism: Planctomycetaceae bacterium (assembly GCA_037719765.1). Lineage (GTDB taxonomy): Bacteria > Planctomycetota > Planctomycetia > Planctomycetales > Planctomycetaceae > SXXK01. The sequence continues at coordinate 11,434 of JBBJME010000234.1, forward strand.
CGATGACCGTAATGAATAGCAATTCACGGCTCTGTCACGCCCCAGTGTCCCAATCAATCTTGCCCTCCCTCGG
>JBBJME010000235.1:0-11421 GCA_037719765.1 Planctomycetaceae bacterium
CAGTGTCCACCACACCTTCAGGCTGCCCATTCTTTTCTTTGCGAGTTCCGGATCCGAATTCCGAACCGCAACAATTCGCACAACTGTGCCGCTGCTCAAGGCTGCAAAGCTTCCGATCAGCAACCAGAGCAGATGCGAGTTAATTTCCATCATGATTTTTTCTCAACGGCATTATCACCATTCTGATCGGGCAATGGAAGTGCCGTGTTTCGCGCTGGTGACATCAACTGCAACAGCTTTCGTGCGAGCCAGGGAAGAAAGAACGTCGCAGAAAGAGCCGCAATCAATGGTCCGTCGAGCAGCGACAGTGGACCTCGATGGACCAGAGCCTCCAGGCTTGGCAGCTTGGTTCCCGCGAAAACAAAGACAATGTTACCGGGAAGCAGGCCAAGCTGCGTTGTCCACCAAAACGTGGTCAAGGGCACGTCCGTTCCGGCTCCGGCTGCATAATTCATAATGCTGAACGGGGCATGGGCGAGTCGAAGAGTCAGTAAATACAGGGCGCCATCATCTTTCATTCGTCGCTGAATCGGCACCAGATACGGTCCGAAGCGGGCTCTGACCACGGATTGCAGATAATGTCGGCACAATAGAAATGTGGTCATTGCTGCGGCAACCAGCGCGGTATTGACAATAATCACGCCCGAAAACAGTCCAAACAGCCAGCCCAGCACAATGGATTTGCCTGCCGTTCCGGGGACCAGCGAGACGAGGAGGTAAACAAAGAAAACAATGATATGGGATTTGAACGGATTCGCGACGATCACAGTTCGCAGCCACCGTTCGTTGTGCACGAGCGAATCCAGTGACGTGTGGCGTGACGCAAGGATTGAAAGGATCGCCATCAACAGTAGGATCAGAATTGGTAATCGCAGACGTCTGGCAGGAGTTTGCATTTCTGTCATACTTCCCAAGCGCATACTGTCTTGTGGGCAGGGGCATCCAGTCCGGGAGTCATCGTGGCATCGTGCTGTGCAAGTTTAGCGCATTGCGGCCAAAGCCCAAGTGCAGAACGTATCCAAAACCTGAATCAGCTGCAGCAACTTTTGAAATCTCAGCGGAGCGACCATGCATCGTCCTCGACCACTTCTTCGAATTCTGCACCTTTCCGATCTCCATTTTGGGCCACCATATCTTCCGGATGTTGGAGAGGCGATCCTGAAGATTGCGCCGAATCTGGGGATGAATGCAATTGTTGTGAGCGGCGACTTCACACAGCGGGCGAAGCGCGAACAGTATGAACAGGCGCGGGACTTTCTGGGACGGCTACCCAACGTCCCCCGACTCTACGTTCCCGGAAATCACGATGTGCCGCTTTATCGCCTGACCGAACGCTTTTTTGATCCGCTCGGACTTTACAAAGAATTCATTTCTCCTGAACTGAATCCTGTCCTGTTCCTGGATCACGCCGTCATCGTCGGTCTTGACTCAACCGCACCGCGATCCGCGATCAGCAATGGTCGAATTCATCAGTGGCAGCTGGACACGACAGATCGGATCTTCGCAGAGGCCCCGGTCGGAGCCGCCAGGATTGTTGTTGCTCACCATCACTTTGCTCCGGCACCAGACACTTTGAATGACCGCAGCATGCCGCAGGCCAAGCGCGCCGTCATCCGGTTTGTTGAAAACAAGGTGGACATGATTCTGGGCGGTCATTTGCACCGGGCCTACATCGGTAACACACTCGATTTCTATCCCGGCGTGCATCGCGAACGAGGGATTGTCGTCGTCCAGTCCGGCACATCAACCTCCCGCCGAGGTCGTGGGCGTGAGCGTGAAAAGAACAGTTTTAACGTGATTGATATTGATGCCGAGACCATTAAGATCACGCACTACATGTATTTCAGTACGGAAGCAGGATTCGTCCCCGAAAGCCGTCATCTTTTCCCTCGCGGACTGCGGCAGCTTGCTTCCGACGTCAATTCGGATTCCGAGTCCTCATCGTGATCGATAGGCTGATGACCACCGACAGTATTCCATTGTCACCGATTGATGCAGTGAAGCACCTGAATCTTCGGGGTCATCGACGATCGCATTTTGCAGTGATGCAAACAATTTCACGAGAAACGCATGTCCGAATCCGAAGACTGCAATCACGCGGCACGACACGGCCATCCGACGATGGGGCGAGCCGTTTTCGTTGAACATGCGTCCTGATGTGTACGTTCCCGACAGACGGAAATCAACCTGCACCTGAGAAAATACGGGCTCGGCGGATTCACAGCGGATGCCAGGATGTGGTGAAATTCCTGAGGTCGGGCAAACCGATGGAAGGGTTTGCCATTTATTGGTCTTGTAGCCGGGGTTTGACGCAATGTCTTGGCGCGATCTGGAAGAATCCATCGGGTTTGTGGTACATCAGTCAGGTGCGCAGAAATCGGAATCTCGTGAGAGTATTACGCGCTACATTGTCCTCAAGCTGATTGCGAACGGGTTGCCGATTCCAAAATGCTTCGAGGACCATGATCGGCTCGGTGCGCCCCGGCTGCTCAGCACGTACCATCATCGACTCAAGCGACTCGATTCGATCCACTGCCCGGCGGACGCTCGCATCGAGGCATTTCTGCGCCGATACTTCGATCGCGTCAAGGGCTGCAGCGCGTTGCGGCTGCCAGACCTGACGGTGATTCTTGACCGTCACGGAATCGCCCGTGAATTGTCTCTGCCGCACGACGGCGACGAATATCAGAACGAATTCGGAGCCTCGTATCGAGTGCGCAACGGTGTGCTGCACAATCCGGCAAACGACCGCCGCACAACAGAAGGCACGTTTCATATCACCGAAGGCGGCCTGCCAATTCCGCGCGACAAGAAAGTCGTTCCGAAGGCCACATTTGCTGCGCTCTTTAAGCACGCCATGAATCCACCGGCAAGCCTGCTGCAACTGCCGTTTACGGATAACGATCCCAATCAGGCAAGTGCATTTGTCTCGCTGCTCATTCGGCCAATTCTGTGTCCTGAAGTACCGGGCTATTGTCAGCAGCAATCGATGGAAATTCGCCTCTTTGTCCCCGGGGCACTGGTCAGTAATCTGGACTTCGTTGAGTCCATTTTTGGCAACGCGGGCGATCCCTTTCTGCCGGCCCACGATGCGGCGCTGGATGTGGAGCAATGGAGTGGCCATACGGGCTGCATCATTCTGGCGCCCCATCTGATCGGAGTCACCAAAAAGGACGTCGGACTGCCGTCGTTTGAAGAAGCCACCGAACGTCAGCGCGAAGATGGCATGTGCTGGAAATCTGAAGATGAGAAGTACAACGATGGCGTCCCGTTTAAGCTCACATGCCGAGACGAAGAAGGCGTGATTGTCACGTTGATCGCGGACAACTATTACGGTTACTGCAAGAAGGAAGTCAAGACACAGTTGAGTTATGCCGCCAATCTGGGCGGTCAGGTCGAAGAAGAACACGCTGGTGGCGCGATGGCGTTTGCCAGTTTCAATCTGGGAGAAGAGTTCTCGGCGGACAGTAAACGCTACAACAATCGAACATTTGCTGACGTTGCGCGGGATTATGCGTCACTCATGCATGTGCATCCGGATGGTTACGCCGTCGATGCCACACATCCGAATGTGATGTACGTCGCTGAAAATGCCCGCTTTACAGTCAGCGATCAACGCATTTCGTGGCACGCGAACGACGGCATCCACAGTATCCCGCTGCGTCCAGGTCACATCTATATGACGCCCTCCGGCTACAAAGTGCGGCTGGAGAAGCACCCGGCGGCGCCGTCCTGGCGACTCATCGGAACGTTGTTCGAAGGCGTCCTCTGTCACAAACCGTGTACTGTCAGCGGTGGCGGCAAAAGTGAGATCAGCAAGTCGATCGCCGACTATCTGCTGCACGGCCCGGTCTTTGTGGCTGACGCCGAAAATGACCTGAATCTCATTCAGCAAATCTTTGATCGCGATTATTCGGACCGCTGGAGCCCCACCGGAAGTGTCCAGCCGGATTATCTGAAGAAGCCGACACGCAAGGTGCTGGACAAGTCGAGATCGCTCGGCAGTGTCATCAAGTTGCTGACACCGTCTGCGGACTACACGGACGCATACAACCAGTGGCTGGAAGAAATTCCGGATCATATTTATGCGATCGTGTTTGTCATCAAGCGGATGCACAACGGTGATCCTGACAAATGGCGTAAACATTTTTCCGTGGATATTGTCAACGGTCATCCAGGCCATGAACTCAAATTCGGAGATCGCAAACTGGTCGGCACGTATTTGCGTGTCGGGTTGTTCGGCGAAAGCACGTGGAGGACCTACAAGCTGCGTCAGGACTTTGCACCGGCTCAGAAAGTTCAGACGGAAGATGACATCACCGCTTCCGTCATCGTCCCGCGCCGCGCACTGCAGCATCTTGGGAATGTGGTGACGGACGAAACCAGCTACAAGTTTGTCCGAAACTGCGAATATCGACTCTTCCAGCGCCCTGATGATGCCGTGCATCGCGGACTGGACAAGCAGACCGAAGCCGATCTTGCGCGGTCGGACAACTTCATCGTCAACTTTGAACCATTGTCGCGAAAGCGCGTCGATGAGATCTGCGACCGGCCGGTTGATCTGAGCCAGTTTACACAGCCGATGCAGCAACTGCTGCACGAAATGCAGCAGGCAGACGACAGCTATCTGGTGTGTTCCAACACACCGCGAATGGTCAACGGCGTACCGAGTCGTAATCCACGATATCTGCAGCCCCGGCCAACCCTGATTGATCCCGTGAATCTGCATGTGGCAGAAATGGGGATTCGGCTGTCGCGTGCGGTCCCCTTCGATAAACCCGTGCATTCTCCCGTACAGGCGATTCTGATTGGACGCCGCAACAATCCACCGGAACCGGCTCGAGGCATTCGTGCCCTTTCGGTCTACAATCCGATTCATTATCAGGAGTTGCCGGAACTGTTCATGGACTTTGTGAGTGCGCTCACAGGCAAGAGTCCGTCTACGACAGGTGCCGGCAGTGAGGGTGCATTGACGAAAGGGCCCTTCAATTGTCTGCGTCCGATCACGGATCTTAACAATGCTCTGGTGAGCTACCTGCTCACGGGTCTTGCCGGATTTTCGACACCTGCCGGACACATCGGCAGCCGCGTGCGAGTCGATCATGATATCAGCCTGCTGATTCCGGAGGTCTGGTGTCGTCTGAGCCCTGAAGAACGGTCTCCGGAATTCCTGATTGCCGAACAGTTGCTGGAAAAGATGGAAGACTACGAGTTCAATGGCCGGTTGATTCCGGCCAGCCGACTTGGCTGGCGAATCGACGCGCTTCATTCGCCGATTCGCCGGACGCGTGTTCGACAATCCGAACAGAGTGTTCGATACGGAAATTCTGCAGCCGGAAACTCAGGATCCAGCGGCATTTGCGGACGGCATTCTCTACATTGCCGAAGCACAGCAGCGGATTGCCAGGATGTACTTTGAGGACGGCTCGATTGACATCGCCTGTCCGCCATTGAAGGCGCTGCTGCATATCATGGTCGATGGATCGTTTGAGAAAAAGACGATTCGCGACCCGGAGATCCGCAACCTGTTTACGAAAGAGTCATTGCTGGCATCCGACTGGTACACGGATCGCCTGCGACTGCGTCAGTTGTGCGAACAGCAGTTGTGGCAGCGACACGTTCAGTCACTGGAGACGTTCTTTAACAGCAACGAGTTTCCAGAGGAAAAGATCAGCATGAACATCTCCGGACGCCTGGAAAAATCCCGCCAGCGCCTCAGTCACGTGCTGTCGGCCGAATATCTGACGGAGCTGCAGGGGACTCTGGGAACCGATCGATTGTGATTCTGTTGCGGGCTCTCTGCGGATCGAAAAACCAGAATTTTCAGCTTCCCAATGCCAGGATGGAGTGCAAGCCGGTTGCGTCTCGCGGGGTCACTCCTATAATTCCATTGACACTGTTTTCAAAGGCAGATGCTGCGCTTTGAGCCACTCAAGAGCAAGGCCGCGCGACCGAGGGTCGATTCACATGTTGGAATGGTTCCGAAACGTCTGGATGTCGGTAAGCACCGTCCTGCAGGGCATGTACGTCACATTGTTAACAATGATGAAGACGTATAACCGAAGGACGTTTACAGAAGTTTACGAATACCCCGAAGTGCCGCTCAAAGTGAAGCCTCGATATCGTGGCTTCCACCGGTTTGATCTCACCACATGCATCGGTTGCGACAAGTGTGCCGTGGCCTGCCCGGTCGATTGTATTTATATCGACAAGGAAAAAAGTCCCGTTGGTAAGGGTTTTCGAATTAACGGCTATACGATCGATTACACGAAGTGCATGTTTTGTGCGCTGTGTGTTGATCCGTGTCCTGTGGATTGCATTTTCATGGGGTCGGTACATGATTTAAGCTGTTACAGCCGTGATGGATGTATTGTCGATTACGCGAAACTTCCATTGGAAATCGCGTGGGGCAGGGCCTCACTGAATCCGACGGTTGTTTCAGAATCCAAGGTGCTGCATCAGGCAGTTTGGGTGAAGGGGGAGCCAAGTCCCTTTGAATTTGCTGGCGCAGAGAAATAGTAACTTGACCTGGAATCGGCTGAAAACGTGATGAGTAACCGACAGGATGGTTGGTTTTGTGAATCTTGCCAGCGATCAATTCTCTGATCGTTGGTTGAATCAAACTCTGAATTAAATGGATGCAAACCATGGTCGCTGAAGAAACAGTGCTGACTATCGAAGCTGTCAATCTGCGGCTGCCATTGGTACGCACCATTGTGCGCGACATCATGGAACTCCATCGGGATATCGCGGTGCGAAAACAGCGTTTGAGTTCATTGCGGGAGCGCCACCCCGTGTCGGGCGGTGACGATTCAGTTTATGAGCAGGAAGTGCTGCAGATGGAAGCAGAGCTGCCACACGACGAACAGCGGCTGGATGAGTTTGCTCAGGAACTGCATCAGATTGGCGGGACGCTCACTGACGCACAGTCGGGCACAGTGGATTTTCCTGGTGATATGGATGGTGAAAGAGTCTGGCTGTGCTGGCGAAGTGACGAGCCCGAAGTGCTGTACTGGCATTGCGGTGACTGTGGGAAAAGCGATCGGGTTTCGCTTTATCACGAATTGAGCAGTGGCGGGTATTCCGCAGAAAATGGACTGCAGCAGGATGCGTAGTGTCGGCGAACCGGGATACATCAGCATCTGGACCTGATGGATGTTGTCGATCGCAGTGCGTGAAATTGCGATGTGGAGAGTATTCAGTACTTTGAGGTTGGATCGATGACGGATCTCGTCGGGCATTTTTTGGTTTTTGCTCTGGTGGCCATTGGCTTCCTGATGGTGCCGCTGATTGTCGGACGTCTGCTTCGACCAAAACTGCCGACCCCGGAAAAAGATGCAATCTATGAATGCGGGGAACCGGCAATCGGCTCCAGCTATATTCAGTTCGACCTGCGATTCTATGTCGTTGCCCTGCTTTTCATTATTTTCGACGTAGAAGTTGCGTTCTTTTTTCCGTGGGCGACTGTTTACGGAAGCACTATGCAGTTGGCTGATACGCAGTTGTCCGATTCCGCTCGTACAGAACTGAGCGCTCGATTATTGAGCATCGATCCTGCAACCATCAGTCCTGCTCAGGTGATTGACGCACAGACAGCGCTGCAACTTTGGTGGGTGGGATTGGCAGATATTCTGGTATTCTTCAGTGTGTTGCTGGTAGGATTTGCTTACGTCTGGAAACGCGGTGATCTGAACTGGATTCGTGCATTGTCTAAAAAGTCGGCTCAGGCTTCCGATCAGACGATCGCTTCGGCCCGTGGCTGATTAACCCTTCACTCTCACGATGCTGTTCAGGAATTTGGAAGACACCGTCATGGATATTCAGGGCATCCATTCGATTCTGCTGGAAAAATTTGGTCCGGCTGTTGTCGGCAGCGCGACACACCCCGCGATCGATCCGTGGATTCAGGTGGAGGCGTCTGCCATTGTTGAAGTCGCTAAGTTTCTGCGCGATGACGAACGCCTGCTGTTCAATCATCTGAATGATTTGTGCGGTTGTGATTACCTGGAAACAGACCCGAAGAAAGTCGCAAAGTTTGGCCACGAACCCCATGTGGAAGTTGTTTATCAGCTGAGCAGTCTGAAGCTGCGGCATTCGCTCAAGCTCAAGGTCGTCGTGCCTCGCTGGAAAAACGATGTGCCGGGCGACTTGCCGGTGGTGCCGTCCGTGAGTTCCCTCTGGGGAATCGCCAACTGGCATGAACGGGAAGCCTACGATCTGGTCGGTATTCATTTCGAAGGTCATCCGAATCTGCGTCGCATTTTGTGTCCGGAAGACTGGGTCGGTCATGCTTTACGGAAAGATTATGTCTTCCCGCTTGAGTATCATGGTGTAAGAGGGCGCTAGTTGAAGTTGGGATGAAATGGGCGGCAAGTCCCGACCCGGAGCAGTTCGGTTATGAGTATGCAAATTGAAGATCCGCGCGTCGTTGAGTTTGACGTTCAGACGGACGAGATGCTGGTCAACATGGGTCCCCAGCACCCCAGCACGCACGGCGTATTGCGGTTGCTGCTGCGAACGGACGGCGAGATCGTTCACGAATGCACACCGCACATTGGCTATCTGCATCGCTCCGCCGAAAAGATCGGCGAGAACCTGTCGCCGCCGCAGTACATTCCATACACAGATCGTATGGACTATCTCGCCGGCATGAATATGAATCTCGGTTTTTCACTGGCGGTCGAAAAACTGATTGGGATGAAAGTTCCTGAAAAGGGAGTGCATCTGCGTGTCCTGATCGCCGAGCTGGGCCGTATTGCCAGCCATCTGGTCGGGATGGGAACGTATGGCCTGGACCTCGGAACTTTCAGTCCATTCCTTTATGCATTTCGTGAACGCGAAATCATTCTGGATCTGTTTGAAGAAGCCTGCGGTGCGCGCCTGACTTACAGCTATCTGACGGTCGGTGGTGCAACTCACGACCTGCCGGATGAGATTGAGATTCCGGAAGGACTGGCATCGCTGACTGGTCGGACGCAGGGCGAGCGTTTTCCGTTTGTTGAAGTCGTGGAGATGTTCCTGCAGTGGCTGGAACCAAGGATTAAGGAATATCACACTCTGCTGACCCGGAATACAATCTTCATCAAGCGAACAGCGGGACAGGGTGTGTTGACACCGGAAATGGCTGTCAGTTATGGATGTACGGGGCCGGTACTGCGGGGCAGCGGTGTCGACTTTGATCTGCGACGTGACGGCGAACCGATCTATACGAATATGTATAAGGGCTATGATTTCGACGTCGTCGCTGCTCCATTCGAAGATGCGCCACGTGAAGTGCGGCTTGGCGATAACTGGTGCCGCTTCTATGTGCGGATGCTGGAAGTCGTGCAGGCAATTCGCCTCGTCCGCCAAGCCATACCAAAATACAAAGCCGCAACTGGCAGCCATCGCGAAGTGTTTAAGTTGAATACGAAGCTGCCGAAGGATGAAGTGTATCTGGAAACGGAAGCTCCGCGAGGTCAGATGGGGTTTTACGTCGTCGGCAACGGCGAAGGCAATCCACTCCGCGTCCGCGCCAAGAGCAGTTGCTTCTGCAACGTGGCCATCACTGATCAGATTTGCAAAGACGTCCCGCTCGCAGACGTCCCAGCGATTGTTGGATCACTGGACATCGTGATGGGCGAAATAGATAGATGACACACAATTTCACAAGTCGTGTCTTTCAATGACTTGTGGATTGCCAGGATTTCCCGAAACCGCTCAGAATCGGGGGCATTTTCTGGAATGCGGTGCATTGACGGTGCATCGTCAACTCGACATCGCAGCATCAACTGACCACCCTTCTGACGCTGAAAGCTGGAATTTTCAAGAAGGCGACGGACACGGCCCTCCTTTTCAACCATTCCTCCTCACCACCACGAACCACGCCTTCTCCCCTGTGCCGCAACCGGAGTCCAAAATCGACCCGGTGATTTGATCGGCCACCTCGAGCAACGCCTTGTGCGGCCTGCCGATTTCCCAGCGTGGTTGGCAGGTGTAAAGGTTCTCGAAGCTGCTGCGGTCGTGTACGGGCATGGCTTATTCTCCGGCGATCAAATGCGGAACTGCTGCGAAGCAGTCCGTGTTCCTATTAGCATGGCGAATACTTCCAGGAACGATAAGATGTACCCAAACCACGGCCAGGTACGAAGGGAAACGTGAGTTACTAAAATGCGGGTAAGCACAATCGGACAGTCAGCGGCGAAAAATTCCCAGCGTGAGCGAACGAATGCTGACGCAGCAGCTTCGGGAGCTCGGCGACGACGGCATCGTGCATCGGGAGGTCTCCCTGAAGTGCCGCCCAAGGTCGAGTATTCGCTGACCGACGACGACAAGCCCCTGCGCCCGATCAGCGAGGTCATGTGCGATGGAGGATGGGGGAAAGCGTCACGTTAAGCGGATCAAGGTGAAGAAGGGTTCCGCAGTGCCGGGAAAGTAACGAACGACGCAATCCCCCGTGCTGCTGTGTTCGACCCGACTGATGCGCCGGTAGAATGGCGGCTAATGCGATTCAAAACCAGACTCCTGCCGGGAGTCCTGTAAATGCGATTACGGAAGAGGGTAGCCGAGCATGACGGAGAGACAACAGAAAGCGCAGGAGGGGGAGCTTTTCCGGCTGCTGGCAGAGAACGTCAAGGATTATGCCATCTTCGTGATCGACTTGCAGGGCCGGGTGCAAAGCTGGAACCCGGGCGCGGAACGGCTGCTCGGCTATCAGGAAGAGGAAATCATCGGGCAGTCCGCCGAGGTCTTCTTTACGTCGGAGGACGTGCGGAGCGGTGTTCCTCAAAAAGAGATGAAAGAGGCGGTTGCAGAAGGCCGGGGGAATGACGACCGCTGGCACCTCCGCAAGGACGGCAGCCGGTTATGGGCTGGCGGTATGATGACGCCTTTGTGGGACGAGGACCACAAGCTCCGGGGTTTCGCCAAGATCATTCGGGACCGGACGGAGTGGAAGCTCCGGCAGGAAGCCGCCGAAGAGCAAACCCGGCTCGCCGCCTTCATTAACGATGTGGGACTGGCTTTGATCCAGTCCGACAAATTGCCCGACATGCTGCGGCAGTGCGCCGAGGCGGTGGTCCGCCATCTTGACGGGGCCTTCGCCCGCATCTGGACACTCGCCCCTACCGAAGACGTATTGGAATTGCGGGCCAGTGCCGGGATGTACACGCATCTGGACGGCCCGCACAGCCGGGTTCCAGTCGGCAAGTACAAGATCGGATTAATTGCCCAGGAGGGGACGCCGCATCTGACGAATTCCGTCGTCGGCGATCCCCGTGTCAGCAACCAGGAGTGGGCCAGGCGGGAAGGGATGGTTGCCTTCGCCGGATACCCTCTTGTCGTGGACAGGCGAGTGATTGGCGTGATGGCGATGTTCGCCCGCCACCCACTTACCGTGGCAACGCTGGGGGCGATGGCGTCGGTCGCCAACGGGATCGCCGT
>JBBJME010000236.1:0-11388 GCA_037719765.1 Planctomycetaceae bacterium
CACCGCGCCGTCCACGGAGACCGTCACTCAACTTCGACAGCAGCTGACGGAAGCTGCGGTAACGGACGACAAGGGTCAGAAGTCCCTGACGATCAATCTTCCGTCAGAGGAATCGCTCACTCAGTTTGCCGAAGCGTTGGCAAGACTCCTGGAATTCAAACCAGTAAGGTGACACTTTATGTCAGGGAAAGAAACGTGACCATCGTCAACCGAAGCACTGCTGGTTTTCGACAAGTTGTGTGTTTGATCGCGTCAGCATGTGCTGTATGCATCGTGCATGACTCCGTTACGGTCGCCGACGATGTGGAAGTTGTTATTGGTGGACTGATGGCGGCTGAAGGCGGGGACTGGGATCCGAAGGACAGCCCGCTGAGGTCACCTTTTGGCGTGGATTTTAACGCTGACGGCGAGATGTGGATAGTCGAACTGGAAGGTGGGCGAATCCATAAGCTCGATGCAGCGGGGAAGCTGCATCATGCGGGTGGCGACGGGGCACAAAGCTACACAGGTGATGGCGGGCCGCTGACAAAGGCGACGTTCAATGGCATGCACAACTGCGCGGTCACACCCAATGGCGATCTTTACATCGCTGACAGCTGGAATCACTGCGTCCGCAAGGTCGATTCTGCAACGGGTGAGATTTCGACAATTGCCGGGACAGGGCAGAAGGGATTCAGCGGCGATGGCGGTCCGGCAACGGCAGCCACGTTTGATTTCGTGATGTGCATTACTTTGAATCCAACGGGTGACGTTCTCCATATTGCCGATCTCAACAATCGCCGAATTCGTGCTGTCGATCTGAAGTCCGGGCTGGTGACGACAGAGGCAGGTAATGGCAGAAAAGGAGTGCCGAAGGACGGCGATCCTGCCGTACAAAGCCCCCTCACCGATCCGCGGGCCGTCGCGCAGGATTCGAAGGGAAATCTCTGGATCCTTGAACGCGGTGGCCATGCACTTCGAGCAGTGTTACCCACTGGAACTATTCAAACAGTTGCAGGAACCGGGACGAAGGGGTTTGCAGACGGCCCAGGACTGACATCACAGTTTGGATCGCCCAAACATCTGTGCGTTGATGAGGCCGACGACGTCTATATCGCCGACGACGAAAACGCAGCCATCCGGCGCCTGGATTCACAGACCCGCGAAGTGACGACGATACTCGGAAAAGGGCAGGGCGATGCTCGGATTAAGCTCAGTCATCCACATGGCGTCACATGGGAAAATGGATGGCTCTACATTGTCGACATGGGCAACAATCGCATTCTGCGCATGAAGCCGTAGTTCCGTCTACTGGGCCGAGGTTAATCGCGATGGCCCAGGCGATTGGAATGCACGGGCCTTTGGCCCTTAGAACGCCAGTTTCTCCGGGAGGTATTTTCCCGGCAGGTCGGCATAACAGGGCCGGAGTTTGTTCCAGTCGGGTGGTTCGGGCGATTTTGAGTACAGGTCGTACGGATTGAATTTGCGAACCCATGGCAGCATCGCTTGAACGTGGTCGTCGCAGAGCCAGTCGTATTCGCATTCACGGTGCCATGCATAAAATGAGTGGCAGCGAATCATGTCCAGCGCGGGTTCTGGAAGATGATCCTTCAATACGTGATACAAGTATTCATCGTGGCCCCATGACATCAGCACCTGACGCAGACCACAATTCTTGGCTCGGTGCAGAAGCTCGATCGGCGAGGTTAACGCAAAAGCTGTTGTATCAGGCGACCGGCGGTGGTTTTACCGGACCTGCCGAATGTTGTAAATTGCTGATCATGTGATCCGGAAACTGCGCAGAGGAGGATGCATCGATGCTCAAGTTTTTGTGGCCAGTATGCACCTTGGTTAAGGTATCACTGGTCGGCACTGCGCTGCATATGCAGTCTCCGGACCAAACTTAATGTTGCGACTCTGCCCGGACCGCCCCTTGCCACCATACTCTTATGTTCCCGGATATTTCCCGCATCCGCTTCGTGATCCGGCGGGACACAGCTACAAGGCTCCCGAAGTTCAACCGGAAAAACACCTTCGGATTTTGACGGCACCGGTCAGCCTTGCATCGGACTGGAAAAATTCGTCAGATTATCTCTTCGGGATGGACCTCTTCAATCACGGGTTTTACTGGGAGGCTCACGAGACGTGGGAACAGCTCTGGATCGAATTGGGGCGATCCGGACGCGATGCAGATTTCATCAAGGGGCTGATCAAACTGGCGGCTGCGGGAGTGAAGGCCAGGGAAGGTCGCCCGATCGGCGTTCAGCGGCATGCGTGTCGAGCCCATGAGCTGTTTCGCCTGGTATTGCATTCTCTCTCGAACAACGAGGAAGAAGTTCATTTCGGAGGCATGAATTTCAGATCCTTGTGCGAGGCCGCTGATGCGATCGCAGAAGATGCCGTCAGTATTGTCGAACGTGCAGTGGATCCGCTGACGGCTCAACTGCCACTGATTCTGTCACTCGTCGACGATGATTCACGCTGACCGAGCTCTCACTTCGCTGGCGATCCTCCCGAGCAGCACAACGGGTTCCGGATCATGGGATCGTTCATCTCAATAGTTGAACAACTGCGCCTGCTTGTACACGTTGCCGGTTGCCTGATTCATCGCCCGCTGTACGATACCCTTGCTGTTGCTGGTCAGGCGCCGGCCTTTGATGGCCCGCGCGACCATCTTGTGAGTCAGTTGCTCGGTGGAAGCCTCAACAAGGTCATGCACCTTCAGTTGCAGTTGCTGCATGAGGTCGGCGATCGGCTGTGGCCCAAATTGGCGTTCGGTGTCGTCTGTCATTCACGGAATCTATCGGATCGGTAACCCTGATGACCAGCGGCACGACGAAACTTCCTGATGCCGATATCATTGTCGATGAGCTTCCGTACAGCGGAGTCTTCAATATGTCGATGGACGCCGCGTTGCTCCAGTTGGCAGCAGAACGCGATCAGAGTGTCGTCCGAATCTATCAATGGTCGGAGCCGACCGTGTCGCTGGGTTATTTCCAGGGCTCAGGACCCGCAGTGGAATCGCCATTTCCAGGGCTTCCGGTCGTCCGGCGATTGAGCGGTGGCGGTGCGATATTGCACGACCGGGAGATTACCTACTCGCTGGTCCTGCCAGCTTCACATCCAGCGCGACTGGATCCGTCTGCCGTCTATTCAACGGTCCATCGGGCGATTATCAGGCTCCTGTCCCATGCGGGTGTACCATGTCAGTTGCGCAGCGAATTCGATGCGATGAATTCCAGCACGGCGGTCACCAACACAGACGCCGCAGCCGAACCATTTCTGTGTTTCCTGCGAAAGAACGCGAACGATATCGTGCATTCAACCGGGAACAAGATTGTTGGCAGCGCACAGCGACGACGTAAAGGTGTGACGCTGCAGCATGGCAGCATCATTCTGAAAGCTTCTCGAGTGGTACCGCAGTTGCCGGGAATTGGAGAACTGGAACCGAGCTTCTCAGACGCCGACTTCCGGCAATCATTGCCCGGCATGATCGCCAGTTCCATCAGCCATTCGATGAATTTTCGAAGATATACTGAGGCGGAGAAATCACTCGCCGCAACAATTGTGTCGGAGCGGAGTGAAACTTGCTGAGGCAAGTTTTTGGACATTTTGCCGGACGATGTCGAAGAATGGGCGTTTCAGAATCAAAGGCAGACCAGTCAACAGTCGAAACAATAAAAAGGAGTGGCGACATGCTGCGCCAGCCATGAAACTGGACCCAGATCCAATCTTCTAAAAAACTCGCATTTCCCCCTGTTCTATTTAAATTTTGACCTCGCTGAAACGGCATCCTCGCCGATTGACCGCACATTGGCAAAGTTTGACGACTGGGGTCGATCAAGGGATCGCCCCCCGAACGAAAATCGCAATTTGTTGCCAGCTGACGGCATTTATGCTGGCAGACCTTCGCTGGATTGTTAAATTTAGTATTCTTACGCGAACGTAACCTGTCAACCATTCCGAGATCCTCTGTTCGCGTGCTTCTCGGAAGGGTATTCATTCCTTCGGAGCGCCATTTTTATGGTTTCTGCGGAACTGAAAGTTGTCGGCGGAAAACACGTCGGCCAAGTGATTCCGTTGAATCGCCGCAAGTTTCTGATCGGTCGCGAGCAGGATTGCCAGTTGCGTCCCAACAGTGAAATGGTCAGTCGCCATCACTGTGTCTTCAGTATAGACGACTATTCCGTGCGTCTGCGGGACTTGGGTAGTACGAATGGCACGCTGGTCAATGGCGAGCGAATTCGGAGGGACGTCGTCCTGGTGGCCGGTGACAAAGTTGTCATCGGGAATCTGGAATTTGAACTTGTCATCCGACCAGGAGTCACGGCGGTCGAATCTGACAGTGCTGTGCTTCCGTCTTTGCCCGTCACGTCACCGACTGTCTCGAACGAAGACACTCAATTCACTGACAAAACCGTTTTTGAATTGCCAGTGGTGGCAGCTGCGACGATTGAGAATCAGGCGGCTGCCGCTCCGATGCAGCGAGTTCCGGTTGAAAATATCGGCGACACCACATTGCTGAACATGCCACAGATGATGCCAGGTCAATATCCGTATCAGCAGATGATGCCTCAGATGGGTTACCCCGGCGGGATGTATGGCGGCTATCCGTATCAGCAGCCAATGATGCCTGGTTACGGGCAAATGTATCCGCAAATGATGCCCCAGATGGGCTATCCAATGCAGGGCGGAGTCATGCAGGTTCCGCAAGCAGCTCCTGAA
Organism: Planctomycetaceae bacterium; assembly: GCA_037719765.1. GTDB lineage: Bacteria > Planctomycetota > Planctomycetia > Planctomycetales > Planctomycetaceae > SXXK01. The sequence goes on from JBBJME010000236.1 coordinate 4,705, forward strand.
GCTGCTGCGGCAGCGGCACCATCGGTCGTACTTCCAAATCCCGAAGACACAGGTGCCAAAGAATCCGACGTTGCCAAGGGGAGCTCGGGAGCGACGCCAAAGGACACCGAAAAACCAACGGGCGCAGCAGACGCGATCATTAAGCAGTACATGGGGCGACGCTAGTGCTCTGAAGGCTGTATATTTCACGACAACGGGCTTTGCGAACTGTTCGCCAGGCCCGTTGTCATTTGATGACTCACTGTTGGAAACACGCCATGGCAGATCCCAGCGACGTACAGCGAAAATATAAGGAGTTTCTGGATCTTCTTCCGCTGACTTTGACTTTGGCCGGACTGCCGCCCAGTGATCACGGACGTTATTTCACCGCGGAGCAAATTGAATCGCGATTGTTCACAATTCGCCACGCATGGAAAGCCGCCCGCCAGGTCACCCGCGAATGTGTCCAGCCCAGCTCCGCTCAGGTAGCCTCATCGCCGGAAGTCGGTTGAGGCGGGGTCTTGACAGAAATCCCTGGCCGCACGAACGAGCCCATCTGCATCCAGGCCAAGTTCGGCCAACAACTCATCGCGGTCGCCGTGTTCGACGAATTCGTCGGGGATGGCAAGAATCCGGAAGCGTTCGGTGTTGAGCACGGCGATTGGCAGATTCAAGCACAGCGGCTCAAATCCTCCCATGCCCGCATTCTCTTCCGATCGTAATGACGAAGCCGGTGGCTGCGGCTTTGGCGATGACCGCATCATCGACAGGTTTGACGAATCTTGCGTTGACAACCCCCACACTCAGACCTTCGCTGCGAAGTTGTTCCGCAGCGGCAACGGCCTGAGACAGCATTGTGCCGCAGGACAAAATATTCCCATCCTGGCCCCATGACAGAACTTCTGCCTTGCCAAGCTGAATGGGTGCCACGTCGCGTGCGACCTGCTCGACCTTTGTCTTCGGATATCGAATTGAGACGGGCGACGTGCTTTCCAGCGCAAATTCCAGTATCGCTTGAATTTCCAGTTCGTCGCCTGGTGCGGTCACGATCATGTTCGGAAAAATCCGCATGTAGCTGTTGTCAAACACGCCGTGATGCGTCGGTCCGTCAGGGCCGCACAGGCCAGCACGGTCAAGACAGAACACGACCGGCAAATTCTGAAGAGCGACCTCCTGGAAGATCTGGTCGAAGCTGCGCTGCAGGAACGTACTGTAGATGTCCACAATCGGCTTCATCCCCGACTTCGCCATGCCCCCGGCAAACGCAACGGCGTGGCTCTCGCAGATCCCCGTGTCGAAGAAGCGATCGGGAAACTCATCCCGAATCCGTTCCAGCTTGTTCCCCGCACACATTGCGGCTGTCAATACGCAGACTCGCTCATCTGCATTCATGGCTTCGTGAATCGCATCTGACATGATCTCGGTGTATGAAATTTCGGAGGACTTTTTGACCGGGACAATCTCATTATCCGAATCGCGCTGGAATGGCGACGGAGTATGAAATTTTACCGGATCCTTGCAGGCTGGTTCGAAGCCATGACCTTTTTCGGTGAAGACATGCAGCAACACCGGGCCTTTCACATCGCGGACAAGTTCCAGATACCGACGCAGTGATTTGATATCGTGACCATCGACCGGTCCGATGTAACGGAATCCCATTTCTTCGAACAGCATCCCGCCGTGCAGAAATGATTGAGCGCATCTTTGAAACCGCCCAGCATCTTTTCCGTGGATTCACCGACCAGCGGCACCTTATTCAACAGCCAGGAGACATCTCGCTTCAGCCCATTGTAAAAAGGCGCGACACGTGCCTTGTCCAGATAACTGGCCAGCCCGCCCACTCGAGGACAGATCCCCATCTTGTTGTCGTTCAGGATCACCAGCAGATCTTTCTTCAGACCGGCGGCGTTATTCATGGCTTCAAATACAATTCCCGAGGGCAGCGCGCCGTCGCCGATGACGGCAACAGATTTTCGCTCGTCCTGGAAGAGCAGGTCGTCTGCGGCTTTCATGCCAAGCACCGTCGAGACGCTGCTGCCGGCGTGGCCTGTGACAAAGAGGTCGTATTCACTTTCGGCGGGGTTCGGATATCCCATCAATCCGCCGCGCCGACGAATGCTGGAAAACTGATCAAATCGTCCGGTGATCAACTTGTGAGGATAAATCTGATGTCCCGTGTCCCAGATGAGGCGATCTTTTGAAAAATCAAAAGTCAGATGGAGCGCGATGCAGAGTTCGACCACGCCGAGGTTGCTGGCAAAGTGTGCCGCGCGGTCGGACACGATGGTGAGCAACGCTTCACGAATCTCATCCGACAACTGGATCAGGTCCGTTTCGCTCAGTGAGCTCAGGTCTTTCGGAGATCGGATGCCGCTGAGAATTTCGAATGACATTCTTGTCTTACCTTAGTGATCTCGTTCCACAATAAATCGGGCCAGTTCCCTCAGCCATCGGCTGCGATCACCAAGGACGGCAATCTCATCACATGCTTCCTGAACAAGTTGTTCAGCCTTCCTGCGACTGCTTTCAATTCCCAGCAAACCGGGATATGTCAGCTTTCCAAGATCTGCATCGCGGCCTGGTTTCTTGCCAAGCCTGGTTTGGTCTCCGGTCACATCCAGCAGATCGTCAGCAATCTGAAACGCTAATCCGATGCAATGACCAAAATGTCGAAGGCGATTCCTGCTGTCTGAATCAGCTGACGCGGTCACGGCACCCAATTCCAAGGCCCCCGAGATGAGGGCCCCGGTCTTCATTTTATGAATCTGAGTGAGTTCTACTACGCGAGTCTCCGGCGTTCGGTTGGAATCGTTCTGACCAAATTCAAGGATTGAGGACGAAGTCTCAACCTGAACACCTGCAGTATCTGCCAGATCCACATCGTTCCAAACCGCAGTTTCCTCCGAATTGCAACCATGATTCGTTTGGTGCTGCACCTGTATTTCAGCATTTTTGACGTTCACAAAGGCTCCGCGTTCCGCCTCCAGATCCAGCACCTGGCCACCGACCATCCCTGATCCGCCAGCGGCTGCAGCCAGAATGCGCGTCTGTTCGGCGATCTGCAGGCCGCTCATTGTTCCGGCCCCGGTTCCTGGCGACGCCATTGTCTCAAACGCCAGCGTCAGCAGGCAGTCTCCCGCCAGAATTGCCAGAGCCTCACCGAATACTCTGTGGCTCGTCAGCCGGCCGCGGCGAAAGTCGTCATCATCCATCGACGGCAAATCGTCATGAATGAGCGAATACGTATGAATCATTTCGATCGCGCACGCCGCCGGAAGCGCGTCTTCCTTCCTGCCGCCACACATCTCATTCGCCATCAACACCAACACCGGCCGCAACCGCTTGCCGCCAGCCATCAGGCTGTATTCCACCGCCGACTTGAGACTGACCGGCCAACTCACCTTTGCAAGTTCGTCCACCAGCGCAGCTTCAATCACGGTTCGAAGTTCGTTGAGATGATCCTTGAAGACCGATTTTGTCATGACAAGCCGGGCATTGAAGCTCAAAGTACGGCGGAACATGCCCGCCATTGCAAAACACACGAAGCATACCGGTTCGCAACACTTCCTGGAAAGCGAGCCATTGCAGTGAGAAACCATTGGTGCGTGCCGTGAATTACGAGCCCGTCGCGAGGGTCAGCCCCACTTTGCATGCAGCAAGATACTCCGGGATGAACAGTCGTTCCTTCACCGTGTGAATTTCGTGCTGCCCACCACCCATGGTCACGGCGGGATAGCCGTGCAGGGCCATCCAGTTGGCGTCAAGGCCGCCGTCACAAACCTGGGGGACGGGATTCAGGCCGACGGATCTGGACGCCGCCTGCGCGACCAGCACGCATTCGCTTTGATCGTCGATCCGGAACGCTTCGTATCGAACGTCTTCTTCAAATTTCAACGTGCCGCATTGACCATCGGCGTTCGAGACGCTTTTGACAGCGTTCTCAAAGGCGTCTCGCCAGGCGGCGACGATTTGTTGTCGGAACTGACTGTCGTGGCTGCGCGCTTCCGCCTGCATTGTCACCAGCGGCATCACAACATTGGTCGCATCGCCGCCTTGAACGATGCCGAGATTACTCGAACCGCGACTCTTTCCTTTGCGGACAAGTCCATGCCATCCGTTTTTCTGCAGCTGCGCCATTGCGATCGATGCGACCACCGCGGCGTTGACTCCGTCCTGGGGATGAGCCCCGGCGTGACTGGCGATGCCCTCGATGCGAATCGACAGATTGTTCGCGCCAACGGCTCCGGTGATCAGACTGTTGGGATCCCGCCCGTCCCAGTTGAAGCACAACTTTGGCTTTCCAAGTTTGCCAGCATTCAGATACCGAGCGCCCCGCAGTCCGATTTCTTCCTGTACCGTGAACAGCAGCGTCAGTGGCGGATAGTCGAGTCCCTGACTGAGCGTTTCGAGAATCGCCGTGAGAACCACCGCACAGCCCGCGCGATTGTCGCCACCCAGCGCTGTGTCCCTTGACTTCGGTCGAATCCAGTCTCCTTCACGCACGGGCTGACACCCGGCACACAATGGCACCGTGTCCATATGCGCCATCAACAGTCGACGAGGCCCATTGACTGTTCCTTTGAGCTTCACAATCAGATTGCCCGTTGTGCCGCCAGCAGGACTTTTCTTATGGGCCGTGTCACTTGAAATCGCCGATGCCGGAACTCCGGCACCTGTCAGGACTTTTTTAAGCCACGCCGAAACATCCTGCTCCCGGCAGCTGCCGCCGGAAATCGTAATCAGATCCATCACACGGCGGATGGCTTTGTCTTCGTTCAGTTGAATCACCGTCTTGTCTCGCTGTTGGTTTCAGGAACCGCAGTCAAACTCGCAAATCGGGTCGAAAAACCCGTGCAGAATTGGAATTGTGACAGACTTACAGCGAATGTCACCCGACTATGACACGGTTGCCATGAATCAACCGTGCATCGCGCCACCACAACCACGCAAACAGTAAGACCAGAACTGCAGCCGTCCATTGGTAGGCTGTCAGACCAAAGACATCGCGAGCCTCCGGCCGCACGTATTCGCTCAGAAATCGATAGACGCAGTAGCTGATAAAGTACAGTTTAATCAGCTGATTTCTGAACAGGCCGCGCTTCTGCAGCGACGCGAGCACAATCGCCGCCGTCAGGTGAAACGCAAATTCATACAGTTGCGTCGGATGGCGTGGCCGGCGATCCACGGCCGGAAAAACCAGAGCCCACGGCAAAGTCGTCGGCGTCCCGTAGCAGCAGCCGCCAGCCAAACACGATAAGCGTCCGACAGCAATTGAACCGGCAACAGGCACAGCAAATGAATCACCCGTCTTGACGTGGATTCCAAGTCGCCACTTCACCAGTTCAACGCCAAAATAGCCGCCCACCAGTCCGAACAGAATCGTCTTGCCAGAGATGAAGAACGCTGAACCGTCTCGCAACCCGCCGGGGTCGAGCAAGACAAACGGCAGTTTAGCCATCACCATCGCGCCGATGAATGCACCGAGTCCAATCCAGAGGCGTTCTAATGGACTCAGCCGAGGATCCGCCTTTTGCCGCCCCTTCAGCCAGACACCCGTCGCAAGGGCTGACAACATCAGCAACGGGTAGAACAGAATGGTCCATTCGGGAACGATCATGGAATGCATCCTGCATCAGTGGACCAGTTGGCGAATGAGCGGTGGCAGTTGCACATGGCCGTTGCGATACAGCACGTTGTACGCTGAGAATGGCACAAGATGGCCGCTCGGCAGCACAAAGTGCACGCATTCCTTCATCAACTGCCGCACATCGAAATTGTAAGCATCCATGAATGACGTCGTCGTGATACGGAACATGTCGCACGGATTCAGGCTTTCCGTCAGGGCACGAGTGAAGAACTGTGTCGCATCTGCCATGACCTGCGGCGACAAGTTAGCCGATAGTCCCGCAGCCGATGCACTGCGGACATCAGGCGACAGGCGATATCCTGCTGTTCCGTTCTGCGAGCCCGAAGAAGTCCCGAGCCACGCTTCACCACAGCCACAATCCCCGCCACCGCAGGCCTGGCGAGACAAATACTGACCAATGAGTTCTCGGGCTCGTTCGCGATTGAACGTGATCCGGCCCGACAACAGATCCAGATGCTGTTCGAGATTCACGAATCGAGCCAGCGGAGTGACTCGATTGCCGGATCGATATGCATACGACAGCGTGTGTCCGTTCGGGTGAGCACACGGCAGGGGAGCGAAGTCGGTTTCCTGCCACTGTGTCGATTGCGCAGCAACCGCTTTGATCACGTCGGGAAACGTGATGCGTTTTTCCAGAGTTTCCGGCAGCACGCAGCGACCGGAATATGTCGCCGGTTGAAAACTGACGCCCGTGATCCACGGTCGCTCAATTCCGAATTCCACGAGCCGTCCGATTTCATGATCGTTGACGCCTGGCTGTACGGTACACACCAGGATCGTGTTCAACCGGACTTCACCGAGCTGTTCGATGGCTTTCAGTTTCGTTTCCAGCAGCGCGGCGCCTCGCAGTGTCTTATAGCCAGCATCATCAAATGTATCGAACTGCAGGTAGATTTCGGTCCGATGTTTTCGCTCGGCAATGCTCTCCAGAAACGCTCGATCGCGAGCCAGGCGAATCCCGTTTGTATTGATCATCACGATGTCGATCGGTTGATCACAGGCGTATCGATGAATCTCTTCAAAGTGCGGATGAATCGTCGGTTCGCCACCGGACAACT
>JBBJME010000237.1:0-11368 GCA_037719765.1 Planctomycetaceae bacterium
GAGAAGGCAGTCAACTGGCATACAATTTCGTTGTACCACTGCCGAGTGGCGGGCCACAATCACATGCCATCGAAAAACTTCTGCAATTTCTGCCGGTCATCGGACTTAAACCCGAGCTTCGTTCACCCATTGACATTCAGGGTGATCCGCTGGACGGAGCCTACTCCCGCCTCCCGGCTGATGGGCCAATTGTGATGATTCCCAACAGCCGTGGTCCTCACAAGGACTGGAAGGGATTTCCGGAACTCACCACGGCACTGCTGAACACATCGAACTGCCCCGTTGTGGTTTGGGACAGTCATATCCGATGGAATGATCCCCCGCTGGACTCCCCTGAAAAATTCGTCAACCTCACTCAAAAAACGTCCCTGTTGCAACTGATCGAACTGCTGCGCGGTGCGTCTCTCGTCGTGGCAAATGACAGTGGTCCGTTGCACATTGCAGCTGCGCTGGGACGTCCCACACTGGGACTGTTTGGACCAACGGATCCATGTCGATTCGGGCCGTATCCGCTGCATGAATCGCGGAATCAGGTGCTGCAGGCGCCCGACGGCGACCTGAGCAAACTGTCTTCGAAAACTGTATTGGATGCCGTTCTAAAGATCGTGCAAAAACGCTCACCAGAACTTTATGCAGCGTGAGCTTCATTGAAAACAAGGGATTCGTGTGCCGGGGCGCACAACCAGATGGATAAAAACGGCTTGAATGTTGCGATTCATGGCAACCGCCTGATGGCGAATTACAAGAACGAAGGAGACGCCACTTTCCGTGTGACGCTGTCCGCAATGCAACCTTGGGGCATTCGTCACTCAGCAAGTGACGGCTACTATAAGTCGCAGATACTTGTTCCGAAGCTGGAGCCTCGGAGCAAGTATGCCAATCCTGTTCTGAGATCGGGCTCGATGTATCTACTTGAGTTGCATTCGCATGAAGCGTGACTTTTTATTGATCATCTATTTTGCCGTGGTTGGGGCCAGCGCGGGCCTGCTGCTGACAGGTGACCGGCCACCACAGCACCTGAAATTTGCGGAATCGAGAATTCCTGCAAGTACGGTCGCACAAACCAGCAGCAATCCCGAGTTGAAATTCATTCAGACGACAGACGGACCGCCTTCAGTTCACTCGGGAACCATCACGCGACTACACAACGGTCAAATGCTGGCAGCCTGGTTCGCCGGGACACGTGAAGGGGCGAGCGACGTCCGGATTCTGATGTCCAGCCTTGCTCCGCGAGCCTCCGAATGGTCGGAGCCAACTCCGATCGCCACGCGTGAACAGACAGCCACAGATCTGAATCGGTATATCGCGAAGCTTGGGAATCCGATTCTTTTTGCGGATTCACGACAACGCATCTGGCTGTTCTACGTGACAGTCTCCATGGGCGGATGGTCGGGCAGCAGTATCACTTCGCGGTACTCAGACGATGATGGAGTCACCTGGACTGCAGCGCAGCGGCTGGTCACTTCACCATTCCTGAATTTCAGCACCCTGGTTAAAGGATGCCCGATCGAATGTGAGACCGGACATTTGCTGCTACCCGTTTACCACGAGTTCATTCGGAAATTTGGCGAAGCCATTGTCATTAGTCCTCAAGGCAATCTCACATCAAAAATTCGGCTGACCGCAGAACGTGGTGCGATCCAGCCATGTATAGTGCCAATTGATCAACACACTTCGCAGGCCTTTTATCGCCAGTCAGGGCATCATCAAACGTTGGTGTTAACGAATCGTCTTAACAACGTGTTCGATTCAGAATGTGGTGCCATTGAGTTCACGAACATTCCGAATCCTAACGCCGCGATTTCCGTCATTCGTCGCGAAAACGGCGAGTTCCTGATGGCTTGTAATCCGCTGGAATCCGGACGGCACAAGCTCTCCCTCTCGACATCGAAAGACGGGCTGGAGTGGAAAGTCATCCGCGACGTTGAAGTTGGTGATCCACCTGACGAGTTCTCGTATCCCTATCTGATTCAGGCGGCACGCGGAGAATATCATCTCGTCTATACCTGGAATCGTACCCGTATTCGGTACGTCACGTTTGATGAGAAGTGGCTGGAGATGAATCCTTGACTCCTGCGTTCTGGATCTATTCGCATCTGGCATTTGTCCTGCTGATCGCCGGCATGCTGTCTCCCTTGATGAAATGTCGTCACAGGTTGTATTCGATAGTGTTGTGCCTGTTGATTCCGGCTGTGATTGGAGTACTACCTATTCGTCAGACAGATGTGTCGGGATTTGTCCTTGGGCACATGGGAACATTGAGCGTTTCGATGCTGGTTCTGCTGACAGTGCAATTGTTGTCGGGCTGTGGCTTTGTCGAGGCGCTGGGCGCGGCGGTTTGGCGAAATATGAACTTATTCTGGTTGATCAGCGGAGCTGTGTTGTACCCGTCAGCATTAGGACTGTTGGATCGGGATATGTATGCATACGGATTTCAGAACACAATGAGCTGGTGTGTGCTGGGTGTGTCCATTGCTGCCGTTGTTTGCAACTACCGGATCCTTGGACTTTGCCTTGCGTTATCTGTGCTGGCCCGTCAATTGAAGTTACAAGAGTCCCACAACCTCTGGGATTACCTGATCGATCCGTGGTTATGGATCTCTGCTGCAGTCAGTTTGACTGCAGCAGCCTGTCGCCGACTTTTCGCCCACAAGCGGCAGGATGGCAGCCTGGAGACTACGAACGCGGTGGATTTTCATACTTGATGACGACATACGCTCGCAAAGGAAATCGGGGGCGAATCCAGTACAGTTGCGTGACCACCGGTTGCCAGTCGTTCCCCGGAAATGCAGAATCGGTTCTCACGATGTGGGTGATCGTTTTCAGTTGCGATGTTGACGGAGAGACTCTGTTGGTTACTTCGATCTCAGTAAACTTCATCGATTCCACATTGGCGGCAGAAAGTTCTTTGATCACAAAACCATCGGGATGGGCCGCCAGCCATTGCGATAGATCTTCTGTACTGCGTGTTTCATGGACGTAACGAAGTTCACCGAGATAGTTGAGTTGTCCCTGGTAATGGCCGTACCAGGCGACTCCACTTTCATTTTGCGCCACAGCCTGCGCCATTGGTCTGTAGTCGAAGTCTTTCCAGATCGTCGATCGTGCCGATACCATCAAAACGATCGCAAACAGAATCGATGAAGTTCCGACAGCAAACACACTCGACTCGATGCGTTTGAACGACAATGGAATCAGTATCGCTCCGCAGGCCATCAACGGTATCACATACCAGTCAGCAACCATGCCCTGCGTGAATGCTTCATACGATGACGATATATGATTGGCGAATAACGGCATCGTCGCGACAGCAATGGTGCCTACAATCATGAACGCCAAATCTCGTTTCGGAATTGGATCTTCGATCGCCGTCAACAGTCGCGTCAGGATCAGCGCAAGGGTAGGGATCACCGGCAGTAAATAATGGATCTGCTTGCCGCTCACGAATGAAAGAATTAATAGCGAAGAGCCAGACCAGCAGATCAGGAACTTCATGGGAGAATCAAACTTAACGACCTTCAACCCACGCCAGGTTGTGCCGATCGAAATCCAGGGCAGCAGACACAGTGGCAGGAATGGAATGTACCACCAAAATGGTTTGCGATGAGCAAATGAATTAACCATGCGACCTGCGGTTTGTCCGAACAACAATTCATCGGAGTACGCATTTCCACCCGCTGCAGCAGATGGAAGGGCCCATGAGAGTCCGATCGCAGAAGCGATCACAATCGCGGCAAAACCGCCTGCATACCATCGTCCACAGCGTGTTCGAACTCGCAGCGACCACCATGGTGCCAACAGTGCTGTCGGCAGGACGTGAACCAGAACAACGGGCCCCTTTGCGAGAATGCCAAGCCCCAGTCCTGCGGCGACCATCAGCCAGCCTGTTTTGACGTCTCCAGCTTCCGCCCGCACGACTCCGAGCAGCGCCAGCATGGTGCAACTGGTCAACAGAGTGTCAAACATCGTCAGAGGGCAAAGGGCCATCCACAGAGTTATTGAAGCCAGCACCATGGGTGCACAGCGGTGCAGGGTGGTTGAATCTGGCCATAAGCGCCGTGCCATCACGGCAGTCAGGAGCAGACAGACTATGCCAGCCAGTGGTGAAACAAGGCGAGCGGCATACTCGTTCAGGCCTGTTACGGACCAGACGGCATTGATCAGCCAAAATAGAAGTGGCGGCTTGTGAGCATATGTTTCCGTATTCAGATGCGAAACCAGATAATCCCCTGTGACATGAGCTTCCCACGCCACGGTCAGGTATCTGGTTTCATCAACTGGCAGCAATGGACGACAGGCAATCGCACAGGTGACCAGCAGTATTGCGAGGCAAATTGTCCAAAGCAAATATCGCATTTAATCAAGGCCGTCTAGGCTGCCTTATGCTGCTGACCAGTGGAAGCGACAGTGCGTTCCGCAGTCATCGGGATAGTCTCCGATTCCTGGTTAGCTGCGTTCTGTATGGCGAGGCGTTTGCGTTCGCTGCGAATCAACTGCAGGTTGCGCACGTAGATAAACATCGCGGACGATTGTCCAAAAATGAACACAATATCCTGCTTGTAGATCGCGTATGTCAGCAGCATCGAAGCACCGCCGATACTGAAGTACCAGAAAGACGGTGGGACAACGCTGCGTTTTTCGCGTTCGCTGCTAACCCACTGCACGACGAACCGGGCTGTGAACAGGAGCTGACCTGTCAAACCGAATGCTATTCAGATTTGTTCGCTCGTCATAAACCGCATCCAGTCTTTCAACAACTGCAACTTTGTTTCGCCTGCGAAGCCATGCAACGCCCATGAGATCAACAATCCCGGCCACCAGTCGTCGGAGCGTGTCGTAATGTGACTTGCCATGAGTACGAACGCGATGATTGACAGGATACGAGATCACTTTGCCACCGCCACGCACAACCAGAGACGGCATAAAGCGGTGCATGTGATTGAAGCGCGGCAAGATTTCAAATGTCTGCCTCAAGAAGACCTTTATTCCGCAGCCGCTGTCAGGTGTTCCGTCCTTCAGGATTCGACTGCGAACACCGTTGGCAATACGTGAGCTGATGATTCGCCAGCGCGAGTCCAATCGCTTCGTACGCATGCCGGCGATCATTCGCACTTCTTCCGTCTGGCGCGACTGCACCAGCAGATCGACCATTCCCGGGATGTCGGCCGGATCATTTTGTCCGTCACCATCGAGCGTCGCAATGATCTCGCCCGTTGCCGCATCGACACCCGTCATCAACGCGGTGCTCTGACCGCAGCTGGAGGCATGTCGCACGATTCGAAGCTGAGGGAATTCCGACTGAATTTCGTCGAGCATCGTCGGTGTATTGTCGGAGCTTCCATCGTCCACAACGACGACTTCATAAGATTCCATGCACGCCAGTGAGGTGCGGATTTCGTTGAGTAATTGAGGCAGATTGTCGGCTTCATTGTGTGCCGGGATCACAACTGAAAGAAACATCGCGCTCCTCCTGTGAGCTAGTCGCTGTCGTCAACAGTCAACGTTGAGGCAAATCCTTTGCTGTATACGAAATTCAGACGCCTGCCAGATTTTGATTGGGATCCCAAGTCTTGTCAATCTGTGTTTGACGGAATCAAGGCATGTCAACTTATCCGAGGTACGATTTCGATATTTCCAGCTTCGTTGGGAACCGGTATAACCTCTAACAGTCACATAAGGAATTGTCGCGGAATACGATCCTGTCTCGAGTCGGCTGAATCGAGCTCGCCGCACTGCCGCACTGCCGGAACTGTGGTCGCGTTCTGCTCACGTGGTGAATTATTTAATTTTCCAAGACGAATCATTCATCGAGCGATGATCCGGCAACGTGCGACCTTGGTCTGGCCTACAGATCTTATATTCGGGACTGTTCCTAAGATTCCCCTTGAGTCCTGACGTCAACGATTTTTCTTGTGGTTCGAGGTTATCACATTCTTTTCCGGGCGGTCGATGCTACGGATGATTACACTTCTGGTTCTCCGCAAGCGCCTGCCGCTTGAGCCAGAATGAGGGACGGAACCCGATGAACGATGTCTCAGCTAAAGTCATGAAAATCCCTACCGGTCGTGATCTGTCGGCTGCCCACGCAGACTGTCAGGGATCGTTGGGTGTTTTGCCCGTTGACGGCACGATGTGGCCGACCTCCATTCGACCGATTCGAGTCCTCGGCCACGGACGCGCTGCCGAAGCCAGACTGGTGCAGGCGACTCATGAGACGGGCGAAAGCATAATGTGTGTGGAAAAAATCTTCCACCCGGGCCTTCTGACGCGGTCGATCTATCGGGCTGCTTTTCAGACATCATTTGCATATCAACATAACGAGGACGCCATCCGCGCCTGCTTCTACCGTCGCCGAGTAGCCGCCGCCATCGTCGAAGCCATGATCCCTGAAGTCAAAGTGGCGCAGCCTCTCTATGTTCGCTGGGATGATACAACGCAGGCGATGGTACTCGCGAGCGAATTCATCCGGGGCCGTGGCATCATTCCTAAGGATGTTGATCCCACGATGGTCCGTCGCTGGCTCGCGAAAAACTTCGGGGGGAAGTCCCGGCCGGCACCGATTGCGACAGAACAGGAGGAGATCGAGGAATTGCTGAATCTGATGACGCGACTGGAATCACTGCTCATCGAATGCGGATTGACTGGATCAGGCTGGCAGGTCTGCAAGCGGGCCGTGGTTTCCACAGCAAATCTGTTGCGAACAGAATCCGGATACGTTGTGGTCGATCTGGAATCCGGAATTCCATCGGTGCTGGTTCCCGTTTACCTCTTGCAGGGAATTCGCCTTAAAAGCCTGCCACTGTTTGATGATCTCGACCCAAATCAGCTTCAAAGCTGGCTGCTTGATCATGACGACCATCTCGCTGCCACATTAGGCGACACAAGACTTCAACAGATTAAGGCAGATGTCTCGTCCCTGATTCTGCATAACAGGAACTGGAAACTCAGCGAACCGGCAATCGGCCGTCGCCCATGGCGCCTTCTTACCGCAGACTTCCGCCATCGATTTCGGTCGCAAGTTCTAGCCAGGTGGCAGCGCTGCAGAATCGTTGATGACGTATCTGCAGCAGAACTTCAGGACAGCCGTCGATTTCTTACACGTTCGACGTTTCTGCTCGGATTGATTCCGGGCAGGCCTGGCCGATTCTTCCAACGCGTCCAGGCGAACGCTGAATACCGAAACGAGGTTCAACGCTGGCTTCATGATTCGGAGTATCGCAGGAAAACTCTTTCCGAATATACCGAACGCAAGACCGCCGAATGGAAATCAAACGAACGCGTTGCGCAGGACCTTCCGGACGAAAGTGTCAGTCTCGGATTTCTGGTGAATACCGTGCTGGCTCGCACAACACCCGCACCGTTGCACCGATGGATTGTTGATCGAGTCTATCGCAGGGTGCAATTGACCCGCATCTTTCTGTTCTGCGTGAGTGGCCGCTTCCAGAGTGAATATGGCCGTTTTATGATTCGTTCCAGGATCGAACACTGGCGAGTTCAGTCCAGGCTGTCTGATCACGCTGCCGATTCTCTGACGCGTCAACTGGATTCGACGGCTGTCGATGAATATGTGCGAGGATTCGGGCTGCATGTTGGATTGAAACTACTTCTGCCCATTGTCATGCCTCTGAAAGTCGGCGGTGCGGCCGTATCACTGGCATCAGGAAACTCGTTCTATTTTCTCTTCATGCTGATGCTCGTTCCGATGCTTCGCACGTGCGTCACAGTGTGGCGAATGATGGCATCTCAGCGATCAGTCTCCGATTTTCATCAGGCGCTGCTGGTTGGCATCCTGCCGGTTGTGGGATCCCTGGCGTTCCCAGTGCAGATGTCGGCTCGATTCTCCGGACTATCGATGTTCCTGTTGCGAGACTTCGCGAGTCGACTGGGCTGCTGGGTGCCGATTTACGGCGGCAAAGATTCTCGTACAGAACTCATGGCGATCAAACTTGTGAATGTCATTGCTGAAGGACTTGACCTGTGGCTTTCGTTAACAAATCCGAATGGATCAAAGGCTTCCAGTGAGGCTGAGATTCATCGTACTGCAGAGATGCCTCAGCCGGTGATCACTGTAGGACGCTGGGATCGCCTGGCAGCGGAACACATCCGGCTGATGCAGGAATCCACAAGGACGTCACCGGTCCAGCCAACACAACGGCCCATCTCTGAACGCCGAGTTGCTTAGTAGTCGTCCCTGAAAAAGTGATCAGATCCTGAACAAACGCAAACTCATGCGGCAGCACGGCGAGCAATCTGTTGCTCCGATAAAGCCTTAACAGCCTTAGGAGGCTTCCGAAACACCTGGATGTTCAGTGGATTCAGCAAAAGCAGGAAGACAAAAGAAGTCAATGCGAACTCGGTAATCTCACCTCGCTTCGCAGCACGGCTTGTTTCTACCAAAAGCACGACGGCCAGGATTGCCAGTGTGTGCTGCAGACGCGGAACGGGAATCGCGAGCCGATCACACAACTGGCGCATCTCAGGGGACTGGCGATAAGCAACAGGTACCAGAACAAGAAAACCGACCAATCCCACGGCGAGGATCTTGCCAAAAACCAGCTTGTTGATGCTCGTGCCGCCAATTACAAGATTGTGAAGATTTGTTTCTTTCTGAGCGTTCGTCTCTGCAATGAACTCGGGCGTTTCGATCCCAAAGATGCGTTGACCCCAGCTAATCTCTTCCAACATGCCGAAAAACAGCACAACGCCATACATCGCTGTGCAGCAAAGAAACAGCCCTGAAGAGGCCTTCCTTAATGTCCATGACCGGAACCAACACACGATGGCGCTGGAAAACAAAGCACTGACCGTCAGCCATTCCAGGAAACCGTCTTCTCTAACCATCCAGTGAAACGAAAATATGTCGTTGCTCATCGTGCGTGACATGATGTAGGCGACAAATACGACAACAAAAATGATTGGGAACGCAATCTTTTCCAGCTTTGTCATCCGAACGTCCTTGTTTCATTCTGAACACCCGAACCCATACCGAGTATCCGAGAAGCTTAAAGAAATCAGTCACTTCAGTGCAAGGCGGCTTTCTCGCTGAGTCATAAATGGGTGAGGTGCATAAAAGAGGCTGCCATCGCTCGAACGGTCCTAATCCGGCGGATCGTCGAAACGCAGCACGGCAATCGGATTAACGGGGAAACCGCGGCGAATCCAGTGTAATTGCATAACAGTCGGTTGCCAGTCGCGGCCGGGAAAGGCGTCATCGGTTCGCAGGATCTGCGTGATCTGTTCTATCTGGACAGGCGACAACGGCACACTGTTCGAGGCATCGATTCCTGCGTTATTCAAGGCTGCAGCGGTCACACGAGGAAGCCGCATGATCACCATGCCGTTGCGATGTTCCGTCAGCCATGTCGATAGTTCCTGCGGGTCTCCTGTTTCCTCTACGTATCGGATTCCACCGAGGTAATTCAATTGTCCATGATAGTTTCCATACCATGCGACGCCGCCTTCGTGACTTGCCGCGATGCGGGCCAATGGCCTGAGATCAAAGCCATTCCACATTGTCGGTTTCACAGACACGATCACGATGATGAAGAACAGGATCGCTGCCGCGCCGACCGCAAACACGGCTGATTCGATTCGCCGAAACGTCAAGGGAATGAAGACGGCACCACAGGCCATCAACGGAATGGCGTACCAGTCAGCCACCAGATCCCGCAATCCCGTTTCCGACAGTGGAGGCATGTGATTGGCAAAAACAGGCAGCGCTCCTATGCCAATCGTACCTATAATCGCGAATGAAAAATCCCATTTCGCCACCGGTCCTGCCACCGATGTGGCAAGACGAGCGAAAATCAGGGCGAACGCCGGAATCATTGGCAGCAGATAGTAAATCTGTTTGCCACTCACCAGACTCAGAATCAGCAAGGAAGCACCGACCCAGCAGATCAGAAACTTCAACGGCGAGTCAAGCTTCGTGAGCCGCATCCCGCGCCAGACAAAGCCAAGTGAAATCCACGGCATCAGACACAGCGGCAGCCAGGGCAGATACCACCAGAACGGCTGCCGATGCGAAAACGAGTTGACCATGCGGCCGGTCGTCTGCCGGAAAAGCAGCTCATCGCCGTAGGCCTTGCCACCTGCGGCAGCAGACGGAAGTGCCCAGGCCAGCGCGATGGCGGAAGCAATCACGATCGCACATCCGCAACCAAGATACCATCGTACATAACTTGTTCGCACGCGGATCGACCACCACGGCGAGATGAGGGCTGCCGGCACGACATGGACCAGGACAACCGGCCCCTTTGAGAGTATCCCAAATCCCAGTGCGACGCCTGCGATCATCCATCCGGTGACGGCGGCTCCTGCTTCGGCCCGCAGTACACCCAGCAATGCGAGCAACGTGCAGCAGGTCAGCAGCGTGTCGAACATTGTGACAGGGCAAAACACAATCCACAGCGACATGGATGCAAGCATCATCGGAACGCAGCGATGCAGGTTTGCGGATTCCGGCCAGAGTCGGCGCGCCATCAGTGCCGTGAGCAGAATGCACATGATCCCGGCGGCAGGAGAGACCAGTCGCGCGGCATACTCATTCAGGCCAGTCACCGACCAAACCGCATTGATGAGCCAGAACAGCAGCGGCGGCTTATGAGCATACGTCTCTGAATTCAAATGCGAAACAAGATGGTCACCGCGGACATGAGCTTCCCAGGCGACCGAGATGTATCGTGTTTCATCCGGAGGCAACAGCGGGCGGCTGAAAACCTCGCTGAAAATCAGGAGCATGGCAAGACAGATCGTCCACAACAGATATCGCATGAGAATAGCGTACCTTATGCCGCATTACGCTGCTGAACCGTCGCCGTGATCTGAATGATCTCCGACTTCGGGGCAGGAGTATCAACGACAATTCGGCGTTTTTCGTTGCGAATCAATTGCAGGTTTCGAGCGTAAATGAACATGCCGGACGACTGTCCGAGAATGAACACCACGTCCCGACGATAAAATGCGTATGCCAGCAGTATCAAGCCACCACCGATGCTGAAGTACCAGAACATCGGCGGTATCACGCTGCGTTTTTCGCGTTCACTGCTAAGCCACTGCACGACGAACCGGGCTGTGAACAGGAGCTGACCTGTCAAACCGAATGCTATCCAGATTTGTTCGCTCGTCATAAACCGGATCCATCCTTTCGACAACCGGAAGTCTGTTTCGACGCAAAAGCCAGGCAACGCCCATCAGGTCAACAATTCCCACCATCAATCGTCGCAGCGTATCGTAATGCGACTGTCCGTGAACACGGGGACGATGATTTACGGGATATGAAATTACTTTTCCGCCGCCACGCACAATTAAGGCAGGCAGGAATCTGTGCATGTGATTAAAGCGAGGCATCATCTCAAATGCCTGCTTC
>JBBJME010000238.1:0-11309 GCA_037719765.1 Planctomycetaceae bacterium
TCAAGCCCGCCGATATGCGAATCGCGGTTGTGGGACGCAGAAATGTAGGCAAGAGCACGTTTATCAATCAACTGGCTCAAAGCGAGCGTGTGATCGTCAGCGAAATCGCAGGTACCACACGTGACAGTATCGACATTCGCTTCGAAGTCGACGGCAAAGCGTTTGTGGCGATCGACACGCCCGGCGTTCGCAAGAAAAAGAGCCTTGCGAACGACATCGAATTCTACGGACTTGTCCGAGCCCAGAGGAGTATTCGTCGTTCGGATCTGGTGCTGATGTTTTTCGATGCGACGGAGACGATCTCCAAGGTCGATAAGCAGTTAGTCGAGAAATCAGCGAACATTACAAGCCCTGCATCTTTGTCATCAACAAATGGGATGTCGCTCTGGAACAGGACATGACGACCGACAAATGGTCGAAGTATCTGACCACCGCGTTCGTTTCCATGCGACATGTTCCAATCGCGATTATCACCGAAGACAGGAAGAACGTTCGCGGCTTCTCAACCTGCGCGGTCGGTGTACAAGCAGGCCAATGCCGATCAGTACGGGACGACTGAATAAGGCGGTGCGGATGGCGATCGACAAAAACCCACCACACATTCGTTCCAACCGCCGCCCCAAGATTTTCTTCGCGTCGCAAGTCGCCGGCGCGCCTCCGACGATTGTGCTCAAGTGCAATGAACCCGCGCTGCTGGACGAATCATGGAAACGTTATTTACTGGGCTTTCTCCGGGAAGTCACTCCGTTTCAGGAAGTCCCCATTCGTTTGATCCTGCGTGGTCGCAACGAAGCCAATGATGATGCAGTTGGCGACTCACGTCACGAAGAAGTCGAACCTCCGGAGCTGACGGAACTCACCGACGAACAGATGCTCGATCCGACGGAAGATGCAGTCGCTCTGGAACAAGCGCTGGACGATCTGGAATCCGATAACCTGCTGACGCTTGACGACGAAACGGATGGGGATGTCGGCGATGATGCAGCAGCCGATGACGACCTTCCCGCTCCGAACTTCATCGATGAATAGCCATTCTGCAGGCAACGATTCGCGAACGGCTGTCATTGAGGCATTGTTGTTCGGAATCGTTGACTGATGGCCAAGTTCGCGCGCGTTGACGGTGTAAAGGTTAAACGTCTTTGCCTGCCACAAAGCATTCATGTTGCAGAGAAACCCTCGTCAGACATGGGGACATGCCCTCTGTGGGCAATCCCCCTCTGAAAACATTCGAATCCATGTTACAACCCTCGCACCTGAACGACGTTCTGCAGGGATGCAGAACAACGATCAGTCAATCGTGTTAATCAGAATTGTCGAAGCAGAGCACCTAAGGATCAAGCTCAACATGCAAACACCCGTCGAACGTCGCCCGCTTACTACAGACCTTCCGCAAAGCCAGACAATGGATGCTGTCATCGCGGACAATAATCGCGTTAACGCTGAATCAATGGCATGGTGTCTGAAAGCGTATGGAGGATTTCGAAACGTGACCGCCGTCTCAACTTCCTCAGAATTGTTGCAAACCATTCGTAGTCAGCGTCCTCAGGTTATACTGATTGGTGAACGCCTGGTCGTAGCAGGGTTGCGGGATATCTTCTCCGACCTTGCCGTGCGGCTTGGCGAAACCAGAATCGCCGTCTTTGCAGATGCGCTCACCGACCGCCAGTTGGACCTGATCGCCAACAACCGGGTGACTGGTATGGTGTCACGCGCCGATTCCGTGAAAAAGATCAGCGAACAGTTGAGCCAGATTGCTGCGGGAACTGCAGTGCTTTCCGAACACCTGAATGCTCGATTGCAGCTGTCGAAGGACGGAAGTTTTCGATGTGTCGCCAGTGCGCAAATGCAGAAGCTCACCGATCGTCAGTGGGATGTGTTGTTGAACATTGCTGAAGGACGTCGCGTCTCCGAGGTGGCTGAAGCCCTGTCGATTTCACAAAAAGCCGTTGAAAGCCACAAGTACCGGATCATGCGCGTCATTGGTGCCACCGACCGCGTCGACCTCTGCCGCTGGGCGATTCGCGAAGGGCTGATCGAAGCATAAATCTCTCATCCACGTCGGGTCTACTGCTCTGTCACGTTTGCATTGATGGATCGAGTGGCCGGGGCTGGACTGAGCGGAACGAAGGAAGCCCAGGGGTTGCGGGCCAGCGGCCTCCAACCCCGGCCACCCCTCAATCAATCTGTGACAGAGCACTACGTTACCTTCGCGGCGAGTCGCGATACTCGCAGGTGGCGGTCGAAATGTGCTGTGGCGACCTGGAGACCATCCGGGTGGAGGTCCATATCGCGAGCGAGGCCGGGAAGCTGGAAGCGGTGATAATCCTTCTCTGCCTCAGGCTTCCAGAACACCAGAAATCCACCACTGCCACCGCCACTGAGTCCCATGATTGACCCGTCGCTCAGCCATTGCAGTCGCCAGATCACTCCCTGAGTGATGCCTTCTGCGATCAGTTGGAAGCAGTTCACTGATGTGGATTCCCGGCACGGATGTGGGAATGGAAAGAAACGGTCCGCCGGTGTCTGTTCCCGGTTTGGGATCCCAGATCTCCAACGGACTCAGCCCGCCATGCATATTAAACATGACGATGCGTTTCTGATCCGATCGGAACTGTTCGGCGACCGCAGGACTTGAAAGTCAGACTGAAGATAGTCGGCGACAATCGGATGGTCATGACACTGTGCGCACTGCATATCGCGTCCGAAAAAGATGCGACTGATGTCATGCGGCAGCAAATTGGGTTCTGACGCACCATCCAGAGTAAAACGAGCGGCAGGTCGTTGATTCGGATCTTCTCCGTCGGCCACCAGGATTTCGCGGTCCGCAGCCAGAACAATCGCGTTCACGTTTGATCATGAAATTGAGATGTCGATCTGACACTGAGGAAGAGCACGGCGTAGTCTTGCCACTTCGGAGGCCTGAATACCTTCGGCATGGTACGTCAAAACTTTCAGGTTTGACAACTTCATTAAAGGAGACAAGTCGATGACTGTTCCGTGCATAATTGTAAGCCAGACAAGTTCAGTGAGGCGAGAGAAGCCGTCCAAACTGCTGACATCGATTGAACGCAAAGAAAGCTGACTCAGCGTTGCGATCTGCGACAAGTTTCGAATGCCGACGTCATCAATGCTCACACTCAAGCAAAGACACTCCAGTGGCATTCTGGCAAGGACAGAAAGACCGGAGTTTGTGACCTCAGTCCGGTACAGCGAGCGTCTGTTCGTTCCTTCGCTCAATATTCGCAATCCCACGTCAGTGATATTGTTGCCATCCAGGGACAGGTCTTGAAGGGATTGTAAACGACAGACCGCCGACATGCCCTTGTCCGTGACGGCGGTGAAGCTAGCTGACAAAGTATGAATTTCCAGATTCGATACTTCGGCAAGGCTTCTGTCCGTGATTGTTGTACGATTCAGTGACAATTTCTGCATGGCAACCAATCGGGCGAGATGCGTGATTCCTGCGTCTGTCACACTCGTTCGGTCAAGATTGAGGGAGGACAGGTTTGGGAGGTGCGAAATACTCTCCAATCCTCGATTTGTGATGCCCGTATCGAACAGAGCAAGCTTCGTGATCTGCGCAAGGTCAGAAAGTTGGGCCAAGGCAGTATCCGAAACCGCTGTATTGCCGAGGGTCAGCTTTTCAACACTCAGCGATTGTCTCACCAGTTCAACAATTCCGTCATCTGATACGCCGGTATGCGCCAGACTGATGCTCCGGAGTGAAGGCATCGAATGCAGTGCAAAAAGGCCTTGATCAGTAATATCGAGCAAATCCAGCCCAAGCTTCTGCACGGCTTGCAGGTCAGGGATATGTTTCAGCACGCCGACATCCGTAACCCGTGTTCCTGTCAGGAAAAGAGTGTCCAGACTTCGGAGTCCGGTGAGAAAGCCGAGGGCGTCATTACCGATCTGCATTTCCCTGGGCACATCACTTGCCGGAACCGGTCGCTTGCCAGGAAAGCCCATCCAACTGTCGCCGATGTGGAGCCAGTCAAGGTTTGACAAACCAGCAATTTCAACGAGCCCGGCATCTGTAATTCGCGTCCCTTCAAGCGATAGCTGTTCGAGGGATGTCAACTCGCCGATGAACCTGAGGCCGATATCAGAAATCCCAGTATGCGCGAGATTCAGCTTTGCGAATCCTGGGTAACAAACAAGGTCTGCAAGATCCTCATTCGCCACTTCTGTTCGGGCAAGGTTGACGCAGCCTTCGGGAGAACATTCGCTGTATTCGATTTGGGTGCCGAATCGAGCCAGCATTTCATGGAAAGCATCAGGCAGAAATGAATCGTCAGAATCCATCGATGACCTCCGCTCGCACTATGATCACCAAAGGGTGCCGATCAACACGGGTCGATTCTAGCGGTTCGATACGCCCGGATTCAACCTTCAAGTATATTCCGTTGGTCGAAGAGTGCAGTCGCAGATTTCTGTAGGCCGGACCAAGCGGAGCGCTGTTCCGGCAGGCCGCCAAGTTCCGGAACTACGCTCCGCTTGGTCTTGCCTACCCCAAAATCAAGTCTTGACAAAGCACTAAATTTATTCAGGCAAGCTTGACGCGGCAGTATTTCTTCTTGCCGGCCCAGACAAGCAGACCATTGGTCACCGCAATCGGCTGATCGTGCGCCGTGATCGCAGTTTTCTCTTCACCGAGCTTTGCACCGCCGCCCTGAATAAGCCGTCGGGCTTCGCCGTTGCTGGGACACAGATTGAGTGCCGTGAGAAGTTTCACTGCGGTGAGACTGCCGTCGGTGAGCAGCTTCGCATCGAGCCCGACTTCCGGAATGTCGGTGGGTAATGCTTCGCCGCCGATCTCGGACTGCCAGCGGGCGGCTGCAGCGTCTGCGTCGGCCTCTGAGTGGTACTGCGCGATCACGAGTTTCGCGAGCGTCACCTTGGCCTCCTTCAGATGTCCGGCAAGCAGGCGATCGACTTCGTCCAGCGGCACCGCAGTCAGCAGTTCAAAGTACATCTTCATCACAGCGTCGGGCAACTGCATGAATTTCTTCATCATGTCGTACGGTGATTCGCTGATGCCGATGTAGTTGCCGAGACTCTTGCCCATGCGACGGACTCCGTCGAGCCCCACCAGAATCGGCGACATCACCGCGATCTGCTGATTGAGGTTTTCCTGAGCCTGCATGTCACGCGCCAGCATGAAACTGTAGAGCTGTTCCGTGCCCCCCAGTTCCACGTCGGAACGAATCTTGACACTGTCCCATGCCTGCATCACGGGGTACAGGCATTCGTGGAGGAAGATTGCCTTTTCCTCGCGGTATCGTTTGGCGAAGTCGTCCCGCGTAAGCAACTGAGCCACTGTGACTCGCCCGCACAGTGACAGGACATTCGCAAATGACATCGTACTGAACCAGTCGCCGTTGCGATGCACTTCGGCGCGGGACATTTCGACGACTTTGCCGACCTGAGTCAGGTACGTCGCGGCATTGGTTTCAACTTCCGCTTCAGTCAGCCGTTTGCTGCGAGCTTCATCACGTCCACTGGGATCGCCAACCAATGCGGTGTAATTGCCGATGATGATGACAGCCTGATGCCCCAACTCCTGAAATTGCCTCATTTTGCGAAGCGGCACCGTGTGTCCCAAATGGACGTCGATACCGGTCGGGTCGATCCCGTACTTGATTCGCAGCGGTGTGCCTGTGTCTTGACTGTGCTGCAGCTTCTTGCGGAGTTCGTCCTGAGGCACGATTTTTTCGATGCCGCGGGTGATGATTTGAAGCTGTTCTTCAACGGGTGGAAAAGTCATGGACATCAATTCGCCGTCGAAAGCAGGGGGAATCCTCAACACACAGCATCGTAGATTTGATGCTGCAACGGCGGAAGCGTAATGGCAACGCAGGGAGTTGTCCAAACATCTGACGTTTTCGGCTCGGCTCGCTGTATGCGAGCGGAGCAGAGTCAGCCCGTCGGTACGCTGCGAACGTGCCATTGCGCGCGGAATGCACGCACCGTCATGCGGCTTTGTTTTCGGGCGTGTGTGAACAGGATTGCGAGTCGCGGGCACGTCGCCGCTTTCATCGCGATGAGTACGTCGATCTGAGAGCCAACAGGTACGTGGGCCACAGGCGACCCACTTGTTCGATGCGAATGGCGGCCAGAGTCTCGCCGGATTGTCCGGTCAGGTCAGCGACCATCGGAATGTCACAACCTGGCCTCTGAATTCTTCGTTGCCAGGAAACTGCAGTTCGACTTCCTGCCCCGGTCGCAATTCGTGGACTCGTCGCGTCGGCAGATAGGCGGTGATGTAGCGACGATCGGTGTGCAGGATGCGGGTATGACTTCACCCGCCTGCATGTCGTCACCTTCACGGAAACGCTTGCCCGACGGTGCCGTACACCGGAGACTTCACGTTGACTTCGCGACTGACAGTCTTCATGGACTCCAGCTGTCTGGCGGCCTCCGCATACTGAGCCTGAATCGTGGTCGCTCCAATCGCTTCGTTGACAGTGGCTGGTAAACTGGTGCGGACGCCTTCCAGTCGCGACTGTTCTGCACGCAGCGTCTGCAGGTCTGGATCGGCCGGGAAAATCGCTTCGGAATCTGATACCAGGGAATTGTGTGGCAACTGAGCAGTCCGCACGGGTTCCGGAACATCAGGAACATGTGCGGGTTCATACACCACTGATGACTGGCCACTGGCTCCGCTGAAGAAAATGATTCCACCAGCTCGACCACGAGTGGCAGAATTCGAGACAGGGGCATTGCTGGTAGAAACACTGCGGACCGGCACTCCATTTTGGGAGCGGTTCGATCTAATGTCAGGAACGCGGCTGACAGTCCTGCCGTCAAGTTCTCTCAACGCTACGCGCTGACGAACATTGGATAGTTCCCGATCCAGGTCGCGAGTCCGCCATTCCAGTTCAATCGCCGCCTGTGCTTCGACGCGTTTGACTTCTCGTTCAAGGTCGCGCACCAGATGTTCCTGCGATTCAATGAATGCCAGATGTTCAAGTTTTTCCAGTGTCAACAAGGGCTGCCCAGAGAAAACCTCTTCGCCGGCTTTGACCTGGACACTCGTTAACCGTGATGCTGCAGGAACACGGATCGTGGTAATGTCGGCTGAAAGAATACCGGTCAACGGCTGATTACGATGGCGTCCCAGCAGGTACACAGTGAAAAATCCGATCAACAATGCCACGATCAGCAACGACATGGTTCGCACGGCTGACGCGGGCAGCCCTGAATTCTGGCGAGGAGCCACGACGAAACACAGATTCTTTGCCTGTTCCGTCCAGCTTTCATCAATCATGCGTCCAACCGGAATCTGAAGCTCTTCTGCAATTGCCGACATCTCGCGGTGCCGCCAGAGCGCCATCTGACCCCAGAAATAGATGCCCAACTGATTCAGAATCACGGCTTCGCGCGTACGTATGCCATCGACCCGAGTGAGGTCGTCGGAGAATTCCGGAGCGATGTCAAAGACAACTCCGAAACGTCTGTCCATGCGATGTCCGCGCGGCAATGTGGCAATGATCGGCGATTCCATGGGTCCATCCGACAGGAACATCCGAGAAGCATTCGACGGCGACAGGTGAGTGAACGGCGTGAATCACTTCGTGAACGTAGGTCCGCCGGACGCGCGCAATGACCATACCGGTCGACTTCCGCTGCGCAGTCCGACTTCATCTGTTTTCGGCCTTATCATCGTGAATGGTTCACCAAATCCACAAATCCGACACAAGGAGCGTGACTAAATCTGATCATGCCTTGATTGCATCCGGGAAAACTCTGGTCAAACACAGCCTTGCTTCCGTGTTCCCGGGTCATCCGAATTCTCTCTGAACAGACGTTCGAGGCCCGTATTCCACATTGACAGCACTCAAATGCGTCTCCCTATTCTTCGCACTGTTCCCGGTTTACCATTTCTGAAGGGTGGCAGAGACTGCCGGAGTTCATATCTGGCGTCGCGTTGCATAGAATCCCCCCGGGCGAATTTCACAGTGGCCGATCGGCGGAGAAAATTCGGATACGCCCAGTAACTAAAGACTATCAGACGAGATTCTTATGAATTCAAAAAGACTTGCCGTCACAGCAGCGGCGGTGATTTGGGTGGGGTCGTTCTGTGGTTCATTCCCCGGCATGGCAAACGCGGTTCAGGCAGCGGCTTCAGATGACGAAAGTTCAACCACTCCAGTAACAACGGAGGAATCTGTGACAAATGCTTCTGATCAAGTTGATCACGGCAAGGCACAGGAAGAAACCAAATCCGGTCCTGTGAACCGCCTGGCCCGTGAATCCAGCCCGTACCTGTTGATGCATGCTCACAATCCCGTGGACTGGTATCCATGGGGACCTGAAGCGTTTGAGAAAGCTCGTACCGAAAATAAGCCCGTGTTTCTGTCTGTGGGCTACAGCAGTTGCTACTGGTGTCACGTGATGGAGCGGCAGGTTTTCTCGAATCAGAAGATCGCCGACTACATGAAGGAACACTTTGTCTGTATCAAGGTGGATCGCGAAGAGCGTCCGGACGTGGATGACATCTACATGACCAGCCTGATCGTCTATCAACAGGCCACCGGCGCCGGCGGCGGTGGCGGCTGGCCGTTGTCGATGTTTTTGACTCCGGAAGGAGATCCCATTGCCGGTGCGACCTACTTGCCGCCAGAAGATTCAGCTGATGGACGCACCGGATTTCTGACGGTCGCAAGCCGCATCACGGAACTCTGGACGGAGAAGAAAGAGACCGTCTCCGGTTCAGCCGCGATGATCGCTCGCGAAGTACGTCGTCTCTCCGGTCCGATGGTTCTCGCCGAGCCTGCGGATCTCACCCGCGAGTTGCTGGAAGCGGTCGTGACGGGCATCGAGGGCCGTTACGATTCCGAGTATGGCGGCGTCGATTTCAATGAACGCAGGCCGGACGGTCCGCGATTTCCGAACGTGCCACGTCTGCTGTTTCTGCTTGGGCTGCATGCAGAAAATCCGCGACCGGAACTCCTGAAGATCGTTGACCATTCTCTCACAGCGATGGCGAAGGGCGGCATTCGCGATCATCTGGGCGGCGGTTTTCACCGTTACAGTACCGATCGCCGCTGGAATGTTCCTCACTTCGAAAAAATGCTCTACGACCAGGCACAGTTGCTGGAAGTCTATGCGCAGGCGGCGCTGTTGACGGAGAATCCGCTGTATCGACAGGTGATAGAAGAACTGGTCGTGTTTCTTGAACGCGAAATGACGCTGCCGGGCGGTGGTTTCTGTTCCGCGCTGGATGCGGAGACAAATGCGATCGAGGGGGAATCCTATGTCTGGACCGAAGCGCAGATTCGTGAGACCCTGGCACCGGACGACGCAGAATTGTTCATGACCGCGTACGGATTTCACGAACCGCAGTCGTTTGAACATGGTCGCGTCCTGTTTCTGCCGATCACGGTGGCGGAACTCGCGGCAGAGAATTCCACAGACGTCGCCAGCCTGGAAGCACGCCTGGCGGAAATGCGGAGTCAATTACTGCAGGTTCGCTCAAAGCGGCCCAGTCCGCTGCTGGACGATAAGGTGCTGACAGAATGGAATGCGCTGATGATTCAGGGACTGGCGACGAGCGGTCAATTGCCGGGTCGCGAACACGACCTGCAACTGGCGTCGAAAGCCGCCGATTTTCTGCTGGCTCATCTGCGAGACGGCGAGGGTCATCTGCTGCGGTCATGGCGAAATGAAACGCCGGGACCGCGCGGTTATCTGGACGATTACGCCTGCCTTGCCTCAGCTCTGCGGACTTTACACGCAGCGACAAAGGATGCACGCTGGCTGGCAACCGCCAATGAACTCACGGCACTGCAGATTGCGCAATTCTACGACGAAGCGCAAGCGACATTCTTTTTTACGGCGCACGACCACGAGAAATTGTTTGCGAGGACAAGTTCACCATACGATTCTGTTTCACCTTCGGGCAACAGCATCACAATTCGCAATCTGCTGGCGCTGAGGGATCATGATCCCCAGTTCCGCAGAATTGCGGAATCAACGCTCAAGCGATTCAGCGGCGCACTGGATGCGGCACCCGTTTCCTGTGCCGGACTGGGCATGGCATTACAGGACCTGCTGGAGTTGCAGGCAGTCGAGGCGCAGGGTGCTGTCGGACTGCTTGACTCGCCACTCAACAGAACTTCTCGAGTCATAACTGCTGATCTGGACGGTGGCAGCGTCAACACCCGACTCGTGCATCCTGTTTTCACCTCGGATGCTGCCGAAAATGCGCAGCAGCCAAAGGAAGAACTTCCAGTGCAAACGGAACCGGAAAGCAGCGAGCAACAGGCGTTCAAGCCTGTACTGCCAGATCCGGTTGCTCCGTCGCCGTTCAAGCAGGGACAGGAGAGTCCCGTGAAGGTGAAGATCTATCCGTATTTTGACAAGCTGGAACGCGGCGGTAAGTGCCTGATGGCAATTGAACTGACAATTGCCGATGGCTGGCACATTAACGCCAACCCGTCGAATCCGGATTTCACGATTCCGACCGAAGTGAAAATTACGAGCAAGCAGAAGATCAAGATGACTAAAGTGAAGTATCCGAAGCATGAACTGCTTGAGGTCGAAGGTCAGAATGATCCATCGCACGTGTACGGTGAAAAAGTCATCATCTATGCTCTGCTGGAAATTGCAGATGACGAGACAGCAGACGAAGCGGAACTGGAAGTCGAAGTGAAGGTCCAGGCATGTAACTCCAAAACGTGTGAGCCGCCGGAAACGAAGAAGCTGATCGGAAAACGCCCGCTGGCAAATCCTGGTGACGAAATCAAACGGATTCACGAATCCAAATTCCCGAAAGACGACGAAAAGGGGAAGGACGGAGAAAAGGACGACGCTCAGAAGGACGAGAATGGCATCGAAAAGAAGGCCGAATGAGCGGCATCACTTCGATTTGGTCGGTATTCTGCGGCGTGTTCCCGCCACATGGCGACATTCGCGTTAGCCTCTGTCAATGTCTCGATCGTGCAGATAGCCGAAATTTTTGAATCCATTCAGGGAGAAGGGCCTTGGGCCGGGACGCAGTCTCTGTTCATCAGAACCTCCGGGTGCAATCTGCGCTGCTGGTTCTGTGATACACCGTATACGTCCTGGAAGCCGGAGGGCTCGGCTTTTTCGCTCGACGAACTCACATGGCGCGTCGCCGACTGTACGGTTCCGGATGTGGTTCTGACCGGCGGTGAACCGATGCTGCTGCCGGATCTGGTCCCGCTGGCTCAGCGATGCCGTGAACTGGGAAAGCGGATCACGATCGAAACAGCCGGGACTGTCGATCAGCCAGTGCTCTGTGATCTCATGGCGATCAGCCCTAAACTGAGCAACTCCGTCCC
>JBBJME010000239.1:0-11276 GCA_037719765.1 Planctomycetaceae bacterium
CGGCGATGCATGGACTGACGATCATTCCGGCGTCGCGCCCGAGATTTACGAGGCCTGTTATCAACTTGGCACCAATGTGATCTTCTACGCTCATGTCGAGTACAGTACGTGGCTGTTTGCACGGCAACAGCAAAAGAAATAAGTTCTGAGGAGAATCCGGCATGAATCAACGAACAGGTCTGATCCTGATGTCCGTCGCGTGCCTTCTGCTGGCGTGTCTTACAGCCCCTGTGACCGCGGAAAGTCTGGACGAACTGCCGCTTGACCGCTGGGAAAAACTTCGGGAAGTCGAACGCTATCAGCTCAACATCGCGGAGAAGTATTATCGCGAAAGAAACTTCAAAGTCGCGGCGGCTGAATACGAGAAGTTTCTCACGCTGTATGAAGGCAGCGAAGGCGCTCCGTATGGACAGCTCAAATGGAGCCTGTGCAAGATTGAACTGCGGCAACACAATACTGCCATCAAAAAGGGATACCAATCGGTCATCGACTATTGGCCGGACTCGCCGGAAGCTATCGCGGCTGCCTACTACATCGGCGTGCTTACAAAGAGATTGGTGAAGTCCGCAAGGCGAAGAAAGCGTATCAATTGGTTCTGGACAATCACCCGAAGCATCTGGCCGCAGTTTACGCCGCGGTCGATCGATCGATCTCACAACCATTGATGGAGACGTTGAAGCACGTGTCAAACTCTGGAAGCAATTGACTTTCGATACGGCGAGAACCTCCGAATCAACGAATCACTGTGTCACTGCGTCGCAGCAACTGGCAACGTATGCATTTGAAACCGGTTCATTCCAGGATGCCGTCATGGCACTCGAAACGACCTACCCCAAAGATCAGATCGCCGCCATGGTATCGAATTTTGCTCGTGGTCCCGTCAGTCGTCTCGGCCGCACAGAGGAGACAAAGAAGGCAGGAGGACAGCTTGCTGATCAGGGCGTTGCCTGGATCCGGCAGCAGATCCCGACAGAGCGTACTACCCCGGAAGAGAAACAGGCGGCATTGAACCATTGGTACGCCATGGTCGATCTGCAGGCGGCGTCTCTGCGTGAAGAGCTGGTTGCCGAACTCTACGACCAGATGCAAAAGGCGTTCGGGGCGAATGACGCGACGCTGCAACGGCTCGGCGACTGGTACAAATCGCTCAACAAATACGACGAGGCTCGGCAGCAGTATGCGAAGTTTGAGAACAAGATCGAGGCACAGAACCAGACGGCCTACAGTTACCGGCAGCAGCAGAACTACGTTGCTGCCGTGCAGGCCTATCAGCAAAACGCGGCAGCTGATCCGGACAACCACGCTCGCTGGAGCGGTGAGATCGGCAATGCTTACCGCGAGGCAGGCAAATACGATGAGGCGATTGCTGTCTACAACGAACTCCTGAAGTCCGACAGCCAGAATGCTGAGCGGTGGCTGTGGCTGATCGCGACCAGTTACCGCGACGCCGGCAAGTACAAGGAAGCAATCGGCTATTATCGGCAGTGCAATAATTTTCCGGCCAATTACCAGGAGATGGCCGGTTGTCACCGTGCGCTCAAGGAATACGGAGAAGCAGTGATCCTCTACAATCAGATTGTCAGCGGCGCACCGAACTCGGCCGCCTGGGCGATGCTGCAGATCGGTTTCACGCAGGAGCTGGCTGGGAATAAAGAATCCGCTATCAAGTCTTTTCAGCTGGTTTGTAAGAACTACCCTAAAGATGGCCACGCCAGCCAGGCGCACGCGCATCTTCAGACACAGTACAAAATCACGGTGACATTGGGTGGGGCAACAGACGAGTAATCAACGTCTCATGCATCTGTTCCGCCTGTCAGGGATTCGCATGAACGGACTTTCTTGTAACTCAGGATGCCGCCAGGAACTCTTCGGGCCCGGATGCAAACTGGAACACGAATCGCCAATGCATCGCAAGGCCGTTCAAAACAGCAAAATGCCATAATTCGTGGGGCCCCATGAATCCGCTCACGATGGTAGGACCATGGAACAGCAGCACGATTGCGCCGAAAGTGTAAGACGCACCAGCAATCACTGCGGGCTTGATGAAAGTCCATCCGAAGCGACGCCAGAGGACAATCGCAGTTACCAGACTACCCCAACCGCACATCAGGAAGATGGAAACTCCGACAGCGTCCGTCACAAATTCGTGGAACATCATCCGGAGCAGGATACCAACGGCAGCGACCGTCCAGATCAGGACGAGCGCCAGCCACCGTGAGCGACCGCTGAAAAGAATGGCATGGACCGGAGTCATACTGCCGGCAATCAGCAGAAAAACACCTGCCACATCAGCTCGCAACAGGAAATCACGTGCGGGACCAGGCCACGCCAGATGATAGGCGCTGCTCAGCAAAAGGAGTAACACCGACGAAACGGCCATCACCACCAGACTCGATGTTCTTACCCAATCCCCGCGTCCGCGCCGAATCAGCAATATCGCCATCGCGGCGAAGACAAATGCCCCAAGCATATGACTCAGGGAACTTAAAGGTTCACGACATCCCGACAGCGGAAAGACGGCAATTTCATCAATGAGCGTCTGGTCCATTCTGTGTCGTCTTTCGCCAAATTCCGCGTTTCTCAGCAGTCGGCATGTCAAGCCTCGACAGCAGACCGATGCGCAATCCCATTGCCAACCGTTCTTTGAAACGGGCAAGTTAACGAAATACGGCGACTTCACCAACACTGTTTTAACTGTCCTTTGCACCGTCGATATCGGGCCTCTACAATCCCGCCCCCGGGTGGACTCTGCCGGAAATGCGATTATTTGGTTTTCAGGAAAGAAACCTGCCTCATGACCCGTTCGATGGACAAGATTGTTGCGCTGTGCAAACGCCGCGGATTCATTTTTCAGAACTCTGAAATCTACGGCGGACAGAACGGATTTTGGGATTACGGTCCGCTGGGAACAGAACTTAAGCGCAACGTCCGCGATGCGTGGTATCACGACATGGTGTCGGCGCACAACGAACTGGTTCAGCCAGCCGGTGCCCCCGCGACGTTTCAGATGGTCGGCCTGGAATCGGCTCTGATCATGCACCCGCAGGTCTGGAAGTGTTCGGGACACTACGATCTGTTCCACGACATGATGGTGGATTGCCATGCATGCAAGGGGCGATTTCGTCAGGATCATATTCCTAATACGGCGTGTCCGCAGAAGCCCAGCAAAATGGTCGGTGACCATACCGGCTGCAAACTGACGGAACCCCGCGAATTCAACCTGATGATGAAAACGATCCTTGGCGCGATGGGCACGGAAGAAGACGCCGCGTTCCTTCGCCCGGAGACAGCTCAGGGAATCTTTGTTAACTTCAAGAATGTCTGTGACAGCAGCCGGGTGAAACTGCCGTTCGGAATCTGCCAGGTCGGCAAAAGTTTTCGCAACGAGATCACACCACGCAATTTTACCTTTCGTTCGCGTGAATTCGAACAGATGGAAATTGAATTCTTCTGTCATCCGTCACAGTCACGGGAATGGTATACCTACTGGCGCGATCGTCGGTACAACTGGTATCTGAATCTGGGGATCGCCAAAGATCGCATCATTCTGCGTGATCATCATCAGGATGAACTGGCTCATTATTCGGTCGGTACAGCCGACATCGAGTACGCCTTCCCGTTCCTCGGGGAGGGTGAATTCGGCGAACTGGAAGGCGTAGCGCATCGCGGAGACTTTGACCTGCGTTCGCACATGGAAGGCAAGTTGAAGAAAAACGCCGCAGGAGAACTGGAAGTTGAAAAAACAGCCGACGGCACTCCGAAATATCGCGGCAGCGGTAAGGATCTGACATACTTTGACGATCAGACTCGTGAACGATTCCTGCCACATGTGATTGAACCGTCAGCCGGTGCCGACCGCGGCACGCTGGCGTTTATCTGCGAAGCGTATCACGAAGACCAGCAGCCGGATGAAAAGGGCGAAATGCAGGAACGAGTCCTGATGAAGTTCCACCCGCGTCTGGCACCGGTAAAAGCCGCGGTGTTCCCGTTAATTAAGAAAGAGGGCATGCCGGAAAAGGCCGCCGAGATCTTCGGGGAACTCAAGGCCGCAGGTCTGAATTGCCAATACGATCAGCAGGGTGCGATCGGACGCCGGTACCGGCGTCAGGACGAAATCGGGACGCCATTCTGTATCACGATCGATGGCGATACGGCCAAGGACAACTGCGTGACAGTGCGTGACCGCGACAGCCTCCTGCAGGACCGCGTTCCTGTCAGTCGGATCGTCGAGGAAATCGTCGCACGTCTGAAAGCGTAAGCATATTCATTCGTGTCGATTCGTGGTTCAAACATCCGGCACACAAGAATCCCGCAGACTCAGTGAAATTGCATCCAGTGTCGGCGGAATCACTGGACGGAATTTGGATATCGTCGGGCAGTTGCTGTTTGGACAGGCTGCGACCAGGACGCTTGCTGGATCGGTGGCCGTCCGTTGAACGAATTCGGGAAGACAGGCATGGCGGCGGAGGAGAGTCCGGTGAACTCGTGATCTCCGTTAATGTCGACGGCAACCATCGGGCGTGCGTAGACTGTTCTGAATTGTGCCGCTGATCCGGGTGACGGCTCGCTGAGACGACATGGCGGAACTGCCGGGGCATCATCTGAGTGGTCTGCCAGCCGGTCGACCGGGGCATAGGCGTCATCGCCGGGTTCTGTACGAAGTTGCGGATTGTGGTTGAGGGTACGCTCGTTCCGTAAGCTGGTTGAGCTGCCATGGACTGGCGGTAACTCAGATTGATTCTTGCAGTTGAGTAACCAGGATTCAAATAACCAGGATTCGAATAACCAGGATTCGAATAACCAGGATTCGAATAACCAGGATTCGAATAGCCAGGATTCGAATACCAGCGACTC
This sequence comes from Planctomycetaceae bacterium, assembly GCA_037719765.1. Classification (GTDB taxonomy): domain Bacteria; phylum Planctomycetota; class Planctomycetia; order Planctomycetales; family Planctomycetaceae; genus SXXK01. The sequence continues at coordinate 4,855 of JBBJME010000239.1, forward strand.
ATCGAAGAATAAGGTGCAATGCTGGATGGCTGCCCCATGGACATGCGAGACATCGGCATGGAACCCGGCGACATCATCATCGTGCTATGTGGCACTGTCGGAGTATCAGATTCATACCCCGACTGCGGAATTCCGCTGTCCGATCCACAGCAGCCTGAACCCGAATTATCCGGAAACGCAGTGCCCTGCATAATTTGAGCTCCCGGCATCATTTCAGTCCCCTGCATGTAGTCGGAACCTGGCATCATGCTGCCCATGTCACTGCTGCAGCCATCGCCGCAGCCGGAGTCCATCATGGGATTCTGCATCATCGGCATCTGCATTGCCGGTGCCTGCATGACGTACTGGGTTTGCGGAACCATCACGGTCCGGGGACGAGGAACCCAGACCCTTTGCCAATGCCAGCGGCCGCGGTCAACGGTCATCGGTCGCCATGTTGTCACAGGCCTCTGAGCGGGCTGACACTGCATCATCGGCTGCGGCAAACATTGCGAGCCACACGGATCGCTGCAGTTGCCGCCAAAGGGATTCATCAGGCCCGGCATCTGGCACGGTCCCCGATTTTGCCACTGCGCCTGATATGGCATTTGATATGGCACCGCCATTGGCTGAGCCAGCGGAGCGACCATCGGAGTCATCACGCCGCACGGTGGACCGCAGGGCGCGAATAATGGACAGGGAGCAAACCATGAACATGGATTCAACAGACGCGGGAAAACCGGGTGGTAGCATGAGACCGGACGACCGGGATAGTGTCCCAGCGTTCCTTCCTGGTTCCGCAAGTAGCCATAGCCGAGCCAGTCATCAATGCAGCGACTCACACCGTAAGGATTGGGTCCGGAGTTCGCGTATCCATAGCCGCCGTGGCAACCGCTGCAGCCAAAGAGCCAGTAAAACGGTTCAAGGATTGGTATGTAGATGCAGGCACTGACGGTCGATGTCATGGAACACAACAGAGCGGCCGTCAGAAGCAAAGTTCTGATGCGGAGTCTCATACAGATTTCCTCGGAGAGTCAAAGAGGACTGAGATGACGACAGGGAACCGGGCGAATGCCGGCGTGAGATCCCGTCGCGAGGTGAGACCGAGGAAGTTAAGCGCAGAACGACTTCGGGAAAATTCGAAGTTGACTCAAGTTTGAAAGCTGTTCACATTCGGTTCAACGTGAAATACGCTGATCGGCTGCTTTCGCCGCTTACCACAATTGACCGGCAAGCAACCACAGGACAATCAGGACCATGAGCACAGCGGCGATCGGCAAAATCCGCCTTCGCCAGCAAAGTTGCCGATCGGAGTGCCCCGGCATCCGAGTGCAAAGATGACTCATGCGGCTCAAACAATTCCACCACGATTGAACGCCGCGACGTCGTGGCCGAATTACGATGATCCACCAGCGGCATTGAATCATCGCCTGTGCCGATCAGGATCTCGCCCAGACGCCCCTGAAACTCCCTCGCACTCCATGGCCTTTGGACTCCGCCGGAAGCACCAGATGGCTCAAATCTCGCCAGTAATCGTTCCATCATCACGCGCGTCGTGACCTTACCAGCTTCGGGCTGTTCCTCGTCGTCACACGCCTGCAGGAGTCGATTCAGCAAACCGGCGAGATCTCGCAGATCCTTATCGACGTCTTCCCGTGATGCCAGGGCACTAATTGTGATCAAGGCGGGGCCGGAATTCGCTAAATCATCTGCGACTGCCGCTTCGGTGGCGACTCGCAACCATCGGGCGACTCCAAAATCGATGACAGTCACCTGCAGATTGTCGGACAGTAAAACGCTTTCCGCTGATAAGCCTCCATGCGCAAGCCCGAGGTTGTGAGCCAATTGCAGCGCCGAGCAAACCTGCCAGCCAATTTCAATAATGTCTTCTGACGAGAAACGGCGGCCCATTGTCAGTTGTTCCGACAATGGCACAAAATCACTGGATTCCGTCCACAGAACAGAACGCCGCCGGATTCACCGTCGCCCCGGAACTTTACGATCGACTGATGCTGCAGCATTGCCAGCATCGAGCGATCCATTTTAATCGCGCGACGAAACTCAGGACGCCGCGAAATCTCCGCAGAGAACACCGTGAGCCGAACTGATTCGCGCGTGTCCCTGCGAGTTGCTGTCACCACACGCCGCTCAGGAGATGAACGCAGTTCGCGCCCGATCTCGAAATCATTCAGGTCCAGGAGAGCCACCAAAAGTACCTCGCCGAGGTGCCAGGTCTATCCCGTGAAATCCGATGGATTCCCGAACATTCCGCGACCACTGCCTGGCGTCCCCGTGCCACCCCGCAGATTCTCATTCCGCGGACGTTTGGGTTCAGGGGGTGCTTCCGGCTCCGGAGCCCTGTGTCGTTCCGTTTGTGGAGGCTCTGGTCGTTTCTCCAATGCCTTCAGCGACAAAGAGACACGTTTGCGTTTTGGATCCACTTCAACCACCTGGAAATCATGGGTCTCACCAACTTTCAGGACTTCGCCCACACTGCCCACACGGCGCCATGCGAGTTCGCTGATATGGACCATGCCTTCCAGACCAGGTTCCAGTTCGATAAACGCACCGAATTCGGTAATGCGAGTCACCTTGCCGGACACGGTGCTTTGTGCCGCATAACGTTCGCTGGCGCTGGTCCAGGGGTTTTGAGCCAGTTGCTTCATTCCCAGGCTGATCCGTTTCTTTTCCGGATCCAGTTTCAGGATCTTGACGTCAACCTGTTGTCCTTCAGTCAGCACGTCCTTTGGATGATTGATGCGAGTCCAGCTGATTTCGCCGATATGCAGGAAGCCATCGACGGGGCCGATATTGATGAAGGCGCCATAATCCTTCAGCGTTTTCACGGTGCCGTTGTGGTCCTGTCCCACTTCGACCTTGGCCCAGAATTCCCCTTCACCTTCCGCTCGTTCCGCCTGCAGTAACGCTCGGCGACTGACTACGAGGTTGCGTTTCTTGGCGTTCACTTCTGTGATTTGAACTGTGAGTTTCTGACCAATAAAGCTTTCCAGGTTTCCGGCAAAGCCCATTTCTACCTGACTTGCAGGAAGAAACGCTCGCATATTGCTGACCATCACCTGCAGTCCGCCCTTATTGACGGCAGAGACCTGGCAATCGACAACCTGACCGACAGCCAGTGAGTCCCAGTTGCCGCCAGCGCGATGCCGCGCGCGTGGAATGCGCCCTTTGATGAGACCATCTGCGTCTTTTGCATCAATGATGACATCCAACTGATCACCGACGTTGGGATGCTTGTCATTCGGAAACTGTGTGAGAGACAGCACAACGTTATGTCGCAGTCCGGCATCCAGAAAGACTTCGCCGCCGTGGATGGCCTGCACGGTTCCGCGGACCTTTGTCCCCTGTACGACCGTTTTCGTATCACCGTCGTCCTCGGTTTCACCGCCCGGAACGATTACCGCTTCCGGCATGGCGCCGGCATTTTCAGAAAGCGCTGCGGAGATTTCAGCCTCCACCGATGCCTCCAGATCGTCGGCAGTCGGGATTTCAACGGCAGCAGGCTTGTGGCCCTGTGTCTGTCGCGGAGTGACGTGTTCCGGTTGCTGTGCCTGTGGTTCAGACGACGACGCCATTTTCTCACGCACTCGGGTAATGGCACCGCCCTCCGCGATCATCGCGGCTTCCGCCTGAGCAAGGATTTTTGATTCCGGAGGCTGTGCTGCTTCAACCGGAGGCTGTGCTGCTTCAACTGGTGGCTGTGCTGCTTCAACCGGTATACTGGCGATCTCGGCAACCGGGCTGGCGGCTTCAGCAGGCTTCTGCGACGGCGTGTCCTCAGGCTGTGATCCAGTCTCCGGTGCTGGAGTGGCCATCACGGCAGGAGCCGCGTCCGAAGAAGCTGCTGTGGAAGGTGATTCTGGTTGCAGTGGATCCGTTGTCATCTCATCTGGTCCTGTCAGAGCCGGTCATGCTGGAACATCGTCACAGCAGAAACCATTCAGAAATCCTCAGAAGCCCGTCTGACTTCGAACACTGAGGACAATTTCACAAAATATGTTTTCCCTGGAACGCACGTTTCGGGAAGGTGGACACGTTGACTCATGCGCTCAAGACGCACAGATTCCTCGAGTCCCGCCAGCGAAGGATATCCAAACGCGTACAGCTTCGCCAAGCGTTGGAGCCCATGTGCTCCACATTTCACGATCTCTTTATGATCGAAATCCGAAAGAATTACCACTCGCAGCCCGGTTCCTTTAGCACAAACTGCGATTGACCGGCTTTTCAAAGGTGAAGACAATGCCGCAAACCAGTTTCCCTTTCCTCAATTCGGGTTAACCAGACTTGGCTGGCATGGAAGTCAGATCCATCAGTTTGCGTGCTTCGCTCGGTGCCGTCAGTTTTGTCGGCACGGGAGATATTGTCGCATCGCAGTTTTGTTGCGACAGTCGCCTGGTTCAACCGGGCGATGTCTTCGTTGCGTTACGCGGATCAGGAAGCGACGGACACCACCATCTGGAGGCCGCGATCGCCGGTGGTGCAGTCAGTGTGATTGTGAATCGACCCTCATCGCACATCAACGTGCCTCAATGCGTTGTCGCAGACACAAGAGCCGCATTTGCCAGAATTTGCCTGGAACGACTGGGGGCACCTCAGCGATCGATCAACGTCACGGGCGTGACCGGAACAAACGGTAAGACGACCACGACATGGCTGTTGCGATCAGTTCTCGAAACTTCCGGAAGAACGACCGGCCTGCTGGGCACCCTGGAATACTCGGACGGCCGCACGACGGAACCAGCGTCGCTCACAACTCCGGATTCCCAACAAATCGCGCAGTTCCTGGGACAAATGGCACGCAATCGAGTCACAGACTGTGTCATGGAAATCAGCAGCCATGCACTGCATCAGCAACGCTGCGCGGGAATCACCCTGGCCGCTGCCGCCATCACGAATATCACTCAGGATCATTTTGATTATCACGGGGATGCAGAGCAATATCGTGCAGCCAAGCTTCGCATTGTGTCTCTGTTAGCATGCGACAAGCCGTTTCTGCTCGGGATCGATGACTCCGGCTGTCAGGCAATTCGGAAGCACCTGATCGCGCACCGCAATGTCATCACGTTTGGATATTCTTCAGATGCCAACCTGCGTGTCGAGACAATCTCGTGTTCACAGACTGGACAGTCGCTTCGCCTGCTGCTGGACAGTGCGGCGATCGAGATCCGCACGGCACTGGTCGGTCGCCATAACGCTCTGAACCTCCTGGCAGCGGCTGCCCTGGCGGAACAATCTGGTGTCGCAGCGAGCGATATTCGTGACGGTCTCGAACGTGTCCTCGAAGTGCCTGGCCGGATGGAACGCATTCATGCCGGCCAGCCGTTTGCTGTGTTTGTCGATTATGCTCACACCCCGGACGGTATCGCCCATTGTGTCGCGACTGCGAGGCGACTGACATCCGGCAAGGTGATTCTGGCGTTTGGTGCCGGGGGTGATCGAGATCGACATAAGCGGCCACTCATGGCACAGGCCGCTCAGGATGCAGATGAGATTATCGTGACGTCCGACAACCCGAGATCCGAATCGCCGGATCAGATCATCGCTGACATTCTGGCTGGCTTCGATTCAAATGCTCGGGTGCTGACGTGTGTCGATCGCCAGCAGGGGATTCGAGAAGCACTTCGACGTGCGCAGCCTGGCGATGTGGTGGTGATTGCAGGCCGCGGGCACGAAAAAACGCAGCAAGTCGGAGACCGACAAATTAGTTTTGATGATCGTCGCGTGACACGCCGCCTTCTGCTGGAACTACAGACTGGTTTGAACCCTTTGTCGGCATTGCCGCGGAGAGCAATCCCGGCATGACATTTCCACTGACAGTTACTCATCTTGCCGATATTGTGAATGGAGTCCTCACGGACTCGGTTTATGGACCACAGCCAGTCACTGGAGGCTGCATCGATTCGAGAAAGATTGCATCCGGCGATTGTTTCTTCGCCCTCCGCGGAAACAGGACGCATGGCGTGCTGTTTGCCGATCAGGCCATCGCAAGAGGTGCGGCGTGTGTGGTGACAGATTTCACGGCGTCGGGCGCAATCCCCTCGAACGTCAGGTTTGGAATTCCATCGCTGGCCGCGCTCGATTCGGCCGAAACAGACGGACGAATTCTCCGTGTCGCCGATTCGGTCGTCGCATTGCAGCGGTTGGGTCGCTGGAACCGTCAGCAATCCGATGCGCTCATTGTGGGCGTGACGGGCAGTGTCGGTAAGACAACAACGCGGCAGATGATCACACAGGTTCTGGCGTCCCGTTTTTCCGGTGTCCAGAGTCAGCACAACCAAAACAACGAACTTGGTGTACCGCTCTCGCTTCTCCAACTGAAACCTGAGCATGACTTCGCAGTGCTGGAACTGGCAGCAGGAAGAATCGGCGATATCGCATTTCTGGCAGAGATGGCCCTCACCACCGGATCACCGAGCCGTCCGGTT
>JBBJME010000240.1:0-11228 GCA_037719765.1 Planctomycetaceae bacterium
TCGCTGAGCATGATCGAAGTTCACCAATTCTATGCTGTCTGCAACCTGCGGACGTAATTCCGTAACCAGCATAAGACGCTTGAGCACGGCCCGCGCGGCTCGCCGCTGGATATTTGGCAGGTATGTCGGAAAGTGCGGACTGAACACAAGGCAACCGTCACCAGGGCCGAGAAATGCTTCGCAGAAGAACTGTTCAAAGACTTTCGCTCCGGGACCGACGGCAATGTTTTCTGCCTCGACCGGAATGGAAAACTCGTTCTTCAGAAACTTAGCGGCCGACTCTCGGAATTCCGGAATCCCCGGCGATGGACAGTAGTGTGACTGGTTATCCTGAATCGCCTGCAGGCCTGACTGAATCGCCGATGCCGTGCTGTTAAAGGGACTGTCACCGATTTCCAGTTCAACGACGTCTTTACCGGCGGCCTTGAGTTTCTTTGCAACCGCCAGGACGGTGAAAGCGGTTTCGACGTTCAATGATCGGGCAAATTCACTCAACTGAGCAGACATAGATGACAATCCTGAAAGTGTCGGCGACAACCCGTGACGCACGGGTTGATCTCATCATCCTGCCGGTTACGATGCGTCGCTGAATCCAGGCAGGCTTGGAAAAGGGGTCAGGAACCAATAGCCAAATGGCCCAAAGGGTGCTCCGCACTATTGGTTCCTGACCCCTTTTCCAACACATCTCCAACTCAATCATAAAAGCAGACTGTTTCATGTTCAACCGCGCACGATTAATGGATCTCGTTCGGGAACGAGCCCTCAAGTTTGGCGATTTCACACTGGCCTCCGGAAAAAAGTCCCCCTACTACCTGGACGGCAAACAGGTCACGCTCTGTGCTGAAGGATTGATGCAGATTTCGTACGGACTGCTGGAACTGCTGCAGGACGTGGAATTCACTGGCTTTGGAGGGATGTCAATCGGAGCGGATCCGATTGTCGGCGGAGTGCTCGTGGCCGCCGCCGCCCAGAATCGCCCGCTGCAGGGCTTTATGGTTCGTAAAGAGGCCAAAGGCCACGGGACTCAACGCTTCATCGAAGGCCCGATCCAGCCGGGTGACAGAGTCGTGATCGTCGATGATGTTGTCACCACCGGCGGCAGTGCGATGGAGGCCGTTGATCGAGTGGAAGAATTCGGCTGCAAGGTCGTCCATGCCGTCGGCATCGTCGATCGACTCCAGGGCGGTCGCGCCGCATTCAAGGCCCGCAGCATCCCTTTCAGTGCATTGCTGACGGTTCAGGATTTTGGCATCACACCGCCTGCGTAGCTCAGTCGTTACCGTCGCTATTTGAGCAGGATCCAGATGCTGGTCGCGATGCGATTCCGTTCCCAGACAGAATTTCCCATTGTCAATTGTCCGTTGAACACGTGAACGAAGCCGAAACCAAAGCCGAACACATCGACCCCACCCTCGCCACAGCGTGGGTCGATGCGGACGGATTTCACACCGGCGGTCATTGAACGGTGTTTCTTTTATTGATACCGCTCGCCACAGGTGTTATGATGTATCAAAACAACAAAAGGGCGGGCGAATGGCGTGGTTCGAATACTATTGGTCGGAAAAGGCAATCGACAAAGTCGCACAGCATGGGCTGACTCAGGACGATTTCGAGTTTGCTTTTGAGAACCACTATCGCGAAGAATTGAGCCCTTCCAGCGATCGGCATGTCCGTGTCGGCGCTACTGCAGACGGGCGTCGGATTGCTGTGGCCTTTGAATGGGTCCAAGAGGATCTGTCGGTAATTCCGGTGACTGCTTACGAAGTCTGAAAGAGTGAATCCATGTCGAAACGACTAAAGCCAACCTCTGAGATGGAATCGCGAATCCGCAAGGCCATCGCTGAAGAGGAACAACCTGATGTGATCGCTGCCAATAAAGCTCGCGGGCGAAAGGTGTTTGAAGAACTTGAAGAACGGCAGCGTGAATTTTCGTCCGTTGTGACAGCTCTGAAAGAAGCGCGTGAAGCTCGCGGACTGTCACTGCAGGATGTGTGCGACAAAACCGGCATCACGCGAGCCAGCCTGTCACTGCTGGAAAACGGACACGGTAACCCAACGATGACAACTCTGCGTCGAGTCGCCAAAGCCATCGGCGTGGAAATCCTCGTCACGGTGAAATGACACGGGGCTCCCTGGCTCAGAACGGGAGGAGCGGCGCTTTTATCGCGAATTTTGGGCGCCCGCGATGATTTTGAAAGCGGGAAGACTTTCCGGCCGGAAAGCTGATGGGCATTCGGACGCGTCGCCGCAATTTGGCAACAGACTCTTCCCGACCGAAATGGTTTCAGCGCTTCTGGGTTGCAATTCACTTTCACTCTCAAGGCTGGCTGCTGTGAATGTTCAAACGTCAATTTCTATTCTGCTGTTAGTCGCTGGTTCTGAGGTATCTCCACAACGCCAGAGTGAACTTGTCGTTTATCACGAGGCGCTGAACTGGGTAGATATCGCGTTTGTTGCAATCTTTCTGGTAATCCTTCTGCCAGCATTGTTCTGGGCATTGCTCCGTTTGAAAACCTCGATGTCGCAACAATCAATCGCTATTGACAGCAACAACGAATCCATTCGAGTGAATAAGGAAGCGATTCGCACTCATGCGGAATCGATTGAAATGTCCCGTGAGACGAACAGGCTGCTGGAGGCACTGAATGACACACTGCGGCGCAAGTCAGATTCAAGCCGGGAATAGGGGACTCTGCTGAATTGTTCGCAAGCCTGCGTTCTGAAAAGTTACCCCGTAGGGACTCGAACCCCAACTGACAGTGCCAGAAACTGTTGTGCTACCAATTACACCACGGAGTAGTGAATGTGAGTCCAGTCGATGAATCAATCGGACCATTCAAGGCCAAATGTAACAGTGCTGCCGAATCGTGTAAAGCGCGGGATTTTGGTTGGTGACCAGTGTTTCAGACACGGGATTTCTGCAAAAACGTGATTCGACAGTTGTTGATGCGGGGACACTTGGGGGCGAATGAGGTTCGGTGATTGCGGATCGGTTTCAGTCGATCTAAAGTCGAGACTCAAGCTGCGAACTTGCGCGTTTGATGAGCATTGATGCGAAAAAAATAATGTTGGCTATGCTGATTCTGCTGAACATCTCAGTGTATCAGTCCGCGTGAAGTTTTTGAAAACGCAGCAAAACCAGCGACTTCGTTTATCGGTCAGGATTCTTCGCGGAACTGGCACAACGCTTGCCTTACGCACCTATTACAGAGGCGGATGACGGCGTGGTGGGACCCGGCGTTCGCAGAAACTCTGCAGGGGTTTGTAGGAGGGAAGGTCAGGAAACTCGCCTGTTCCCGCTCACATGGGTGCGTGGCCCGAGCGGGAAGCTCCTGCCGGGAAGAGTCACTTCGGTGCATTTCTCGGTGGAAAAGGGGAAGGATTCGTCCTTCCCCTTTTTTTGGTAAGCAGTGAATCGCTGAAGGACCGGGAAGAGATGGGACCGCTGGAGTGAGATCATCGCTGCCCCTTTATTCTGTCTCGACAGATGCTATCCTTTGGCAATGTCAAAACGCGATTTTTACGAAGTACTGGGTGTTCCCCGCTCTGCCTCAAAGGATGAAGTCCGCAAGGCCTATAAGAAACTTGCGCGGAAGTTTCATCCGGACGTCAAACCCGCTGATCCTGATTCGGAAAAGAAGTTTTCCGAAATCACGGAGGCTTACGACGTTCTGAGCGATGAAGAAAAACGAAAAAACTACGACCAGTTCGGCCATGCGTTTCGTGGTGCTGGTGGTGGCCCTTCAGGCGGAAATCCGTTCGAGGGATTTGGCGGCGGTGGCAGCGGCGGTGGGTCGTTCGATCTGGAAGATTTGCTCGGCGGAATGTTCGGCGGCGGTGGCAGAGGCGGCAGTCAATTTGGCGGCGGTCGGCGAGGTGCGCCGCGGGCTCAGAAGGGCAGTGACGTCAAAGCGGAAATCACGGTCCCGTTTACAGTTGCCGTTGAAGGCGGTGAATATGCTTTGACCGTTCAGCAGGGATCAAAGAACGAACGGCTGACAGTTAAGATTCCGGCAGGCATCGACGATGGTCAGTCGATCCGTCTGGCAGGTCAGGGCAGTGCCGGATCAGGAGGCGGTGCATCAGGTGACCTGCTGGTCACGATTCACACTGCGGCTCATCCGTGGTTCCGGCGAGACGGTCACAATCTGCTGGTCGATGTGCCGGTCACGCCCAGCGAGGCCGCGCTGGGGGCAAAGATTGATGTACCGACACTCACTGAAGGTGTCGTGATCCTGAGTGTTCCACCCGGCACCTCCAGCGGTGCCAAACTCCGTCTGCGCGGCAAGGGTGTGCGCAACCCGAAGACAGGTGATCGAGGCGACCAGTTTGTCGTACTCAAGATCGTGCTTCCCAAAGAACTTTCCGACGACGCCCGCGCGCTGTATCAACAGCTCTCTGAACTCCCGTCGGCCGATCCGCGTGCGGGGCTTTGGACGTAGTGCTTTGTCAACGTTAAATCTTCCGGTTGCCGCTTTAAAAAAGGGGTCAGGAACCGATAGTGCGGAGCACCCTCTGGGCCATTTGGCTATTGGTTCCTGACCCCTTTTCTAAAGCTGCCCGGCGAGCGGCATGCGTCAACTTGCCGGTCCATCAGGGTCCACTTCACATTCACGCATCGTTCAGATGTTCAGAAAGTGTCGCATGTCGGCTGTACCGAATCCGATCGAGTCTCCGGAAGCGCCATCAGTGGCTCATGCAGGTGGACCTCGAACTCAGGCATGGGTCTGGTGGGTCAGCGGACTGCTGTTGCTGGCGACGATGCTGAATTACATGGATCGTCAGACGCTGGCGAATCTTTCCGTTCGCATTACAAAAGAGTTGTCTCTCAGCAACGAGCGTTACGGGAACATTGAGTTCGGATTCGGCTGGGCCTTTGCCGCCGGTTCGTTGTTCTTTGGCTTCCTCTCGGATCGCATCTCTGTGAGGTTTCTTTATCCGGCCGTTCTTCTGGCCTGGTCATTGATTGGCGTGCTGACGGGATTCTCTGAAGGATACGAGTCAATGCTCGGGTGTCGCATCCTGTTAGGTTTTTTCGAAGCCGGACATTGGCCGTGTGCGCTGCGAACAACGAAGATTGTGCTGGAGCGTCAGAATCGCACGATGGGCAACAGCATTCTGCAAAGCGGAGGCGCCCTCGGAGCCATCCTGACACCGCCCGTGATCCTGATGATCGTCGGCAAAAGTGAAACACTCGGGGCATGGCGATCGCCGTTTATCATTATCGGATCGATGGGAGTTGTCTGGGTCATCGCATGGCTGTTTACAGTCGGAAGGAATGACCTTCCATCAGCCCGAATCCAGGACAAGAAGGATTCCGGCTCCGGCAATCGCTGGCTTGTGTTGCTGATCGGTGCGGTCGTCGTGTGCACCACGCTTTATCTGATGCGGGAACGGTTGAGTCCCGTGATGCCGGATGGGGTTTCAGTTCGTGCATTTTTTGACAAGCACCCCGTCTGGATTACCGCAGCCGCCTGTGTGTTGTGTCTTGTGGTTGCAGGAGCGAGTGACCGGGATTTTTTTTCAGAGTGCCTGACTAATCGTCGATTCTGGACTTTGATTCCGGTCGTGGTCTGCATCAACCTGACGTGGCAACTGATTCGCGCCTGGCTGCCGAAATTTCTGCAGGAAGGACGCGGGGCCTCTGAGCAGGCGGCGCTGCTGTTTAACTCCGCGTATTACATCGCCGCGGATGTCGGGTGTATCGCAGCCGGAGCAGCGACACTCTGGCTGGCTCGACGCGGGCTGGGTGTGCATCGAACGCGGCTGCTGGTGTTCGGTACCTGTGCGGCTCTGACGTCACTCACGTTCGTTGCGGGCCGCCTTCCGCTGGGATGGGGGTTGTACGGTGTGTTGTTGATCGTGGCGGCCGGATCACTGGGACTATTTCCGTGTTACTACTCGCTGTCGCAGGAAACCAGCGAACGTCACATGGGTAAGACCACCGGTCTGCTGGGAGCCCTCGCATGGCTGGTCTCGTCACCGATGCAGAAGGAGTTTGGTCGAGTCGTCGATGAGACGCATTCCTTCGATCAAGGCCTTGCCTGGGCTGGCCTGGCTCCGTTGATCGCCCTGATCGCTCTCGTTGTCGCGTGGCCTCGTGAGAAAACTTCGTCTGCCGTTTTGGAGGACACGAAACCCTAATGTAGCTTGGACATTCATGTCCGAGTTATTGGCCAAGGACCGTCGCATTGTCGAACGCTGTCAGGGCAAAAGCAACCTTTTGCTTTGACAGTGTTTCATGGCCATGCGACGGACATGAATGTCCATCCTACAGACGATCCCACAACGTCAAACTGAATTCGGATCAGAATCGAGACTCGGCTGCGGAGCGTGAGGATAGTCCACTGGTGCATAGCGGATAGCCAGTTCAGGCGTCATCAGCTTTTCATGTTTCCTGAATCGTGACGTCAGCGCTCGGTCCAGAATGCCGCCCGTCAGCAATGTTCGTTCGACAGGGTAACTCGGATGACCTGTGTGAAACATGCGCTCGATGCCTTTCAGCAGCCAGGCAAAGTGCGGATGCCGTGGTTCCGGCTGTTCGTCGAATCGGGTGGCCAGGATTTCCTGCTGCCATTTGAGTTTGAGGGCGATGGAGGTGCCTGCCGCAGCTTCCGGGAGCATAAAGACCGCTCCGAGAAAGCCATCCATGCACTCAAACATGAACAGCGCCGCCTCCTGGTCGGAACGTGCGTCGTCCCTTGCGTGCGGAACGGCTGCGAACGCCGCATCGAACAGAGTCTGCGAAACAACACCGTCATCGAGCGTTTTCCACATCGCTTCGCCCTGCAGACACTGCACCCAACGGACTCCCGATTCCGCGCCGCGTCGGCGCTCGACGTAGCATTGAAAGAACTCCAGGGCGTGAATGCCGTAGATATCGAGTCCAGAGTAGCCGACTCCCACAGCCATCTCGATGTCAGCACCGAGCGGCACATCGATCTCCGGCGTACGAGCACCGACTGTCATCGACGAACCGGCCATGAACGGGATTTTCAGTTCCAGCGCCCGATCATACATCCACTTTGCGTCCGCCCATTCCGGCCCGAGATTTTTATCATTGAAGACCGGAACGACACGCCCGTGTTTCTGAAATGTATCCGTGATCTCTTTAAAGAAACGTCGGCGAGGATACAGATGCTGTTCCAAATCATTCCAGGGGTATTCCCCGTGTTCGCCAATGCTGATTACACCATCCACCGGAATATGATCCCCACCGACGGTGAGCGTTTTCTCGATTGTATCGAAGATCGGCACGTTGTACTTCTTCGACATGGCCCGAGCCATATCTCGGTCAGTGAATTGATCGGCGTACATCGATGCCAGTTTTAATGCGGGACCGAGACCGCCGTCCTGTTTCCAGCCTTCAAGGATCTTGCCGATCAACACATCAGCGTGCAGTCCTTTTTCGTAGGCCGTAAAGACCGCAGCCACCGATTTAGGGGCGACAGGTTTCATGGATGCCGCCGACTTCGCAATCGCAGACGGAGTGATGCTTCCGGCTAAAGTGGTCGCTGCAACACTAGCGAGCCAGTTGCGTCGTGTTATGTCAGGGGATGACTTTGTCCGGCTCTCATGCATGAAAGACTCCGATTTTTTGATTTGTTGAATTGCGTTCTTTGCAATTCCGTAGTTGTGACATATGCCACGCCGAATGAAAAGGAAAGCGGCGACAAGTCGCCGCACTCCAAAGTACGAGGGCTGACGACGCACCGCGCGATGGGTACAGCGAAATCGGTGTTTGGCTTGTTTCTCAGCATGACGCCGGACGGGAATTGCGTAAACTACAGCGGTGTTGTTCAAGCTGGGAATTCGTTTCTTTGGTTCATCGATCGATTCGTTCAAAGGCAGTCCCTATGGATATGCGGCAGGCGTTTTCCGATGTCATGTCTCGCCGAAACCTCTTGCAGGCGGCCGGGATCTGCGGCCTGCCCATGGCATTGCCGGGAATGGTTGCCGCGGGCGTGGACCAGACTGCGGGGCTGGGAAAAGGCGCTGCCGAGAAATCCTGTATCTTCATTTTACTCTGTGGGGGCCCCAGTCACCTGGATACCTGGGACCTGAAACCGGGTGCGCCGGATACGATTCGCGGACCATATAAGCCGATAGCCACCACAGTTCCTGGCATGCAGATTAACGAACTGCATACAAAGATGGCGCAGCTCACGGATCATTTCAGCCTGATCCGCTCGATGACGCATGTCGGAAACATCAGCAACCACTTTGACGCCATGCATCACTGCCTGAGCGGGCAGGCCGCTGCTCCTCCGGATGCTCCATATATGGGCTCAATTCTGGCCAAGGTCCGACCGAACGAGAAGACCATTGCTCCCTATGTGTGGCTCATCAAGTGCGTCGGTGATCCCGTGTTCTGTGCTCCCAACATCGGAACCGGGGGACACCTCGGTGCGGCCCACAGTCCGCTATTTGTCGGCTCGGCCGCCGACAATCCATCAATGTCCACGTTCAAGGCACCGGACGACCTGCAGGCTGCCGTGGCCACGGATCGCATGCTCGAACGCCGCCGTTTGCTCAGTGGACTCAGCCCTTCCCTGCAATCCAGCGATGTCGCTCGTGCTACGAAGGACTGGCAGGACATCTACGGCCGCGCCTTTGAATTGACCGCCGGTCCTGAAGCACGTGAGCCCTTTGAGCTGGGCCGCGAACCGGACAGTGTGCGAAATCGCTACGGGATGCATCCGCTCGGTCAGAATCTGTTGCTCGCGCGTCGGCTGGTTGAAAGCGGCGTCGGCTATGTGACGGTCAATGGCTGGACAGGATCGGCTCCGGAAGGCGGCGGTGGTGCCCCGAGTTCCAGCTGGGATATGCACGGCGGCGAAATGGGAATGGGCAGTGCGTTTGGCAATGGTTCATACGGAATGGGCTGGTGTCTGCCAAAACTCGATCAGGCTCTGTCGGCGTTGATTCTGGACCTCAAAGATCGCGGAATGCTTGAGAGTACTCTGGTCGTGGTGGTTGGCGAATTCGGACGCACGCCCACGATCAATGCGCCGGGTACAAATCCCGGTCGCCAACACTGGCCGTCCTGCTTTTCGGCAATCCTGGCGGGCGGCGGAATCCGCGGCGGCGCGGTTTACGGCGAGTCTGACAAACATGGGGCATTTGTGGTGGACCGCCCCGTGCGACCTCAGGACCTTGGAGCTACCATCTTTCATTCGCTCGGAGTCCCGCTCAATCTCCGCCTCGGCCGCGACGGTTTCACGCGTCCCCTGTCGACCGGTGAACCGCTGCTCGACTTGTTTGGATGAGCTGCGTTGGGCAGTTCGGCGAGCGGCATGCGTTGGCTTGCCGGTACTGTGCGATTCAAATGTAGCCCTCTCGCTCCGCCGAGACGAGCATTCAGCAAGGCCACGCGAATAAGTCTCCGGCGTCCCATAGGGCGCACTGCATCGTTGCGGAACTGACGACCTGTGATTGGTCGTTGGTCGTGGAGTGCAGAATTCTCATCACGACGGAGCGCAATGGCGACATTTAGCATCATCTGCGAAAGGGGCGCACTTTGGGTATCGAGTGATTGCAAGTTGAACACGCTGCTGCGAGTATGTGGCATTCAGCTCCTGATTGCGCGATTTTCCCATCTCAAGTGAAGCCCAATGTCGAACAGCCTGCTCAAGGCAATTCAAGAACAAATTCACAGTTTACGTTCTGCACATCCAACCAACGCCGACAACGATCGAGAAGTGTCTCAACTGAGCAACTTGAAACCCGCCACATGCTGTCGGCCGTGATTTCACCGATCGTGGATTACAACACCAACGCAGCCGCAGTTGCGAAAGCCATCACTTCAGTTCAGCTCAATGATCATGTGATCGTCTTTTCCACATCGACGCTGGAACACGGAAGCGAGCTGTGGAGAACTGACGGTACTGCAGACGGCACTTTTCGGCTAACAGACTTAAACTCTGGGCCTCAGAATTCCGAACCAGACAAACTGACGCGTTTTGGCGATGCGGTCTACTTCTCTCTTCGTCCATCGACAAATGGATTTCAGGCTGTTGAGCTGTGGAAGACCGACGGAACGGTATCCGGAACGCGCCGAGTCCGCGAATTCTCAGGCGAACCGTCTGCGGCGAGGATTGAGCACATGCTTTCGGCAGACGGCACGCGTCTCAATTTTATTCTTGAGGGAGAAATCTGGCAGACGGACGGAACGGAAGCCGGAACGCTCAAACAAACCTCGTTCAGGTCAACGGGCCTGTACGTCGGGGACATGATCTTCGTTTCCGACGCCATGGGGGTGAACACGACCTACCTTGCCGTTTCCCGCCAGGCCAGCGACGATACCAGCCTGTGGCGGTACAACCTGGCGACAGATATGGGGACCGTTCTGCGTTCTCACACGTCGATCGACCTTCAGGTGGGATTTGGCGGACGACTGCTATACCCGGCAACTGATCCGGATTTTGGCAGCGAACTCTGGTACTCCGATGGGACTCCTGAGACAACCGCGCTTTGGATGGACATCAATCCCGGCCCCGAAGGTTCAGAACCATCCGGATTCTACGTTGACGGTGCATATGCATTGTTTTCGGCGTCGACGCCGGATTCCGGTCGGGAACTCTGGCGATTGAATGATCATCTGACGGCCCCGCAGCTCATTGATATCGCCCCCGGGCCAGCGAACTCCAACCCCTCACCGGTCACTTCCGCCGGAGGAGTCTTTGTTGCCACGTACCGGGGGATCTTTCGAATCGACGATGATAATGCAATTCTTGTGGATGATTCGCCTTATTCGAACCCGACCTATGAACGACTCCTGCAGGGACTTGGCGACAAGCTGTACTTCTTCGATGACTCCTTTGGTTTTTCCGGTGGTCAACAGAGTCTCTCCACGGCATACGGCCAGGACATCTCCGTTGTCCGCAGCGGCTTTCGGTCGTTCTGGACTTTTCTGGGGCATACCGCCGACGGCGTGTTATTTCTGGCGGACGACGGACTGACGGGACTGGAAATCTGGGCTTCTGACGGGACGTTTGACGGAACCCACCTGGTTCGTGATATTGCAACGGGCACCGCAGATTCCTTTGCTGGCGGATTTACCAACCTTGGCGGGCAACTTGCCTTCTACGCCCAAAAAGATGTCATCGGCGGAATCCCGACATACCTCGCCCAGACAACGGCGAACAATTCCGTACGCGATATCGCCGTTGGCACCGGCATCGTTCCCGTCAACGATGATTCATTCAATGGCGAAACCACCGGCATTC
>JBBJME010000065.1:0-31397 GCA_037719765.1 Planctomycetaceae bacterium
ATTCGCCCGTTCGTGAAGAAATTGCCGTTACCTGTGACGCCCCATGGGAAGGCAATGGCTGCGGATACTACACCGTACTGCACGACAAACAGGAAGCGATCTACCGGATGTACTATCACGCGTGGCAGATACCGACGGGCATCGAACCTGGTGGCCTGCTGACAATTGCTTACTTCGAGAGCAGCGACGGGATTACCTGGAAACGTCCGCAGCTTGGGCTGTGTGAATTCAACGGCTCAAAGGAGAACAACATTATTCTCGACAAAATGGGTGACGGAGGCGGCTGTCACGATTTTTCACCGTTCATTGACCAGAATCCCAACGCGAGTCCTGAAGCACGTTACAAAGCGACCGGTGCCGGGTTCCAGTGTATGAAAGGAGTCTGGGCCTATCAGTCTCCGGACGGGATTCACTGGAAACCCATGGCCGACCGACCAGTCTTTGATCAGGGCATTTTCGATTCGCAGAATGTTTCCTTTTGGTCAGCCAAAGAACAGAAGTATGTTCTCTACTACCGGATCTTTTCAGGAGAAGGCGCGTCGGGAACACGTCTCGTCAACCGCGCCGTATCCGAGGATTTTCTCCACTGGACGGATGAAGGAACCATCGTGTTTCCTGAAGGAGAAGGCCCGGAGCCACTGGCACAGTATTACGTGAATCAGATCAAACCGTACGAACGAGCGCCTCATCTTTACCTTGGCTTTCCGGCCCGTTATGTGGATCACGGACTGACCCCGTCGACGCCTCTTCTGCCGGAATGGGATCTTCGGGAGAAACGCATGACGGTTTCGCCCCGCTACGGGACCGCCATTACCGATTCCGTGTATATCACCAGCCGGGATGGAAAGTCGTTTCGTCAGAGCAATGACGTCTTTCTCCGACCGGGTCTGAGAACCCGCCACAACTGGTCTTATGGAGACAACTACATTGCGTGGCACGTCGTCGAAACGGAATCGAACAAAGACGATTCGCCACGAGAGCTTTCGCTTTACGCTACAGAGTCTTACTTCACCGGACGCAACTCACGTCTGAGGCGCTATTCACTGCGAATGGACGGATTCGCTTCGATTCACGCCTGGCGGCAGGAAGGCGAACTGAAGACAAAGCCAGTCACCTTCACCGGCAGGGAACTGTCGCTCAATGTGGCGACCAGCGCTGCCGGCATGGTCAGAGTGGAAATCTGCGACTTGGACGGCTCACCAATCCCTGGCTTTTCCCTCGACGAGTGTGACCTCATTTACGGCGACTCAATTGACCGCAGGGTGACCTGGAAGAAGAATATCCACGTTGAATCCTTAATCGGCCGACCCGTGATTCTGCGATTCGTCATGCGCGAGGCCGACCTTTATTCGCTGATCTTCGAGTAATCTGCTGACGGAGCCGATTCTTCTGCAGGATGGACACGCGACGGTGCCCGATCGGCCGGGGCTGGGTTACGAAGTCAATCGCGATATCGTTGACAAGCTGAAGGTCGAGAAGCCCCAGAGCGCCCCGAGCCCGAACGACTGATAGAAACGACATGGGCCGACGGCCGCAGGATGTACACAGCCAACAACGGCAATGTGAACTTCATGCTGACTGCAGCGAACGAAGATCGCTATCCGTATTTCGCCGACGGGGCGGACACTCGCCTCGTGCCCAACGACGGCACTCCACACTGGCGAGAACTTTACGATCGAGCCCGAAAAGAAGGCCCGATCAGTGCCTGATTCGGGGGAAACTGCACCAGAAACGCTGCTGCGCCGAATTGGGTTCGAATTGCATGCCGATCGCTTGCACTTGCACATGTTGTTCAGTGATGACGACTGCGGCGAGTGTGCAGTCCCTGCGATTACGAAACAATCTCGTGAATCACCTTACCCGCTACATCAGTCAGTCGGAAGTCACTACCGGCATAACGGTATGAGGCGTTCGTGATCGATGCCCAGCAAGTGCAGAATTGTCGCGTGCAGATCGTGGATGTGGACGCGGTTATGGACGCGCGAAACCGAAGTCGTCGGTTTCGCCGTACGTCAGGCCACCTTTGACACCTCCGCCAGCCATCCAGGTTGTGAAGCCGAAATGATTGTGATCGCGACCGTTGCCGTTCTCCGTCGTCGGCGTGCGACCAAATTCGCCACCCCACAGCACCAGCGTTTCATCCAGCAGTCCGCGCTGCTTCAGATCCGTCAGCAGCGCAGCGATCGGGCGATCGATGTCACGGCAAAGGTTGCGCGTCTGATTGTCGTGATCACTGTGCGTGTCCCACGGCTGGCCGTCGCCGTAATAGACCTGCACAAATCGCACGCCGCGTTCACTCAGGCGTCGCGCCAATAAACAGCCATTGGCAAAATGGCCTTCACCGTACGATTCACGAGTCTCTTTGGATTCCTGCTGAAGGTCAAACGCTTCCGTGCCTGTGAATTGCATGCGAAACGCCGTTTCCATCGCCTGCAAACGACCTTCCAGTTGCCCATCCGGGCCGCTGCGTTCAAGGTGCAGTCGATTGAGTTGCGTCATCAGGGAAACCTGTGCCACCTGGTCGGCTCGTGAAGCGTCTGAGTTACGCAGAAACGGGATCAGCTTATCGGGAACCGGATCTCGATGATTGATGTAGGTCCCCTGATGAGACCCCGGCAGGAAAGCGCTCGTCCAGAGAATCGAAAACCGGACAGGCTTGCCGGGACACAGGACAACATACGTCGGCAGATTCGCATTCTCACTGCCCAGTCCGTACGACAACCACGATCCCATGCTGGGCCGTGTCGGGAGAATCGTGCCGTTGTTCATCAGCAGCAGAGCAGGGCCGTGATTGGGATTGTCGGTAAATGTGGAGCGAATGATTGCCATGTCGTCGATACATCGCGCCGTGAGTGGCAACAATTCACTCACCGGAACGCCGCTTTCTCCCGCCGGACGAAAACGGAAGGGCGATGGCATCAGCCCCGCAGTGCGGCGTTCAGTGCGGAGATTCGCCTCAGCAGGCCGCTGCCCGGCGAATTTCAACAATTGCGGTTTTGGATCAAACAGATCGCCATGAAACGGCCCTCCGTTCATGAATAACTGAATCACACGCCTGGCTTTCGCCGGGACATGCGCAGCCTGGAATTCGCCGCGGGCCTTCGAGTTCATCACAGACAACAGCCCGAGTGATCCCATTCCACCGCCCATCGCCTGAATCAATCGGCGCCGCGTGGGCAGGTTTGGCTGGTTGTCGTGCATGTTCCGGCTCCGAATGTGATGTTCAATCCACAAAATGAAACTCATTCAAGCCCAGTAACGCCTGCAGATAATCCTTCCATCTGCCTTCGGTATTCTTTTCGTCCGCAAGATAGACATGTGCGATCTCAAGTTCTGACTCCGTGACTTCCCGGGCAAACAGCAAACGATAACAGGCTGCGATTCGATCGTCGTCCAATTCAACCGGTTTCAGTCTCAGCCACAGGTCATCGGCCTGTTTTTCCATCCACGGCGAATTCAGCACGAACAGTTGCTGCAGCGGTGTTGTCGTGTGTTCGCGGCGCGGGCTGTGCGAACTGGCTTCCGGAAAATCGTGCATGCGGAGGATGCCGTTCATTTCTTCGCGTTCGACTTTCGCATAAATCGTACGCCGAACATTGCTGAGATCATCGACAGGTTGTGACGGTCCGCCGATCGTCAGATTCAGTTGGCCGGTCACTGCTAATGTCGCGTCACGCCACATTTCGATGTCCAGCCTGCGGCGGTTCATTCGCCAGAGTAATTGATTCGAAGGATCTGCCGCATCAGCCTCCGGTCGAAATGCGGACGACTGACGATACGTCGCGGACAACAGCATCTCACGATGCATCCACTTCAGATCCCAACCCCGCGCGACGAATTCAGTTGCCAGATATTCCAGCAATTCCGGATGGGTTGGTCGATCACCCTGCGAACCAAAATCACTCGGTGTGCCTACCAGCCCCGCGTTGAAATGCTGATCCCACACGCGGTTGACCAGCACTCGCGCCACAAGACCAGCAGAATGCGTGAGCATGGAATCCGCCAGTTCAGCGCGGCCACTGCCATGCGCGAAAGGAGCAATGGGTTCGGGCTGCAGGACTGTGAGAAATCGACGCGGCACGATTTCGCCGGGATTCGCCGGATTACCGCGTCGAAAAACGGGCAGGTCGCGAGGTTGCGATTCGCGATATTCCAGGCGAGTTCGGTCTTCTCCGTCCGGCTGAACATAAATACTGGCATCGCGAAGTGCATGCGCCCACGGTTGATCCACCTGGGGCATTGCGGTGCGAATCCCGGCAATGGACTTTCGAATTTCCTCAGCTTCGGCTGTCGCTGGATCAGCGACTTTCTTCAGTTTCTCTTCCAGTTCGCCAATGGTTTTTCGAGCCGCTCGAACCGCGGCCACTTCGTTGTCAGGCAGCAGCGGCCGTTCGTCCAGCTGCGAACTTGCGAAGACGCCTGCCAGACCGTAATAGTCTTCGGTTGAGACCGGGTCAAACTTGTGATCATGGCAGCGGGCGCACGACACGGTGAGCCCAAGGAATGTTCTTGAAACGGCATCGAGGCGTTCGTCCCATTCGTCGGCGACGATTTGTTCGATCACTGCCGGAGCCAGCTGCAATTCTTTCCAGTACGTGGGACTAAGTCCGAGAAACCCGAGTGCCGCAAGATCTTCCGGTGCTGTGCCGGGAATCAGATCGGCGGCGAGCTGAAGCTTAACGAACTGATCGTACGGCAGATTTTCGTTCATTGCTCGTACGACCCAGTCCCGATAAATCCAGCCGCGATCTGTAGGACTTTGCCAGTCAGGTGTAAAATCCGTATACCGCGCGAGGTCCAGCCACATGCGTGCCCAGCGTTCGCCATGATGTGGCGAAGCGAGCAGGCGATCGATGACATGATCAAAGGCCTGGGGCGATGCATCGGACTGGAATGCATCAAGTTCTTCCGGCGTCGGCGGCAGTCCGATCACGTCAAATGTAACTCGGCGCAGCCATGTCTTCCGATCGGCTTCAGTGTTCGGCGCCAGGTTGTGTGCCTGCAGTTTCTTCAGAACAAATGAATCGATGGGTCGGCGAATCCACTCGCTGCTCTGCTCCGGCGGATCAACATGTGGCAGAGGCTGAAATGCCCAGAACTTCCGCCCGGCGACGAAATCAATCTGACTGGTTGTCGCGCGCGGAGTCGATTTGTACTCCGGCAAGGCCGCTCCATCACGAATCCATCGCTGCAGGATGGCCAGTTCTTCGTTCGGCAGCTTGCCGTCCGGCGGCATCTGCAGGTCCGGATCGCTGTAGTCCAGAACCCGGAAGAGCAACCCGTCCAGTGGCGCTTCTTTGGAAAACATCGATCCTCGACTTCCTCCGGCAGCGATGCCTTCGGCCGTCTCCACCACCAAAGCACCATTTTCAGCGCCGGTTTCAGTGGAGTGACACTCGTAGCAGCGCTTCGCCAGCAGGGGTCGCACCTGGGATTCAAAAAACGTGACGCGATCCGCTGCGGAATCCGGTTGAGCCGTGGTTTCGTCGTCAGCGTTCGCCGCTGAGGCGAATGCGAGGTATGGCAATGCCATCAGTGCCGCGAATCCTCTGAGGACACTCGGCAACTGCTGCGCATAAGGTCGGCGTATGCCACGAATTTGTACTTTGGTCACGTTCCGAATCACTCGGACAACTCCGAACCGGCTGTTTTTGCAAGGTGGGTAGAAGTGGGTAGGAGAGACAGTTTATCCATTAGTCATCTGGTTGTCACCAAGGATTGCCACGGACTATAGCGGCCAGTTTATCGGGTGCGCAGATCGTCCTGCACGCTGTCTTGTGGTTTTCAATCGTTATTGGCGACTGCGATTCTGCAGCAAGTCATTAACCCAGATTTGGTCGTCATCGCTTAGCGGCGGGGTCAATGAACGAGTGGTCGAGATGCGTAACGACCCGACGATAGCATTCATCCAACAATGGCTGAAGCTGCAGTACAATGTCGGCGTCGGTCGGGCGCAGCGGGATGGCAATATTGGGAAGAGCTTCCTGCAACGGTACGCGAATGAGCTCTGCTTCGGACCGTCGAATCGCTCGACGAATACAGATGATATAAGGCGTGCGGCAGTGGCGAGGAACAAGAATCTCGGGAATTGCCACCACAAACGTCCCTTGGCGGATGAAGTCGATCTCGACGAGATTCACAACGCCGTCAACGTACTCCTCCTGCTTCCGGATGTAGGCGTCACGACCAGTTCCCTTGCACTTGTTCGCTGGGCTTAGCAGTTCAACAGCAGTGACGACTCGATTGCCGCTGTTGCGGTCGATGATCTCAACATGTCGCTCTGTGCGGAGTTCACTCGGCAATGCCACAACACATGGCTCGGCCACCGCTGAGTTTGACGAATTCATCCCTGCGGGGAATGGTTGCTTTGGACGTTCAACCACATCCATGTCCGGATAGATTTTTCGCGAATAGTCTTCCGCATCAACCATCAAGCTTTCCTCGACGCGAGCCTGAAGACCATCAGGAAGCTGGTCATTGATCTGATCCGCCATGTAGACCACGAACCGCGAATGCACGTCTCCCCAGAACTGTTCAAGGAAAGGATCCATGCCGGGAAAAGGGCTTTTCGTCATGACAATCTCGTTTAAGACCCAGGTTGGTTAGTCCATCAGGACATCGAGCATTATAGCGATGTCAGTGATAGCGATGTCATTTCGAATTGCAAGTCCTTTGGATTGTCCGAATCCAATGAAAATCACTGCGGATTCAATTCTGGTCGTCGAATACTGTCGGTAAGCAAAGCAGCACGAAGTCCGTGAGCCCGCGTTTGGAAACACACTGGCATCTGGTGTCGCACGTTGCGACAATGCGACCCCCCGCGATCATGCCTCAGCAACCCCGCCCCAATTGAACCGAGTATGTTAAGACTGTCGTCCTCAACAGCCACAATCCTGACTGCAGCATTGATGCTCTGCGCATTAACAGGGAATCCGCTGGCTGCCGGAGACACCGAGTTTTTTGAAAAGAGAATTCGGCCTGTTCTGGCCGCACACTGTTTCGAGTGCCATTCCGGGGATGTGCAGGAAAGCGGCCTGCGTGTCGATTCCCTGAATGGATTGCTGGCCGGCGGGGAGCGTGGTCCGTCCATCGTGCCGGGGAAGCCTGACGAGAGCCTGCTGATCAGTGCGATCCGACACAGCGACGCACTGCAAATGCCGGCGACTCGAAAACTGCCGCAGCCGCTCATCGACGACCTGACACAGTGGATTCGCGATGGGGCTGAGTGGCCGAATGCGGAACCAGTCACGATCGCTCCGATGCCTGCTGCGCAGGAACGCATGCCGACTGAGTCAGAGAAACAATTCTGGGCATTTCAAACACCGCATCGAATACCGGTTCCACAAGTCGTTGATGTCAACGGCTGGGTGCGGACGCCGGTTGACCATTTTATTCTGGAACAGCTCGAATCCAAACATTTGCTCCCCAACCACATAACCGATAAGAGGACGCTCATTCGACGTGCCACACTGGCGCTGATCGGATTGCCTCCCACGCGGGATGAAGTGCGGGCATTTCTTGCAGATGAGTCGCCCGCCGCCTTCGCATCTGTCGTCGAACGCCTGTTGTCGTCGCCCCGCTACGGCGAACGCTGGGGACGGCACTGGTTGGATGTAGTGCGTTATGCCGACTCCAACGGACTGGATGAAAACCTGGCATTTGGAAACGCATGGCGGTATCGCGACTACGTCATCGATGCATTCAATTCGGATCGGCCCTACGACGAGTTTCTTCGCGAACAGCTGGCCGGGGATTTGCTTCCGGCAGCAGCAAGTGCGGACATTCAGTTGCGAAGAATTATCGCCACCGGATTCCTTTCTCTGGGCGCGAAAATGCTGGCGGAGGATGACCCGGTCAAGATGGAGATGGACATCATCGACGAGCAGATTGATACGCTGGGAAAAGCGGTGCTTGGGATGACGATTGGCTGTGCGCGCTGCCACGACCACAAGTTTGACCCGATTTCTGCGCACGATTATTACGCACTCGCGGGGATCTTCAAGAGCACGAAAACGATGGACAACTTCGGCGTCGTCGCGCGATGGCAGGAACGTCCGATCGCTCTACCCGAAGTCATCGCGGAACGAGATCACCAGAAGTCCGCAGCCGAGGCAGTGCAGGCTGATATCGTCCGGCGTATGCAGCGGGAAACCGATCGCATCACCAGCGAAGCTCGCGCACAACTGGCCGCTTACCTGCTGGCGGCAGAACGACAACTGCGGGCAGAAGAATTCCAGGCGGGGGCCACTCCAATTGCCGACAACGAAGCCCGGCGGTCCGCTCCGGAGTGTTTACTGCTGGAAGCCGAGGACTACGCGCGCGGTAACGTGATGAAGGACACAACGAACTACGGTTTTGGGATTGGGGTGCTCGTGAATCAGGGTGAGCTGCCGAACTTTGTCGAGTATGACGTCGAACTTCCGCTGGCTGGCCTGTATCAGTTCGATCTGCGCTATGCCGCCGCTGCGGCTCGGCCCACGATCATGTTGATCGATGGAAAATCGATTACGACCGATGCCACAGATCAGGTCACCGGCAGTTGGACTGGCGAGAGTCAAACTTGGTTCGTCGAGGCGATTGTTGAGGTCGCGGCGGGCAAGCATGTGGTGCGGCTGGAAAACGCCGGCCCGTTCCCGCACATTGATAAACTCTGCATCGCACCGACCATCGGCGATTTGCCCACTTTGCCGTCGGTCGCAGCAGAGACGCCTGAGAAGCCTGCAATACCGCTCCATGCGCCGATCGTTGCCAACTGGGTCAAACTCCTGACCGCGCAGCGTGATGTCGCCGGCGCACCATTTGGGCTCTGGTGGAAGTTGCGGACAACCGGTTCGCTGGAGGCGTCTTTGGATTCCTCGCCGCTGAATGCAATGGTTCTCTCGGATCCGATGCCAACAACACTTGCGGCTCTCGCCCTGAGATATCAGGAACTTGCGAACGGTGAGGACTCGCCGCATTTGGCTCCTCTGAAGACGCTTCTGTCCGGCAGCGAGAGCCCTTTAACGCTCGGCGACAAAGCAGAATCCGTTTATTCTGAAGCGGTTGTGACAGAACTCAAATTGCTCCGTGAAAAGAAAGCTGCGACCGAAGCGGCGATCCCTGCAATTGCCGAAGCCATGTCGGTTTCGGAAGGATCGCCGCAGAACCTGCGGATCCATCTGCGTGGCAGTCATACTTCACTGGGTGTTGAAGTCCCGAGACGCATGCCGCGTGTTCTCACCAGAGGTGCCGAATCACCAATCACCGATGAAACCAGCGGACGATTTAGACTGGCGGAGTGGCTGACTCGGCCCAGTCATCCGCTGACTGCACGTGTGCTCGTCAATCGCGTTTGGCAGGCTCACTTCGGTGAAGGACTGGTGCGGTCGCCGGACAACTTTGGGCGACTGGGAGAAAAGCCATCACATCCCGAACTGCTTGACTGGCTTGCGATCAGGTTTGTCGATGATGGATGGTCGATCAAATCCCTGCACCGTCTGATACTCAATTCGGCAGTCTGGCAGCAAACGACGGAATTGAATCAGGCGGCAGCTGCCATTGATCCTGAAAACCGACTGCTGTGGCGCATGAATCGGCGACGACTGGAGGCCGAGGCGATTCGCGATTCTCTGCTGGCGATTGGCGGTGGTCTGGATACGACGATGGGAGGAACGCTGCTGCCCACCGAAAATCGCAAGTACGTCACCAGTACGGCCAACATCAATGTTGATATCTATGAGGCTCCGCGGCGGACGATTTATCTGCCCGTCGTGCGTAGCGCGCTGAATGATTATCTGACGGCGTTTGATTTTGGAGATCCCAGTTCGATGAGCGGGCAACGGGATCGGACGACGGTTGCTCCGCAGTCTCTCTTCTTGATGAACAGCAAGTTGGTGGCTTCGCAATCCAAAAACCTCGCAACGTCGTTGCTGGAATCGATTGCGACGGATGCTGGTCGCATCGCCGAAGCATTTGAACGATTCTATTCCCGCCCGCCGACACAATCCGAAATCGAATCCTCACTGGGATTCATTGCCCGTTACGAAGACACGCTGCGTTCACGCGGCACTGCGGCGGAGCAACTTCGACCAGAGGCATGGCAGGCATTCTGCCGCGCGTTGATGGCGACCAGTGAGTTCCTGTATGTCAATTGAATGAAGGCTTTCTCATTGAAACCTAAAACCCCTCACACCCACCCCAGTCGGCGACAAATGCTGCATTCATCGGCGTGCGGATTCGGCACACTTGCGCTTTCAGCGCTGATGCACGACAGAGCCTCGGCCGCATCGATCGCAGGGCCGCTGGCTCCGAAACCCAGCCACTTTCCCGCGAGGGCGAAGCGCGTGATTTTCCTGTTCATGCACGGAGGCCCTTCTCAGGTCGATACGTTTGACTACAAGCCTCAGTTGATCAAGGATCACGGCAAGCCGCTGCCGTTCAACAAGCCGCGAGTCTTCTCATCACAAACAGGCAACCTGCTGAAGTCACCATGGGAATTTCGTCAATACGGTGAAAGCGGTGCATGGGTCAGCGACCTGTTTCCAAATGTCGCGAAGCACGTCGATGACATGTGCATTATTAACGGAATGCACGGATCCAATTCACGACACGGAGCCGCACTGCTGGAACTGCACACCGGCAGCGACACGTTTGTGCGACCAAGCATGGGCGCATGGATCACATACGGACTGGGAACTGAAAATGAGTCTCTGCCGGGATTCATCACGATTTGCCCGACGCTGACGCACGGGGGAGCCACGTCGTGGGGATCGTCGTTCTTGCCTGCTGACTATCAGGGCACGGCCATCGGAAATGCAGGAATCACGTCTGACCAGGCGAAGATCCCGTTTATCGAAAATGCCGACCATCTGGACCTCAATCTTCAAAGACAGGAACTCGATTTCGCTCAGACGCTGAACCGCGGCCTGTTGGAGCGAACCGGGCCGGATTCGACGCTGGAAGCACGGATCAACTCGTATGAACTGGCATATCGCCTGCAGACCACCGCGCCTGAACTTCAGGAAATCAACGACGAGTCTGAAGACACACAGAAAGCGTATGGACTGGATCAGCCGCAGACGCGCAACTTCGGACGACAGTGCCTGATGGCTCGTCGATTCATCGAGCGCGGCGTGCGTTTCGTTCAATGCACCCATAGCTACAAGTGGGACCAGCACGGCGGATTACGGGCAGATCATGCACGGAACGCGCTGGAAGTCGACCAGCCGATCGCGGCATTGCTGGCAGATCTGAAAGCACGCGGACTCCTGGATGAAACGCTCGTGCTTTGGGGAGGCGAATTTGGACGAACGCCCGTGGCACAAGGCGATGACGGACGCGATCACAATCCGCAGGGCTACACGATGTGGCTTGCCGGAGGCGGCGTGAAAGGCGGCATTCGCCACGGAGCCACCGATGAGTACGGTTACTTTGCCGTAGAGAACAAGGTCCACCTGCACGACCTGCACGCCACGATGCTGCACCTGCTCGGACTCAACCACC
The DNA here is from genome assembly GCA_037719765.1 of Planctomycetaceae bacterium. GTDB lineage: Bacteria > Planctomycetota > Planctomycetia > Planctomycetales > Planctomycetaceae > SXXK01. The sequence goes on from JBBJME010000065.1 coordinate 11,482, forward strand.
TGCATCTCACGTACAAATTTGCCGGCCGTGATTTTCGACTGACTGACGTACATGGTCGCGTCGTCAATGAGATTCTGGCATGATGTTTCCACTCCTTATGCCAACGCATTCAGAACTTGATATTCGACTGTCGGTTGAGGCGGTTTACCGTTCGGAGTCCAGACGCGTGTTTGCCACGCTCGTTCGCTTGTTGCGGGACTTTGATCTGGCCGAGGAAGCGATGCACGAAGCATTTGCCCTGGCGGTGACTCAGTGGGCCGAATCCGGTGTGCCACAGAATCCTCGAGCGTGGTTGGTTTCCACAGGACGATTCAAGGCCATTGATACGTTGCGGCGCCGCGGACGGTTTGAAGAACTGACACAGGAAATTACGGACCGCTTTGAGGACGTCGTACAATCCAATGCCGCCCGTGCGAATCGCGACATTGAAGATCATTCCCACCGCCGAAGATTTCCCGGAACGACTCGAATCGGTCCTGGCGGTGATCTATCTGGTCTATAACGAAGGCTATTCCGCTTCGTCGGGAAATCTGTTGACGCGGTCCGATATGTCTCAGGAAGCGATTCGGCTGGGGCGACTGCTGGTGGAATTGCTGCCCGATCCTGAAGCGTTTGGCCTGCTGGCGCTCATGGTGCTTCAGGAGTCTCGACACAAGGCCCGCTCTGGTCCAGATAGGGACATCATCTTACTGGAAGAGCAGGATCGTTCTTTATGGGATTCAGCACTGATTGCCGAAGGCCAGTCGCTCGTTGAGCGAGCGTTGTCCACTCGCCGATTTGGTGCCTATACGATTCAGGCGGCGATTGCTGCCGTTCACGCAAATGCGGCATACTCCGGCACCACGGACTGGCCGCAGATTGTGGCCTTGTACGGAGCACTTGCTTCCATCAATCCGTCTCCCGTCGTCGAATTGAATCAAGCCGTCGCAGTCGCCATGAGTGAAGGCCCAGTTGCTGGCTTATTGCTCATCGATGCTATACTGGATCGAGGCGATTTGACCGACTACCACTTGTCCCACGCTGCACGAGCGGATCTTTGCCGCCGTTTGAGAAGGCTCGACGATGCAAAAGCGGCGTATCGTGAGGCTCTGCGACTGGCGAAACAGGAGCCGGAAATCCGATTCCTGAAGAACCGTCTGGAAAGCCTCGGACAGTCACTTGAGAATCTCGTTCACTGATAACGCGGCCTCAGCGGAATTTCAACGCTGAGTCCGATGCATGCGACCTGCAATCAACTCCGATCCAAGTCGAGAGCCGCGGCAATCGCCGGAACATCAATGGCCTTAAAGTCCATCAAGGAAAGATGTTAGGCACTCCCATGCGGTGTTGATGATCGCAAAAGTAGCGATTGTTCAAAAAAGAATCCTGCGGTTGTCGATTCGCGGCAACAGTGTTCGACTATTCGGTACATTTCGGGATTTTTCAAAAACGGAACGACGCATACGACGGCCGAGTGTCGCTTGGACTCAATCACGCACATTCTTGAAGAGTGAGTATTTATTATGTCACAATCCACGGGAACAGTTCGGCTTCACCGAGTATTCAAGGCACCTGCCGAACGCCTGTATCGAGCGTTTCTTGATCCCGATGCCATGTCCAAATGGCTCCCGCCGCATGGTTTCACAGGAAAGGTTCTAAAAATGGATGCGCAAGTTGGCGGCGGGTACCGGATGTCTTTCACGAATTTCGGCACCGGCAAGAGCCATTCATTCAGTGCCACCTACACGGAACTTCTGCCACACGAACGAATCCGACATACCGACAAGTTCGACGACCCAAACCTGCCTGGCGAAATGATGGTGTCCATCGCGTTTCGAAAAGTCGTCTGCGGAACGGAGGTCGAGATCGTGCAGGAAGGCATTCCCGCAGTGATCCCCGTCGAATTCTGTTACCTCGGCTGGCAGGAATCTCTTTCGCTGCTCGCCTATGTGGTCGAACCTGAAATCCCCGATGGCGAATAAGTGATGAAACAGGAGAAGAACCAGTGAAGTATATGCTCTTGATCTACAGTCCGGAAAACGCCTGGACGCCGGAAGAATGGAATCAGTGCGTCGCCACCTCGATGGGAATTTGCCAGGAACTGGCGGCCAAACGTCAATTCCTTGCAGCCTCGCCATTGCTGCCTGGCGCCGCTGGCACGACGGTCCGAGTTCGTGACGGTCAGCAACTCATTACAGCGGGACCATTCGCTGAAACATCCGAACAACTCGGCGGCTACTACCTCATCGATGTCGAGAATCTCGATGAAGCGATCGCTATTGCTTCGCGGTTGCCGCCGGTCAGGAAAGGGACCGTGGAGATTCGACCGCTCTTCAAACTCGACGGACTGCCAACGGAAAAACTGGCTGCAGAACCGTCTGTTTCTGAGTCGCCGTTCAGGAAGTTCATGCTCCTCTGTTACGACGATGAGGAAGCGTGGCGTGACGCCGGCGCGGAAGCACATCATGCCGCTATGCTGGAAGCTGTCGCGCTGACTCATCGGCTCGACGAGCGCCGTCAGTATCTGAGTGCTTCGCCACTCCATCCGGTCGCGACGGCCACCAGCATTCGAATTCGAAATGGCCAGCGGACTATCACCGACGGACCGTTCGCAGAGACGCGCGAGGTGCTTGGCGGGTACTATTTGATCCTGGCGAAGGATGAAGCTGAGGCAGTGAAGATAGCCGCCCAGCATTCGGGAGCACGGGTCGGAGCAGTCGAGGTCCGTCCGGTGTTCGATCTGCCTTCCAGACTGCAGAATACATGATTCCTCGGTGCGATACTCCTGACTGGCTATCTCGGCGGCGCCACAGTGACGCACCTGCGCGTGGGGGAACCCGTCTTCATGCCGGTCATCATCGGAATCATGGCGTGGATCGCATTCGTATTGCGTCGCCCTGAGGTATTTTCGCTGGCAATTGGAAATTCACTCGCCATCTACGCCTTATCGGAGATATCACTGCGGCACCAGCCGCCTTGCCATTGAATCTTTTGAACGGCAGCATACGCATTCTGTTTCGCCGCGGCGATTGTGTCACCCAAAGCCGTGACACCCAGCACTCGGCCGCCTGCGTTTACCACTTCGCCGTTTTTAATGGCTGTGCCAGCGTGGAACACCTTTGTGTCCGGCAGCGCATCCGCGTCCTGGATACCTGTGATTGCACGCCCTTTTGCGTAATCACCGGGATAACCTTCTGACGCCATCACAACGCACACCGCCGGGCGAGGATCCCAGTCCAGTGTTTCCAGTTCTGTCAGTCGACCGGTGGCGGCCAGCAGAAGTACGTGAGCCAGATCGGAACGCAGTCGCATCAGCACGGGTTGCGCTTCAGGGTCGCCAAACCGCACGTTGTATTCCAGCACTTTCGGTCCATGTGCGGTCAACATGATCCCCGCATACAGCACGCCGGAAAACGGACAGCCTTCGACTTTCATCGTGTGAATGGTCGGGATCAAAATGCGGCGGATGATGTCATCCATAATCGCAGTTGTGACCAGCGGAGCAGGGCAGTACGCGCCCATGCCGCCGGTATTTGGACCACGATCATGATCCCAGGCCCGCTTGTGATCCTGAGCGACATCCAGTGGCACGATCGTGTCGCCGTCGACCAGGGCCAGAATGCTGGCTTCATGGCCGACAAGACATTCTTCGATCACGACCTGCGAACCAGCTTCTCCGAATGTGCGGTCCTGCAGAACAGATTTCACGGCCGTTCGTGCTTCAGCGCGATTTGCACAGACAAAGACTCCTTTGCCGGCTGCCAGACCATCGGCTTTGACGACCAGCGCCTGCTCTTCGCAGTCTTCGAGATACTGCATTGCTTCGGGCATGCGGCTGAAGACTGCAAAATTCGCCGTCGGAATATTGGCTCGTCGGAGCAGCTTCTTGGTGAAGACTTTGCTGCCTTCCAAGCGCGCCGCCGAGGCTGTCGGACCAAACACGTTCAGGCCCTGGCGGCGAAATTCGTCTACAATGCCAGCCACCAGCGGCGCTTCGGGGCCGATGACGGTCAGATCGATCGTGTTGTCCTTCGCAAACTTTGCCAAACGCATGACGTCGTCTGCCGGGATGTTCAGGTTTTCAGAATCCTGCGCGGTCCCTGCGTTTCCCGGTGCGCAATAAACTTTTGAGACGAGAGGTGACTGGCTGAATTTCCAGACCAGAACGTGTTCGCGACCACCGGAACCTACAACCAGAATCTTCATTGAACAGCTTGTCCTGCGGAGTGCACCAAAAAAAACTCGCGGCAGGATACCGCGAGTTTCATGGAATTTCGAACCAGTGTCGGAAGCGTCCTGATTTCTGGATCAGGTCACCGGTGCCGACTCAGGTTTCAACACAAATGGAAACACGCGAATTGCGGTGCCCGGAGCGTGCTGCTTCTTATAAGCAAGTTGAGCCGCACGGTCCGCCGCAAACTGCAGTCGGATGAATTCCAGTCCGCAAAAGGAATCAATATCGGCCTCGGCCGCAACGTCGGCAAACATTTCACCCGCAGAGGCCGCATGACGCCGAACTCCGTGAATGCTGCGTTCACGAACTTTGACGCCCGCAGCCGCCAGTTTGATGAGTCCCTTCAGGAATCGGCCGACGGTCGTGTCGGCACCTGAAACACGCCACAAGCGCTCCCACTCTTCGTGAGCTTCCCAGTAAAAACCGAGATTAAAGAAGTCCAATCCAAGGAGATAATTGCGATTACTGGGCCATGTGTCAGTGCTTAACGCTCTGGGGCCCTGGCCAGGGGCGTGTTTTCGACCGTGGCTGTGTCCCTTCGGATCGCGGATCGGGTGAGGCATCCCGGAGCCGGGATAATACGTATAGGTTGGAAGCGGTCCGGAAGGATACAAACGGTCAATTTCGGCTTCTGCCGTGATCATGTGTCATCGACTCCATTGGTTAGGCGTCACTAATCTGGTTGCTCCGCGGAATCGTACGCAGAGGCTTCGCATCAGAACACACGCGGAACATGTATTCGTCGCGACTCCGTGCCCCTGACGATCTCGAAAACTGAACATCCAGAAAGTCACCTGAAGCATTCAATTTCGATTATGCCGAATTTACACCGTTTTCTGGAAATTTCGAGAACTTCTTGCCCCGATTGTACCAGATTCCGGATGACCGGTGTTTTTAGGCACACGATCGGGGCAGTCGAACCTATTCACCCATTCTCGCTAAACCAACAAACAGTGCGAATTTAGGGTTCCATTGCCTTGAAATGCGAGGCCGAGTCAGGCTTTTCTGGCGATCGCAGAGTACTTCGCCCGCTTCTGATCGCTTGGAAAACAACTGTCAACCAGGGGTGGGATGTCCGTCGCTTGACTCGTCAAGGCGAGGCGGCTTCTCTCGATCGGTAGCATCGTCTGACTCGCTTTGATTCTGGGGCAGGGTTTGTAACCTGAGAGGAGAGGAAGTACAGGCTTTTCTATTCAAGCAATGGTTTCAGGAACAGGCTGCGATGACCGATATTCATGATTTGACACGACGATTACAGCGAACGGCGGATTCGAAAATTGTGCTCTTTGTTGCGGATGGACTTGGTGGTTTGCCAATGCAGCCAGGCGGAAAGACAGAACTGGAAACTGCCAACACTCCGAACCTTGACGCACTCGCGCAGCGCGGGGTGTTGGGAATGAGCATTCCCGTACTTCCGGGGATCGCACCGGGAAGTGGTCCGGGACATCTGGGATTGTTCGGTTACAACCCTTTGCAATACGACATCGGTCGCGGGGTGCTTGAAGCACTGGGGATTGATTTTGCATTGACCGATCGCGACGTTGCTGTGCGCGGCAATTTCTGCACAATTGATGCGGCAGGCAATATCTCTGATCGTCGCGCGGGACGTATCTCAAGCGACATCGCGGCGAAGTTGTGCGAGAAGCTGGACAAAATCCAGATCGCCGGCGTCGAGATTTTCGTACGTCATGTGAAGGAGTATCGACTTGTCATCGTGATTCGTGGGGACGGGCTTGGCGGCAATGTGAACGACACCGACCTGCAGCGAACCCCAGTTCCTCCGCTGAAGCCACACGGAGCAGACGCCCCCTCGCAGAGAACTGCAGAGATTCTTGCCGAGTTCCAGCGTCAGGCAGCAGAAATTCTGAAGCACGACGCTCCGGCGAATCTGCTCACCATGCGGCATCGCAAAAATGCCTCCGATTCCGAAGTTTCAGGAAGTCTATGGAACTCGTGCCGCTGCGATTGCCGTGTATCCGATGTACCGCGGGTTGGCGCGTCTGGTGGACATGGACATCCTGGATGCCGGCCACACACTGGATGATCAGATGAAGTGCCTGGAAGCCAACTGGTCAAACTACGACTTCTTCTTCATCCATTTTAAGTACACCGACAGCACAGGCGAAGACGGCAACTTTGACGCCAAGGTCAAACGCACCGAAGAGTTCGATTCGGCCATTCCGAAAATCAACGCCCTCAAGCCGGACGTGTTGATCATCACCGGGGATCACAGCACTCCTTCCAAGATGAAGTCGCACAGCGGACATGCCGTCCCGACGATGCTTGTCGCCGAGAATTGCCGTTTTGATGGTTCCCGTCAGTTTGGCGAATCCGCCTGCCGTATTGGCGAATTGGGGCAATTTGAAGCAAAATACCTGATGTTGCAGGCTCTGGCACATGCCGGACGACTGGAGAAATACGGCGCCTGATTCTCCCGCAGCGCAATCGGGCTTCTGCTGGTTTCCTGAAATCTGTTACGCTTCAGCGTCGTTTGCGAATGGTGCTGACGGACAAGTGGACCGTTGGATTCCATTCCGGATTGTATTGCTGCGTTTTTCGAGGTCCGCCTCATTCGTCGGAGATCCGAAATGTTCGTTCGTTGCCTGACTATTTTCTCATCCATCATGGTGCTCATCAGTAGCGCGTCGATTGTGACCGCTCAAGAACAACTGGCATGGAAATTCACGCCCGGTGAATCGCTGAAGTATGTTGTGAAGCAGAATATGAACATGACCATGGACGTTGCGACCAAGAAACAGTCGATCGCCATGAACCAGACCATGGACATGCGGTGGAAGATTGCCGACGTCGATTCAAGTAACGGCGACGCAAACATGTCTCAAACCATCGACCGTGTGCAGATGACTTCGCAGGGTGGTCCGTTCGGGATCGTGGAATACGATTCTGCCGGCGACAAGATCCCGGAAACGCCGCTGGGGAAGTCCATGGCCGAAGTTTTCCGCAGGATCATTGGTGAGGAATTCGGCGTTCACATGAAATCGACCGGGAAGATTGATCAGGTCACGGTCCCGCAGTCGCTGATTGAAGCGTTGAAGAAGTCCGGATCTGCAGGCAACGCACTGGATGAAGCGACACTGAAGCAAATGATGACGCAATCGGCAATCACGCTTCCGGAAACACCCCTCAAACCGGGTGATTCATGGGACAGCACTCAACAGGTTGAGTTGCCGTTTGGCACGATGACGGTCAAATCACAGTTGACTTATGAGGGAATTGACTCCGACAGTGGTCATTCCAGGATTGCGATGATTCCGACGATTTCCGTGGCCCCCAAACAGGGAGCCGCGGTCACTTTGACACTCACAAAATCTGAGGGGACAGGGGTTGTCCTGTTTGATGCCGCCAAAGGTCGCATCGCAAAATCGGACCTCGATCTGATCATGGAGATGCAGGTGAAGTCGTTCGGCCAGGTCATTGATCAGACGATTAAACAGAAGACATCCATGATACTCGTGAACTGACGTGCCAGCGCCGGGGTGGTCGCGGTTTGGAAAAGGGGTCAGGAACCAATAGTGCGCAGCACCCTTCGGGCCATTTGGCTATTGGTTCCTGACCCCTTTTCAAAGCCTCTGTGCATTTCCTGCTTTGAACAATCAACGCCCCAAGTTTCTGAATTTTGATGAATTCCGTCGATAAGCCGTATGAGAACACTCAAAGTTCTCATGCGGCTTTATTCTTTGAACGAGGTTGTCGCCTCGAATTTTGCCAGGCATCCTTCAGTGACGGAAACCCTGCCGTGAAACGAATTTTTCTGACGCTCGCCGTACTGGCCAATCTCACGCTGCTGATTGCATTTGTCCTGGGCTGGCAGGTGGGCGACGCAAAGTTCCTCAATGGCCTTGACCCTGAAGTCAACCAACGTATTGGCACTCATCTTCTGGTCGGACTGGGTGCACTGACGAGCGCCACGATGGCCCATGCGCTGCTCTTAACATACTTCATGGGAACCGGGCGATGGATCGAAGAGACCTCTCGGGCCTACAAACTTTCCGGCGAATGGTATCGCCAGAATCAGCGGACAAAGTATGGCATTCTTCCGGGAATTCTGGTCAGTTTTCTGATGCTGGTTGTGACGGGCTCGCTGGGAGCAGTTGCCGATCCTGCCACCGCGGTCGCTGGAGGCGCTGAGCATTAACGACTCGACATTGCACTTCAGTGCTGCGGTCTGCACAGGGATGGTCAACCTGATCGTCAACATGACGCAGTATTTCGCCATTTCGAAGAACTCCGCAATCGTCGAAGGCGTACTTGCCGAGGTGCGTCGCATCCGCATCGAAAAAGGGCTGCCGGTCGATTAGGGATCGCTATGCTTCCATGGACTGAACTTCCTTCGGTTGCTGTTGTCATTCAGGAGGGCATTGATCGACGGTTACACACCGGCCTGCAGATCTACGTCTCGCTCCGCAATGTGGTTGTTATCGACTCTGCCTTCGGCGAAGCTGCTCCAGCTCGCACGATGACGGCATCGACATTGATGCCGTGGCGGAGTGCCGGGAAACCACTGACGGCATTCCTGGTGATGCAGCTCATCGAAATGCATCGTCTGAAATTCTCGACGCGCGTGGCGGAGTTGCTTCACGAATTCAAAGACTCCGACAAAAAGAATGTCACCGTCTTTGATTTGCTGACGCACCAGTCCGGGTTTCCTCAGTCAGAGACCAGCTGGCCATTGGACGACTGGGATGAGAGCATTCGCAGAATCCTGAACACTCCGCGCCAACTGGAGATTGGCACCGCCGCGTATCATCCTCAAAGCAGTTGGTTCCTGCTGGGTGAAATTCTGCGACGCCTTGAATCCACCGGACCAGTCTCCAGCTTCTCCGAAATCCTCCAGCGCCGGCTGTTGAATCCGCTAAGTATGAGCAATTCCACCTGCGCCTTTGATGCGGACTCATTGACGTCGCTCGCCGATCATCTTCCGGTTGTCTACGAACGCGACAAGGGGCAGCTTGTGGAAAGCAGTTATTGCCGCGTCCCATGGATCACTCAGCCTTCGCCAGGTGCCAGTTTACGTGGTCCTGTTCGGGAACTGGGACGATTTTATGAGATGCTGCAACGTGGCGGACTATCCGAATCCGGGCAGCAACTGGTATCGACTGCAACGATTCAGCAGATGACTGCGCGACATCGAGTGGGAAAATTCGACCAAACTCTGCGGCATACAGTGGACTTTGGTCTGGGAGTCCTCTGCAATTCGAATCAGTACGGCAGTGAAACTGTCCCTTATGGTTTTGGACAGTATTGCAGCGAATCGACATTCGGACATGGCGGGTCACAGTGTTCGATGGGTTTTTGTGATCCGGAACGGCAACTGGTGGTCACATGGTCGGCAAATGGATTCTGCGGAGAAGGCCACCATCAGCGCCGCAATCGGATGATCAATAATGCGATCTATGAAGATCTTGGAATCACCTGAAGTTGGCTTTCGCCAGCAACTCTTATGCAAATACAGAAAATCAGACTCTCATGCAAACTCTCGGTCACTGGTGGAGCGAGCTGTCGGCAGTTGTTTTATCCGGCGGGCGATTGCACGGTCGGATGTCCGGATCGTCAATCTGGACAAACGACTTACGCAGGAAATCCGGATTCATTGCCGCCCTCAGACAATGCTTTGCATCAGTTAGTCGTCGGTGACATCGGCGACGCTGCTCTCGTGCGCCAACTGCTCGATACGCATCAACCGACCGCCATCATCAACTTTGCGGCAGAGTCGCATGTCGATCGGTCGATAGACGGCCCGCTCACGTTTGTGGAAACCAACGTGCAGGGCACATGCCGCATGCTTGAAGAAGTGCGACGCTACTACGCGAATCTGAGCGCCCCGGCGAAGGATGCCTTTCGTTTTCTGCACGTGTCCACCGACGAAGTGTACGGATCACTCGGCGACACAGGACTCTTCACCGAAGAAACGCCGTACACTCCGAACAGTCCGTACTCCGCCAGCAAAGCCGCCTCTGATCATTTTGTGCGGGCTTACCACCACACGTATGGCCTGCCGACGCTGATCACGAACTGTTCCAACAATTATGGCGCGTACCAGTTTCCGGAGAAACTGATTCCGCTCATGATTTTGAACGCCATCGAAGGCAAACCGTTGCCAGTGTACGGCGATGGACTCAACGTGCGCGACTGGTTGTTTGTTGAAGATCACTGTGCTGCGATTGAGCGTGTTCTGGAAGATGGCCGCATCGGAGAATGCTACAACATCGGTGGGCTCAACGAGCAGACAAATCTCCGCATTGTCAAAATGATCTGCGCCCAGTCGATCGACTTGGCCAAACCTCCCGCACGGTCCCTGTGAAAGTCTTATCACTTACGTGAAGGATCGTCCCGGCCACGATCGCCGCTATGCGATCGACGCATCAAAAATCGCCCGGGAACTTGGCTGGAAGCCGCAGCAGGATTTTCAGTCAGGCCTGGAACTCACTGTCCGCTGGTATCTCGACAACCCGACATGGGTCGCAAGAGTCCAGAGCGGCAAGTACCGCGGCGAACGTCTGGGGCTTGGTGGTTGAATCCGGGATGACAGTTCTGCCCGAGACGATTGAGCGTCCTGTGGCACTGCGTTCGTCACTCTGCAGAAAGCATTGATTCGAAAAGTCAAGCGACCCCCGGCCGTAAGAACACCCAGACTGCCACGACCGCCTTTCCAGCGCAGTGCTTCTGATCTGAGAAAAAAGCCACTCGCGAGTTGTCCGGAAGCCTTGCAAACTTGTTGACATTCTTCACACTCTGCGGAACTTCCCGAAACTTACCCACATTCTGTGCTTCCCTCCTCCAGGTTTCTTATGAAGTCGAACACGCTGACACGGTTGACGTCCGGATCCGTCCTCCTGGCTACTCTTCTGTTCGCGGCTGCGCTGCCGCAATCTGCCATGGCCGGAGAAGCCGATCTCATCATCCCGTCGTTGGATCGACCGATTGCGCTGGGGCTGAGTGGGCAGATGCTGCTGTTCGGAGGCATTGCCATCAGCGTGATGGGACTTGCGTTTGGCATGTGGATCTTTGCGCATCTGAAAAACCTGCCTGTTCACAGATCCATGCTCGAAGTTTCGGACCTCATCTACGAAACCTGCAAAACGTACCTGAAGACTCAGGGCAAATTCATTTTGCTGCTGTGGATGTTTATTGCTGCGGTCGTCGCGGTGTATTTCGGCAAACTGGCTCTTTACCGTGATCCTGTCACGCTGGCAGAGACGCACGGATTTCCGCTCAGCCTCGTCGGCATCATTCTGCTCTTTTCTCTTATTGGAATCGCCGGCAGTTACCTGGTGGCGTGGTTCGGCATTCGAGTCAACACGTTCGCGAATTCCCGGACGGCATTCGCCAGCCTCGCGGGCAAGCCGTATCCCTGTTATGCGATTCCACTGCAGGCCGGGATGAGTATCGGCATGATGCTGATCAGCGTTGAGCTGTTGATCATGCTTTGCATTCTGTTGTTCATTCCCGGCAATTACGCCGGGCCATGTTTCATTGGATTTGCGATCGGGGAAAGTCTGGGAGCTGCCGCACTCCGAATTGCCGGAGGAATCTTTACGAAAATTGCGGACATCGGGTCGGATCTGATGAAGATTGTCTTCAAGATTAAAGAAGACGACGCTCGAAATCCCGGTGTGATCGCAGACTGCACGGGCGATAACGCCGGAGACTCTGTCGGCCCCAGTGCAGACGGTTTTGAAACGTACGGAGTCACCGGCGTGGCGCTGATCACGTTCATTCTGCTGGCCATCAATCCTCAAAGCGTCAGACTGATCGCGGGCGATGCGGTGGATTTTCACGAAGGACTGCAGGTGCAGTTGCTCGTGTGGATTTTCGTGATGCGCGTGATGATGGTGGTGGCTTCGGCGGTGTCGTACTTTGCCAATGAAGCGCTGACGCGCGCCCAAAGCCTCAATGCAGACAAAATGGAGTTTGAAACACCCCTGACACGTCTGGTCTGGATCACATCCATCGTGTCCATCGTGATGACGTATGCAATTTCCTGGGTCACCATCGGACCGACCGCCGCCACAGGACCGCTGGCCGGCGATGCGTCGCTGTGGTGGATCCTGTCATCCATTATTTCGTGTGGTACGCTGGCGGGTGCAGTGATTCCTGAATTCGTGAAGATCTTTACGTCAACGAAATCTGCCCATGTCCGGGAAGTTGTCCGGTCATCGGAAGCCGGCGGACCATCGCTGAATATTCTGTCCGGACTGGTGGCGGGGAATTTCTCCTGCTACTGGCTCGGCTTGAGCATTGTGGCTTTAATGACGGTGGCCTATGCGTTTTCGCTCCACGGTCTGGAAACCTTTATGCAGGCACCAAGCGTATTTGCGTTCGGGCTGGTTGCGTTTGGATTTCTCGGCATGGGACCAGTGACGATCGCTGTCGATTCCTACGGGCCGGTCACTGACAATGCTCAGTCAGTTTTTGAATTGTCCCTGATTGAACATGAGCCCAATATCTCGCAGGAGATTGAGCGGGAATTTGGATTCACACCGGTCTTTGATCACGCCAAACATCTGCTGGAAGAAAACGACGGAGCGGGCAACACCTTCAAAGCCACGGCCAAACCCGTTTTGATCGGAACGGCAGTCGTGGGCGCGACCACGATGATCTTTTCGATCATCATGAACCTGACCGAACAGCTGACCACCGATCTTGAAAAACTATCGCTGCTTCACGCTCCGTTCATGTTGGGACTGGCGACGGGAGGCGCAATTGTCTATTGGTTTACCGGTGCCTCGATTCAGGCTGTCACCACAGGTGCTTACCGCGCCGTGGAATTTATCAAGGCCAATATCAAACTGGATGGCGTGACGAAGGCATCTGTGGAGGACAGCAAAAAAGTCGTCGAAATCTGCACCATTTATGCCCAGAAAGGGATGTTTAATATCTTCCTTTGCGTGTTCTTTATCACGCTGGCGTTTGCGTTCGCAGATCCGTTTTTCTTTATCGGTTACCTTGTGTCCATTGCGATTGCCGGACTCTATCAGGCCATATTCATGGCGAACGCAGGCGGTGCATGGGACAACGCAAAGAAGATCGTTGAAGTCGATCTGAGGGAGAAGGGAACCGAGTTACACGCCGCAACGGTCGTCGGTGATACGGTCGGCGACCCGTTCAAAGATACGTCGTCCGTGGCGCTGAATCCGGTCATCAAGTTTACGACTTTATTTGGCCTGCTCGCTGTGGAACTGGCGGTGAGTATTTCGAAAGAACAAACAGCTCTGGACTTCTACGCGCGCACCGGCATTGTGCTGAACCTCGTGATTGCCTTAGGTCTGTTCCTGATCGCTTCCTTCTTCGTGCATCGATCATTCTACGGGATGCGCATTGGCGAAAAGACCTAGCAGCAGGAGCCAACGACCATGCCCAACAGTTTTCGTACGCGACTCCGCAAAGGCGAACGCCTGCTGGGCACAATGGTGACGCTGCCTACCGCGTCCACGGCGGAAATCCTTGCCGACGCGGGTTTCGACTGGCTGTTCATTGATGGCGAGCACGGGCCACTGGAGACAGGGGACGTCCTTGGCATCCTGCAGGCGGTGAGTCATCGGATTGCGTGCATCGTCCGTGTCCCGGCCTGCGACGAAGTTGCCATCAAGAAGGTCCTCGACCTTGGCGCGGCAGGCATCATCGTGCCGCAGGTCAACACTGCCGAACAAGCCGCAGATGTCGTGCGGCACGCACGCTACGCACCGGAAGGAAGTCGCGGAGTGGGTCTGGCTCGCGCCCATGGTTACGGATTTCGCTTTGCCGAATACGTCGCCAGCGCGAACGCAGATATTTCAGTGATCGTGCAGGCGGAACACCGGTCAGCAGTGGAAAACATCGGCGCCATCGTCCAGGTTCCAGGCGTCGATGCGGTCCTGCTGGGACCGTACGACCTGTCGGCCAGTTACGGAAAGATGGGACAGATTTCCGATCCCGAAGTGCTGGACGGCATTGATCGCATCACACAAGCCTGTCAGGCCGTTCAAATGCCGCTGGGCTATTTCGGCATCTCATTCGACGCCGTAAAACCCTGGATGGACAGGGGCTATTCGCTTGTCGTGGCCGGGGTGGATGTTCTGTTCCTCGGCAATGGTGCACGTCGCATGTTCAAAGATCTGCAAAGCGTCCCGCCGCAACCGTAAGCCGATTTCGCCGAAATCGGCGTGCCTTTCCCGGCAATCGAAACACGGAAATCGCGGCAGGCAACGACGAATGGCCGATCGAACACAGGGAACGGTTCAGAGAACAATTTCGGAGGAATTGCGCACCGTCGGATGACCGATTTCAGCGAAATCGGGCTACTTCAAAATCTGCTGAATCGCAGGCATCAGTTCGCTTGCTTCCAGCGAGGTTGAAATCACTTTTCCCTGAGAATCCACCAGCCAGACGGTCGGGCTTTGGGCGATTCCCCAGAAACGGACGAGCGGGCTGTTCCAGGATCGTTGTTCTCCCTGAGTGAAGAAGATCTGCTGGCCGGGGACCTTGTGATTCTCAAGATATTCATTCAGCGTTGCTTCGTCTTCATCCAAAGCGACGCCCACTATTCGCAGTTTCGCTGAGGGCAGGGTGGTGCTGATCTGGGCCAGCACAGGCAGGAGATCCGCCGTAAACTCTGCGCTCTCCGAATCCCAGAAGAAGATGACGGTTGGCTTTCCGGTGAATTCATCCGACGAGATGAAACCGCCATCAAGCGTCGGTCCGGAAAACTGCGACAGCGTTTGTCCGGCCAGAGCCATGCGACGCAGGGATGCCGATGCTTCCTGACCCTGATCGGTCGTGGCGAATTTTTCAGCCAGTGCAGTGTAGCACAGCCGCGATTCTGTCAGCAGCCTCGTGGAGAGTTCTTTGTCAGTGCTGGCCAGCGCCTGCAGTTCGCAACTGCGCGCCGCGCCAAACAGCAGACTGGACGCGCGGGGAGCCTGCTCCGGGAATCGATCGGCAAATTCACGAGCCCAGCGCGACAGTGTTTCAAACCACACTGGCTGGGATTTCCCCACTAATCCCGCTTTCGTATGAGCGAATCTCGCGATGTAGTAGACACCTTCTGCTGCCGCGATGGATTTGTCGTCGCGTTCGTTCAGTGCCTGCACGTCAGCGTAGAACAAATCGACGTCGTCCTGCGTGCCAGCCAGAGCCATCTGAAATCGAGCTTCCAGCAGTTGTCCGACGGCCAGGTGAAACTGCGGCTTGCGGACTTCTTCGTTCATGGTGAGCCGCAGTACTTTCGTCGCCATGTCGACGATCCGTTCGTAGCGTTCCCGGCGGGTTTTTCTGGCTTCTGCGAGATCGCTCGGCACGGGAGAGATGCGCAGTTGCTGAATTTCGCGAAGGGTTTGTGTCGCTTCGTCGTCAGGGAACTGAGATTTCTGGCCGTTTTCTGAAGCTGATTTCGCCCCGTCCGGCTCTTCGGATTTGCCGACGTTGTCGATGCTGGCCACGACGCCCGCAGCGCGGGGTTTCGTTTCAGCCGTCCCCGAATCTGCTGTCATAACGGCCTTGTCGGCGGTGACGGTACCGGACGTGGCGGCTGGTTCCGAAGATCCAGCACCACATCCCGAGACGACACCGATCACCAGCATGACACTGGACAGCCGTGAAAACTTTAACATCCGCATCAACGTCGATCCTTCGCTGCGTCGGTTTTGAACTCACATCGCACCGGGTTTTGTAGAGAAAACCGCCGTTCAGGAAAATACGAGTATTCAAAGGGAACAATTTGCCCGAGTTCCGGACGTCGCTTTGTGGAAAAACTGATAAGTTTCAGTAGTTCTGCCTTTCTGGCGCATCCCGCGTCGGAGACACAGGGGAACGGAGGTGGAAAAACTGTGTGAGTTTCATTAGTTCTACGCTCTCATCTGGAATTTCGACTTCACCCCGCATCCGAAGAAGACCAAACATGGACCTAAATGCCGGCAAACTGCACGTCCTGGCGATTCACGCTCATCCGGACGATATTGAGTTCCAGTGTGCGGGCACGTTGCGGCGACTTCGGAAACTGGGTTGCCGGATCTCCGTCGCGACCATGACGCCGGGAGACGGAGGGAGTGCGGAGTACAACGCCGAAGAGATTTCCGCGATCCGTCGCGAGGAGGCTCGTCGTGCCGCAGTGATTCTGGAAGCAGAATGTTCCTGCCTCGAATTCCGTGATTTATCCATCGTCTTCGACAATGACAGCCGTCGGCGAATGACCGAGTTCGTGCGCCGCACAGCTCCCAACATCATCCTGACTGCTCCTCCGATCGACTACATGCACGACCACGAGATCACGAGCGCGCTGGTGCGGGATGCGTGCTTCAATGCGTCCGTGCCGAATTATCGCACTTGTCAGTGGGATCCAGCTCCGCCGACTCAGAAAATTCCATGGCTGTACTATGTGGATCCTGTGGAAGGTACCGATCATTTTGGAAATCGCATCGCGCCGGATTTTGTCGTCGATATTTCTGCGGAAATGCCCAGCAAGCTGGAAGCTCTGGCTTGCCACGCCAGTCAGCGTGAATGGCTTCGGCGTCAGCACGGAATGGACGAATATATGGATGCCTGCGAACGCTGGAGTCGCTTGCGCGGCAATGAAATCGGGGCTCAGTACGGCGAAGGTTTTCGGCAGTACAAAGGCCATCCACATCCGGTTCAAAACATATTGGGTGAATTGCTTGGGATTCAATAGGATGGACATTCGCGTCCGTCGTGTGTCCAGGCCACTTAAACGCCGATTTCGACGGTCTTACCCCAATTCCGAAAAACTCCGGTGGCACTTCATCAATGGATTCGCAAGAATCCGGCTCTGCGATATGCTAATGCTTTAAAAAAGGGGTCAGCAAATGGCCCAGAGGGTGCTCCGCACTATTGGTTCCTGACCCCTTTTTTAAAGACTCTTTGATTCTGATCTTCGACCGCGAGATACGTGACCCATGTCAGACACTGCTTCTCATGCAGCCACGCCCACTGAAGACACGGCAGAACTTTTTTCGCCAGTCGAAATCGAACAGTTCGGCGCAGACGACGTAACAGCTGGCGGCGCGATTGGAAAGATGCTGTCAGCACTGTTTCTGTACACAGTGTTTGCGATGGGGATTGCTGGCTGGTGGACATACTCTTCGATTACTGCGGACAAAGCGGCGGCCGAGAGTAAGCAAAGCAGTCAAAAACACGTAGGGGATCATCCTCACGGTGCGAAGCCTCACTGAGGGTTTTCACTCGACGATTACGCGCAACACATTCCACTCTACTCGTGCATAAGGGATCTCACGCAACTGTGCGTGCAGAGTTTCTTAATTGCACGAAGCTACCTGGTAACCCACAGGGGATGAGCCCGCATTTTGCTCGGCTGGACTGAATTGCTTTCCTCTCGATAAATTTCGATGCTGCGACTTCCCGAAGAAATTTCTGTGGCGGGCGGGATCATGCTCCTGGCAGATTCGCCCAATCGCCATCAGCGGAATGGAGCTAGCGACCGATCACTGCTGGAGGTACAGGCTGTAGCCTGCCAGTGGCAGTTGGAGCTTTGGCTGTAGCCATTCCCCTTGCAGCCTGATGGCTGTCTTGGCGCTGCAGACGATGCATTCGAGTGAAGGAAGCAATGAAACATGATTCAGTCCATCGCAGGTTCATTTGGGCACGGGATTAATCTGAACGCCGCAACATCAGCGTCCATTTCTGAAGAGTTGGCCTTTCGGAACTGGCAGTCCCGTCGTGACGGAGCACGGCAGCAGATCGGTCGCTTGTCGCGTCGTGAATTGCAGGTCGTCCAGCTTGTTTCAATTGGTCTTGCCAATAAGGCGATCGCGTTATCGCTGGAGATCAGCGTGAAGACGATTGAGAAACATCGAGCGAACGCAACTCGAAAACTTGGCGTCGGCAGTACAGCGGAATTGGTACGACTGGCGGTGCTGGCAGATCACGAAACAGTGACTCACAATCGGTTTTCCATGGCGGAAAATCAGGCGAAGCTGTCCGACGTTAACGGCAATTGAGGGTTCGCTCCGCGAGTGCATTCCTTTTCACGGGATTCTGTCGTTTTCGCCCCGGTCGCTGGTCTCAAAGACCAACAGTTGTACACTGTGCCTCGGAGCGTGAGAATGTTGTGATCCCATGAGTCTGTGAAATGCTCCGCAACCGCCGCCCTTGAGTAAACGCGCCATGCCGTCTCCTCCCGTCGTACAGTATGCTTCGCGTACCGATGTGGGGATGCGCCGTTCGGCGAACCAGGATTCACTCGCAGTGCGTCTGTGTGCCGACTACGCCGAATGGCATCGCTGCGGACACTTGTTTGTGGTTGCAGATGGCATGGGTGGCCATGCCGTGGGCGATCTTGCAAGTCGCATTACAGTCGACACGTTGCCACATGCGTATTTCAAGCGCGATGCCCCATCGGTGCAAAGCCGCATGCGCCAGGCGATCTATGCAGCGAACAAGGCGATCAATGATCGCGGTCGGGAGAATCGCGAATTCGAAGGCATGGGAACAACCTGCAGCGTGCTGAGCCTGGCCGAAGACGGGGCCACCATTGGACATGTCGGTGACAGTCGCGTTTATCGAGTCCGTCGAGGCCGCATCGAACAGTTGACATTCGACCACAGTTTGCAGTGGGAAATGATCCGGCTGGGACGAGCGACCGTTGAAAATGTTGAATTATTTCATCCGCGAAATGTGATCACACGCTGCCTTGGACCAGATCCTCTCGTGCAGGTTGACATTGAAGGCCCGTTTTCTGTCGAAGCAGGTGATCATTTTGTCCTGTGTTCAGATGGACTCACAAATCATGTCACCGATGCAGAGATCGGCCAGACCGTGGCTTCATTGCCGCCAGCGGAATCTTCCCGCCTGTTAATCAATCTGGCAAACTGTCGCGGCGGCTCAGACAACTCCACCGTGGTCGTCATAGGAATTGACAGCTACCCCGGCACAGTCGCAGAGCCGTCTGCTGAACCGCCGAAGTCACCAAATCTTGACAGGACGCTGGACATCCCCGGGAAGCCTTCGAATGTGCCGCAAATCCTGCTGGCGGGAACTGCTGTCTTGTGTCTGCTGGGAGGGATTGCGCTGGGGGTCATGGAAAAGTTTATTCCGGCAATGATTCTGGTCGCAGCGTCTGTGCTTTCGTGGCTCATCAGTCGTCGGATCGTGAGCAGAAGAACGGCGGAGTCCAGCGAGGATTTCGCGACTGGTGCAACGACACTCGATGCGACGGGCATGCCGATAGATTCTTTCACAGAACCATCTTCGTCACGGCCTGCAGTCCCGAACACGGCATTCAATCCCAAATCGCCTTATCGCGTCATAAATGCCGCCGTCTCCGAGGATTTCCTGTCGTACCTGGCGGAAGTGCAGAGTGATCTTGTTCAGGCCGCACGCGACAGCGCATGGGACGTCGATTTTCAGGAAGTCACGACGTTAAGCAAACAGGCCACAGCCGCTCAGCAGTCAGGAAAAACCAGCCAAACGATCAAGTCTCGTGCCAAAGCCATCGATCTTCTGATGCGTGAGATGTATCAGCGGTCGCGATCAACTTAAGAACCACAAACGTCGCAGCTCACGCAGGTTTTGTCAGGGGTTCTAAAGCTTTTGACGGCACGCACATCGAATCGCTCTGGCGACTTTTGAGTTTCGCCGGTAAAATTGCGACTTGCAGCAGATTCCGGTTTCCGACGAATCAGTTGGCGGATTGTAAAAGGTGTCAGGAACCAATAGTGCGGAGCACCCTTTG
>JBBJME010000066.1:0-31396 GCA_037719765.1 Planctomycetaceae bacterium
GAACTTTTTTCGGTCGGTCGCGCTTTGTTACACTTCTGGGGAAGTTGGGCTAACCGTCAGGCTCCGTTCCCGCCAATTGTTACCGTCATTTCCTGACAAATATCGTCAACCCGCTGATTTGCAGACTGGCAAGCACTGCGCATCCGATGGTCATAGCCCCTGCAAATATTTATCGAGATCCGCGAGGTCGCCGGGTTGAGTGTCCTTGAGCAATCCTGCGGGCATCAGTGAGTTGCGCAGGAGCACTTTGTTTTCCATATCGGAGGCTTCAATCCGATAAGTCCTGTGTTCGGCGTCGCGCAGCAACAGGCCATCGACAGATTCGTAAACGATCAGACCGGTGTAAACTTTACCTGCCTTTGTCTCGATTGACGTTGTCTGATAGCGGGGTGAGATATCTCGATTGGGTTCCACGATCGATGCGAACAGATCGTGGCGAGAGAATCGTTTCGTCACACCCTTGAGATCCGGCCCCAGCGCCTGACGTCCGCCGTGGCAACGGGCACAGGCAAGCCGTTCGAACAGACGTCGTCCGTTGTCGGCATTGCCGGCGTTCCAGTCAACGGTCTCCAGACTCAGCAAAACCTTTTGAGCCACATCAGACGTCTGCGGCGGGTGATAGTCCGGGTAACGCTGTTCCAGCCAAGTCTGCCATAGTTGCATCGATTCCGGCTGCAGGCAATACCCGACTTCTCCAAACACGAACTGCTGTGCCTGCGATGTGTTGTTCTCCAGCAGCCGCATCGCAATCTCACGCAGTTGAAACTCGCGCTGGTCGTTCATCATGCGTCTGGCCGCAGCCAGCAACTGGAACTGTTCGGCAGCCGCATTGCTGCGTGGCAATTTGGCGAGAGCCTTCAGGCAGGCTTCCACAGCATTGAGCTGAGGTGATTCCAGGCCGGAAAGTAAAATCTCACGATCCTCTTTGGTGGCCTTGTCGGCGATGGTGATCAGCACAGAATCACGTACGGAAAGATTGTCGAGTTGTGCGCGAAGCAGTGCCAGCTGCTCGGGTTGAGTGGATTCCGCGATGGTGAAGACGACGTCGTTTGACCATTTGTATTCAGGATCTGACTGAATCGTTTTTACCAGTCCTTCAATGGCTCTGGGAATTGCTGCCTGCGGTACCTGAGTCA
Organism: Planctomycetaceae bacterium; assembly: GCA_037719765.1. Classification (GTDB taxonomy): domain Bacteria; phylum Planctomycetota; class Planctomycetia; order Planctomycetales; family Planctomycetaceae; genus SXXK01. The sequence continues at coordinate 1,137 of JBBJME010000066.1, forward strand.
GGAACAGCACATGACCCGGTTCGCCAAAGCCAGGTTGTTCGGCCAGGAGCGTGGGCATTGCCGGATCGACTTTGCAAAGGGCTTTGTAAAGTTCGCCGATGCGGTCATCCCAGTTCGTGTCCTGCTTCAGTCCATACTTGCGGATCTTGATGTCGATGCCCACCAGTGCTTTTGCGGTCGCCACGCTTTCATCATGGGAACGCTCGATATCAAACTGGCTGATCGCGGCGAGGCGATGGATATCGTCGGCCGGAAGTGTGGAATCAGTGATGCTCGCCAGCAGCCGCGTAAACAATTCACGATTGAACGGTGTTGTCATGGCGATCAGGCGAATCAATTCGTGATCCAGATTCGCATCTCCGGACGGAAATGCGGTCGCGACTTTGGTCATGACCGGATTGATTTCACGTTCAAGGGACGCCAGCGGTAACCTGGGTGCGTAGCCATCAAACATCACTGGTCGATCTTTGACCGGGCCAACGTCTCCCAGCGTCATTTGCAGAATGCGCGCCGCGTCGCCGCGATCTTCACTTGATGACGTCGTGGATACAAGGACGTCCGCTGCGACCGCCGCTGCAGGTGCGCTTTGCAGCGGCGAACGCAGGCAGCGTCCCATGTGAAACCACATCAGGGCGCGCGGATTGCTCGCCAGTGCCTTCGCTATGGCATTGCGGTGATCATCGTTCATTCGTGAAATCAACAATGCGGCAGAGAGTCGCACGATGCGATCATCTGATGCCAGAGCGGCTGCAATCGAGGGCGCTGTGACGACAAACGTGGCATCGGACGTTGCGGAAGTAAGTGCCTCCAATGCAAACCGCTGGACGAAAGGGTCTCGATCCGTGATGAGCTTTCGCAGGATTTCCGGCTCCGGCGAATCCGGACGACTGCGTCCGATCGCCCATGCCGTTCGCGCGCGGACGAGACTTGATCCGGCCAGTGTTAGCTTTGATGCGGTGACGGTATCCAGTCCACCAAACATTTCGACAAGGATCTCAATCGCCCGCAGCCGTTCGGGGACTCGTCGAGTTTCCCTCAGCGCGGCTTCGCGGAACACATCGGGCCCCAGCGATATTGCCAGCGGAATCCATGTCGCGCGCGACCAGCTGCTGTTCGGCTGTGGCGCGTCCAGAACCGAATTCAGTTTTTGTGAACCGACGTCCGTTCGGGCCGCCACAGGCGGGTTTGCAGGGGCATCGCTGACGATTCGAAACACACTGCCGCGGGTTCCACGACCGCCGACACTGACGAACAGGCTTCCGTCCGGAGCGACTTCGATGTCTGTGGGAGCGAATCCGAATTGATCACGGCCTTCGGCAAACACGAAACCACCCTTATTCCATCCAGCACCTTCCTGTATCAGCGGCACGGTCAGAATGCGTCCCAGAGTCCAGTCCAGCATGAACAATGCGCCGTGGTACATTTCCGGAAACTGCTGATGCTGATAGCAGGTGACTCCCGTGGGCGAACCGCGTCCGAATGTTGCCAGCACCGGAGGCATATCCGGATAACTGCCAGGCCGTTTGAGGCCCACTGTGACATAGCCTGCGTTCGAAAGCGGCAGTACGTGAAACACCTGAGTCGGCAGGTACCATGGCAATGAGATATCTCGTTCGTCATCGCTGTCGTAGGTAAAGAAGTCGCCTGTACCGTTGAACGTGAAATCATAAGCGTTGCGAAACCCGTCGCTGACAATCTCGCCTCCGGAGAGATCCGGCTTCAGACGCAGCAACGTTCCCGACACAGGTGTCCTGATGGGTGACGTAGGCACGGTTGCATACGCTGCTGTGACACCGGCAAAGTTTCCGGCCATCACATACCACCAGCCGTCCGGACCTTTTTGAATCGAATGGACATGATGTTCGCCGCCAGCGGAGATCTTCAGAAAAACCTGCGGTGGCCCATCGGCAACGTCGTCCTGATTGTTGTCGCGAAAAATCTGTAGTCCCTGATCGCCGGAACACAACAGGCTGGAGCCCAGGAAAAACATGCCCTGCGAACCCGTGTCCGGTTTGTCGGCAAACTGTTTGAACGTGTCGGCGCGTCCGTCGTTGTTGCTGTCAATAAGGATTCGAATATAGCCCGGCCCGGAAACCACGACGCGCCCCCTGGCATCAATCGTCATGGAATGAACGTCATGAGCCAGATCATCATCGGCATACAATTCCACATGAAAGCCATCGGGTACTTTGATGCCATCGACGACGGTGGCAGAATCCGGGACGGTGGCAGAAACTGGCGGGATCTTCGGTTCGTCAGCCTGAAGTATGTCTGAGAAGAGCCCGAACGCCGCTGCCAGGCAGACACCGATCAAGAGAAGGCGTGGCAGCGAAGACTTATGCGCTGACGGTGACGAAGAAATCAATCTTTTTGAGACATTATGACTCATCTGTAATTCACTCCCCGAACTCCTGAGGATCCGGCTGGCAATCCCCTCATGCTGCAACAGTGAGATCCCCTTGACAACCCCAGGACGAAGGGGATGGCAAGGCTCCCGCTGAGCTGTTTGCACAGTCACGTCCAGCCGCGTGCCGCACATGATAGATGATGATCCGATCTGATTGCAGTCCAAGCCGCACAGCCGTTAATCTGCTGTGCATCCGGCACTCCATAGCGACTGATTGTGCTACTGCTGCATTTCACGGCGCAGGGCTTCAAGTTCGGCTTCCACGGCAGAGCGGCGTTTTTGATTCGCCGCGATTGAGGAAAGGACGGAGGTTTCTGATTCCAGTGAAATGGCCGGAGATTGGCCGGTGAGTTCCTCCAGTCTGCGCAGGGCCTCGGAATGCCGCGCTTCCAGTGCTTTCTGAATCCTGAGCATATGCTGCGATGCGGAAACGGCGGCTTCCAGTTCCGGCCGCAATCCAGCAATCAGATCCACAATTTCCACTTTGCGTCGCAGTGAATTGCGAGCTGCGTCTTCATCGCCTTCGGCCAGGTTCCGTCGGGCTCGGTCTTTCCACACGACAATCTGAGCTTCATAATCAGAGATTTCACGTCTCATCCGTTCTCCGTTACCGGTCGACGTTTGCACATTGCGGCGACACGCAGCCAGCCCTTCATGCATTTCGCCGATGATTTCCTGCAGCGTTTTGGCAGGATCCGCAGCAGCATCGAGAATTTCGGTCAGACTGCAGGTGATGATGTCTGTCAGGCGGCTGAAGTGAGGCATTACGATTGGCTCCGGGAAGCGGCATCAAAAAAACAAGAACGCACAACAGATGGATCAGGATGACTCATTTTCAGAAATAGCTTCATTCACAAAACCACGACAGGCCAGCAAGTTTCGCAGTTTTTCCTTCACGAGCCGCAATCGGCTTTTTGCGGTCGGCAATGAGGTGTGCATGGCATCGGCGACTTCGGACAATGTCAGGGATTCATAGTGATGCAGCAGAAATGTCTGCCGTTGTTCTTCAGGCAATTCCTGCAGCATTTCCTGTACAGCAGATGCAAGTTCTTTTTCTGCGGCACGATCAAACGGAGATGCCATGTCGTCGGGAACTAACTGCATCAGGTCGAATTCTTCACCATCGCGACCTCGGGCACGGCCGCGAACGCTGCGAATGAGCACGTCATTGGTAGTGCGGCGCGAATGGTCGATTACCAGATTTCGGGCGATCCGGAACAGGAAGCCCTTAAAGAGTCCCTTCGGAAGATAGTCCCAGCAATTGCGGTACAGGCGCAGCAGCGTCTCCTGCACCAGGTCTTCGGACAAATGCTCATCGCGGGTGTTGCGAATAAAAAAACCGAACAGAGGTCCCTGCCAGAGACTCACCAGCTCATTGAAAGCCGCCGAATCTCCTTCCTGCAGGCGAATCATTCGCTGATCGTCTTCGGAATACATGGACAACATTGAAGAATTTTCTCACTGTCCGTGATTTTTTGCCTGCCGAGCAGAATGAAACCATCGCCTTTGTTGAATCAATGCCCCCGCCGTTCGCGATAGTCCAGATGCCCCTGCCAGCCAAGTTTCCGATGCAGAGTTCCATAAAAACTGTGGCCTGCCAGTCGGACCAGCTTAAACGTCTGCTCAGCCCGCCGAATCAGAATGCGATCAGTGGAATCCACCGGTCGGCTGATCTGACCGTCGATGACCAGCATGACACCGGGCGGTGCATCCCTTACCGAGATTTCAAATATTCGTTCTGCAGAATCCACGATCGGTCGGACCGTCAATGTATGAGGACAAATCGGCGTGATCGCGAAGCACTGCAGTTCCTGACGCAGGATCGGCCCGCCCGCCGAAAGGTTGTGAGCTGTCGAACCGACCGGTGTGCTGATGATGAGCCCGTCACAACTGTACGTTGTGACATCCATGTCGTCGATTTTCAGATGAATATAGAGCATCTTCATCGACCCGGCTGCCGTGACGTTCACTTCATTCAGGCCAAGATCGGTGATCACCGTTCCGTCACCCCGATGATGGTGACATTCGAACATCAAATGTTCAACAGTCTGAAACTGTCCGCGCTTGAGCCCCGGTAGCCCTTTGCGAAATTCCGATGGACTCAGGTCAGTCAGGAATCCAAGCCGACCAAGGTTGACGCCGATGATCGGCAATTGACGTCGGCCTAACTGTCGACATCCTCGCAGTACGGAACCATCGCCCCCCAGCACGACGACGATGTCGCCTGCCAGATCTTCCGGGATTGGTTCGTCACTGGAAAACACACCGACCAGCTCCACGCCGCGGACTGTCTGCAGATAGTCACGCAGGTCATGCCATGCCGCCTGAATATCCGGGCGATCGCTGCCGGTGAGCACTATAATTCTGAGGTCCGGATCTTTCATGTCGTGTGCGGAATTCATTCGTGCAGGACGGAGTACCATATTCAGGGCTCATCGGCGCCCCGCATAGTAGCATTCTCTGTTCGACTCAAACGTGATAATCTGCCATGCTGTCTGAATTCCAGACAAATCGACCACACTTCCAGGGCTCAGTCGGAGCATCCGTTCTCATGGCGAATTCAGCGTCCGTCCCGGAAAAACTTACAGTCATCGTCACCGGGGCATCCGCCGGAATCGGCAGATTCATCTGTCTGGGGCTGGCAAAAAAGAACTATCGTCTTGTGCTCGCCGCACGCTCAGCCGATAAACTGGCCCACCTTGAAGCAGAACTTACGGCGACCGGCTGTGAATGCATCGCCGTGCCCACCGATGTTGCCGATCCGAATGCCCTGGAAGCACTCGTCAAAGCGACAAAAGATCGATTCGGACGTATTGATGTGCTCGTCAACAATGCCGGGATCGAATGTTTCGCGATATTCGATCAATTGCCACTCGATCAGATTTTGCAGACGATCGAAACAAATCTGACGGGAGCCATTGTCCTGACCCGGCATGTGGTGCCAATCATGCGGCAGCAGGGCTTTGGTCGCATCATTAACATGGCCTCCATCGCTGGAAAACATGGGCCGGCTTTTGGCGCAGTCTACGGTGCCACAAAAGCAGGATTGATCGCGTTTACTCAGGGACTGCGCGGCGAACTTCTCCAGGATGGAATTACAACGACGGTGATTTGTCCGGGCTTTACCACAGATGGCGGCGTTTATGACGAAATCATCAAATCCACGGGCAGAAAAACTCCCTTCTTCGTGGGAGAAACGACCGCGCAAAAAGTTGCCGCAGCGGTGGAGAAGGCAATTCTCACCGGGCCGCCGGAAATGATGCTCAGTTTTCCCCCGTTGCGCCCCATCTTCTTATTTCGCGATATCTTTCCGCGTCTGGGTGAAAAACTCATTCTGGCCTTCACCTTCAAATATCTCCGCAGAGTTGCCACGAGAAAAAAATGACCAGTGCCCGAATCCTTGGCAGGTTGATCCGACTTTCGCGAGTCGCCTTATGGAGACGAGGACTGAAATTTCAGATGTGTGTGTCCTGCGAGAAAACCAGCACGCTGTATGCTCCGATGCGGATCGTACCCTCGGCGGGAAATCCGTCCCGTTGCACGGAGTTCACCCGCTGCTCCTCATCCCGTCGTTCGGCCCCGGCGATGACGTCCGTGCTCGCGTGGTTTCCAAAGATGCGGCTGTAGCCGTTCCAGTCGCTGTTCAAGCGTAATCGCCAGGTTCCTGGCGCAGGAAAACCCAGCTTGTAGTTCTCATGGGCAAGGTGAGAGAGATTCACAACGACGACGACGTCATCACCGGGACCGCCCTGATGCCAGCGGTGATAAGCCAGCATGTTATCTGCCTGATTCTGATGAAAGGTATTCAGGCCTGATGCAGACAACCCTCGCGTGCAGTTCGAGCGGTTAAGGCGAAGATGAATCAGGTCCCGATACATCCGTACGAGACCGCTGAACTCTTCGGATTTGTCCCAATCGAGAGGTACCGAATCCTGGAACCACCCGTCTTCGAGGAATTCCTGGCCCTGAAACAGCATTGGGATGCCAGGCGCAGTAAGCACGATGGCTGCCGCCAAAGTTGTGCGTTTTTGTGCGAACCAGCTTTCGGGGTTCTGAGGATCGATTTCTGACGCGACACGAGATTTTCCATTCGCGACTTCGTCATGGGATTCGCTGTAGAGAACGCGTTGGAACGGGTCCCCATTGTAGCCGCCATCGATGGCATGTCGAATGCTTTCCAGCGATCTTTGGTGGTCGTTCGGAGTGATCATTACGCGCGCACGGACGTACAAAAGCAGCCGCCCATTGCGCCGTAAAACCCGCACCGCCCTGGTCTGCGGGCTTTGTAATCCGATCATTGTCACGCAGATCCTCGGCAACTGTGATGCGCCCCGGAAACCGCTGAGCGACCTCGCGATTAATCCGCTGCACGAGGCTCCATCCGTCGGGCAAATTAGCGCCTGGATCGCCGTCTCCTCGCACATGATGCATATAGAGCGTCATATCGAGCCGCAGGCCATCCACGTGATATTCTTCCAGCCACATCATGGCATTGTCGCGAATGAACTCGCACACTTCCCTGCGCCCGTAGTCCGGGCGCGTCGAACCCCATGGAGTCTCAGCACGCCAGTCGTTGAAGAAGTAAATTCCTCCCAGTCCGTGCTGACTCCAGCCATCAAATTGCCAAAGGTCAAGATCGCCCGGACCAAAATGGTTGTAGACAACGTCCAGAATCACTCCCATTCCGGCCTGATGCACAGCTTTGACAAATCGTTTGAACCCGACCGGGCCACCATAGTCCGTCTCGACTGAAAAAATGCAGGCCGGGTTGTAGCCCCAGGACAGCTCACCACCGAACTCCGCCAATGGCATGACTTCAATGACGTTGACGCCTAACCGCTTCAGATGATCCAGTTTCTGGACCGCCTTCGCAAACTTATCCGTCTGACGATCTTCGTCGTTGTGAAATGTTCCCAAATGCATTTCATAAATCACGAGCTCGTTGACGGGCGGCAAATGAAAGTCATCGCCTTGCCAGTCAAACTGCGAGTCATGGACCACCGCATTCCCGACCGAATTGGTCACCTGGCGCGCATAAGGATCAATACGCAGCAACTCCTTGTCGCCGTTCAGAATGCGATAGCGATATTCGTCGCCGACAGCAGCGCTGGAGATATCCGCGTACCAATAGCCCTCATCCGCCTTTGCCATGGGATGTGCGTCGGGCGACCATTTGTTAAACGAACCCGTCACATACACAGCATTGGCATGAGGAGCCCAGACTCGAAACGCCACGCCGGACGCATGCGGCATCGCTCCCATTCCTGTGCAGGCATTTTCGCTCGACGTTGTCGACAAGCACACACTCCTGAAGTTCTGTTCTTTTGCCGCAACGTTACGCAGACAAAGCCCGCGTCAGGATCGACCGTCCGTCACCGCCTCAGCCTCCAGTCGGGCAGCGATAGCCTCAAGAATCATCCATTCGGCATCGTCGATGCTGGCCTCGGCAAGCATGAGCGCAATTTCCACACAGCCCTCTGCCCTGTTTGCTCGCTCAGAAAGATATTGAACCTCGTGGTTCCTGATTCCTTGTCCGATCCTGTTCTTCGCTTCGGCTCTTGTTTCCTGTATCCACTGCTCCAGCGACGCCCTCGCTTCATTCATTGGCAGCTGCCGGACTTCGCCGGCTTTGCGTATCTCGACAACTTTTCGTGAAGCAAATGATAAGTTGCTCCAATGTTCAGCTTCAGTGACTCCAACCGACCCTGAAGCGTCTCCAGCTTTTCATGGACGTTGTCACAGAATTTGGCAACCACATCGTTCATAACTTGGCTCCTGTGATCAGGGATTCAGGCCACCAGCCGGAAATTGTACCTACAAGCCCTGCGTGAAGGCACCTTTGAGGATCGTATTTCACACCCAGATCGCTCTCCATTCACAAATACGATTCATCAAAACTCACGTGACGCCTCACTAAAAGCCTTGTCCATGTCATTCCAGGCAGCCTGAGCCCCTTTCTGGAGATCCTTCCATGCCTCGGCGCTCGACTCACCGACCTCCGCTAGTTTTGCCCGAGCCGTATCCCGCTTCGTTTCAAGTTCGGCGAGATTCTGATCCCATTTTACCTTTGCTTCATCTTTCAGATCGCGTCCTTTCTCTCGAAGCACTTCCAATTCCGCATCCAGTTCCTTGAGTCGCACGTCAAGTTTTTGCTGGAACTCATCTTTCGTCTGCTGAGAGAACTCGGCAGCCGTATCAACCGCCTCGCCTGCATCATGCCGGACGTCCTCGGAGGTGACCTTGCCAGGTGTCGGAACAGACGACGGTTGTTCGCATCCGGTGGCTGCAATTAACCCAGCCAACAGGAAAATACTGTATCCATACTTCATCATGAATTTCTCCTTATAATAGGTTCATATCGCTTTGACACTGCGCGCGGCCAGACTTGAGTCCGGCGAGCGGGGGATGTAAATCCCCTGATTTGTTGCAATTGATGGAAAAATCCGGGCACTTACGTACCCGGCTCGCCGTTGGGATTTCTTAATTCCACGCCATTGGACGCCTGCCCCCAAGTGAGCAAGGTTCAGATTGATCAGATGCGTCCCATGAGCAGCAGGATGACGATGATCAGCACAACCAATCCCAGACCGCCGCTCGGTCCGTAGCCCCAGCTTCTGCTGTGAGGCCATGCAGGAATTGTTCCCAGAAGCATCAGGATCAGAATAATGAGCAGAATGGTTCCAAGCATTTCTATTGTCCTTTTGCAAACGACGCCATGACACACGCACTGAACCTGACACAAGCCCGGATGGTTCATGGCTTTCTATTTCCGGAGCCACGATAAGCAAACGCAGTACCAATCCACTTCGGCCACGTGGGCTGACTGAAGCATCAATCCTGGAGAAGCGGCACGCAGGGTTTATGCATTCAACATCCTCGTGCAGGTGTCTTGACAATCCCTGACGTTTTACGAGCAATTTTTGCCTGATTTCGTGGCGATCGTGTAAAGAGACTTTTGTGCCTCTTCATCGCCCCAGCTTGGAGTTGCCGCTAAATTTAAATGTCGTCAAAGTATCGGAGTTCGGAGCGGTGAGCAAGGTATGATAGCATTTGTGGCGCGCCTTGTGTGCGAATTCGCACACTGTGCAATAAGTCTGCCTGGGGATGCTGACAGGCTTCTCAACTCGCCTCTCTCGAAGTACTTTTCGATGGATTGTCGCCTTCAAAATGGAAAGCAGGGAACGTGACTGCTGCATCGCCGTTTCAAGAGAACCGATCTATGGCCACGCCCATTCGTGATCTGGGCTTGGCGATTACCGACACGCCCCTGAACGAGTTGATCGCCGAATTTCGGCGAGAGCTGGAGCAGATTGGGATTCGACGGTTAAAGCCGGACTTTTATTTGTCCACTGAATGGGGAGTGCCGTTTGAGAGCGTATCGATCGGCATTCCCTTTTATCTAGCGCAGCCGGAGCTGGTCGATGTTCACGCCCGACACGTGGGGCATCTGGAAGGCGTGGGTCGGGCGGAGCTACTGCGTTACTTGCGCCACGAGATGGGGCACGTTGTCAATTATGCATATCGTCTGTACGAAGAAGCAGAATGGATCAGGCTGTTTGGTTCGATGTCGCAGCCCTATTTGGAAGAATACAGCCCCGAGCCGTTCAGTCAGCGCTTCGTATGGCATTTGCCAGGCTGGTATGCGCAAAAACACCCCGACGAGGATTGGTCGGAAACGTTTGCGGTCTGGATGACCCCGGGACACGACTGGCGTGCCAAATATGCCTCCTGGCCTGATGCCCTGGCGAAGCTCGAATACTGTGATCGTACGATGGCTATCATCAACGAACTCGATCCACTCGTGACAGCGACCGATCACGATGAAGCCGTCAGTTCGCTGGCGGCAACGCTGGAAGATTTCTATCGCGCCCACCCCGCTGCAGAAGACGACTTGTTAGCGCCAAGCCTGGACGGGGCGCTGCAGGTGATCTTTGAGGACTTTGGTTCGCCGGAGAACCATGCAACAGATGCGCCACGCCGTTCGGCCGGCGAGCTGATCCTGAAACTGGAGCGTGACCTGGTGGCGAACGTGTACCGTTGGACGGGTCATTTTCCCGAGATGACTCGCCGACTCGTGCAACACCTGGCCGCACGGGCAGTCGCCATGCAGCAGGTCTATCCGGCTGATCATGAGTCAGGTGCCACTGTGGCAGTGACGACACTGGTGACGTCGCTGGCAATGAACCACGTCCTTCGCGGACGCTATCTTTAGCAATGACGCTATTTCCAGGGCGGCGGCGTGTCGTGGACCTGCGACCAAATGGGACGGCGGGCAAGGTATGTTTTCTGATTTGACTGCCATGCAGCAAATTGTTTGTTGACCGGATCGCTGGCCTTGCCCGACGGGGCGTCCAGAATCGCCTGCCACAGCACAGGATGGATGCGGTGACGGTGCCATTCCATTGGATCGCTGTCGTGAGCGTCGGGACGCGGGTCCACCGTTGACGCCTCTTGCACTAAAGTCAGAAAGTTCCCGATGACTTCGCGGGCAATGGCCGATTTTTCGCCCGCAGGGAGCGATTTCCACGACGCCCAAAAAAGCGCCTCGGGCTCAATCCAATCCGTGTTGATCCGGCCACGCGACGACTCGAGGTTCATCTTGCGGGCCGAGCGGCGCAACTTATTCAACTGCTGTTCACCGCCATGACGCTGCAGTGTCGTTTCTGCATCGCCAAGAATCTGGTCCTGCAGGAGCGAATCGATGAGTCTGACGTGCGGATGCTTCTGAAGATACCGCAGGTGATGCACGTAAAGCAACTGCGCCTCAACATAATCGCGAGCGCTGGTTCGTGTCATTTGAGCACGATTCTCCCAGCTGGCCTCGGTGGTTAGCAGTGCCAGGTCGAGAGGGCCATCCAACTCGGGTGCCTGTTCCAGGTTCAGCACCTTGCCACTCTTGACATGCAGCTCACCGGCGATTTGCAGCCGGTTGAGGTTACCTTCGCTGTAACGCATGATCTGGTCGGGCCGGTAACCGTCTTCGTCGGGATGGGCTGACTGCCAATAGCCCGGATGGATGTTCTGGGCATTCCATCGCACTGCCCGTCCAAAGGCAAAATTGGTTTGAAATACCTCACGAGGATCGCCAGCAGGACCGCAATTGGGATCCATCAGCCCGTCAGCGGCAGCGCACGCTGGGCCAAACCCACGATCGAGCAGTGCGTTTTCCGCCGTCAGAAGGCCATTCGCACGAGGATGGAATCGGCCAGCCCAGTAATCGAACAGGATTTTTTCAAACGCGGCCGCGCGGGACTTTGTCGCGCGGAAAGCGCGATCATCGGGGTTGGGCCAGTCCATGATCCAGGTGGCCAGTTCGGGATGGCTCAACTTTGCCGCGATGTCATCGGCAAGCAGACTCCCGGTCATGACGGTCTTGGCCGACAGAGAAAACTGTCCTCCGCCGTGTGCCATGGCAAACGACATCCCAAGTTGACGCGGCACTTTCCACAAGAACTCTTCGAGAAACTGCACGAAACGCTCGTCGTAGAACCAAGCCAGCGGGACGGGCTTGATGCTGTACTCGAAAGTCTCCGGGTCCAGCGACAGCCGTACTTCCAGAGGCTCCAGTTCCTCGTCGGCCCAGTGAAACTGCAGGCTTTGTCGCCTTACCTGCCACTGATCGAGGTCGTCGTCCAGTTCCACCGCGCCCCAGTGAGCTCCCCTCGTCCCTCTGTTTTGTGTACCTCTTCCTGATTTTCCGGACGACCCTCTCCTGGGTCCTAAGCATGTAGTCGTCTTCGAAATATGCGTCCTCGCCTCCCGGCTCGGCCGACATCTTATGCCACTTTTGCACCGACTTTCGGCTTTGAAAAGTCGGCTCCATCCCCACCCATGCCTGGCCAAATTCGGTCATCTCCTGTCGGCGATAATCGGCCAGAACCTCGGTCATCGGATCGACATGAGATTGATCGGTCGGCATGAAAAGTCCTTATGATTCAGAGCACGTTGGTTCGAGAGCAGAATGGATGCGATCAGGCCCGCGCCGTCACTTTTTCATCAATCCGGGACAGTCTATCTACAAGGGCCTAAGTTTCCAGCCCAGCTTCACTTACTGTCGTTATCTCAACTCGCGGGGTGCGCAGATTCCATTGCCGCCGATCATCACTGGAAGGAATCCGTCACCGCAGTATTGGACACATTAACCCGCATCAATCGTGCTGAAAGCAATGACGAGAGTCAGAGGGAGTGGTTGCCAGCATTTCTTTTCACAGAGAGGAATTCGCTGCGAAAAATCGCACAATGCGCGCGGATCATGGTTCATTTTGGCGCGCCTTTTGACTGATCGCCTCGCACAGAGTGGCCAGCATCAGTATAATGGATCAACAGTTGAAGTTGTTGGCAGTCATACATAGCGGGCGAATTCAGAATGCGGCAGCGGGCTCTCCTACTTGTGAACGCAAATTCTCGCCGAGGGCAGGAAGACTGCGAACACATCCGTATGCAACTGACGAGCGGCGGGCTTGATCTGATCGAACCGGAGGCACCCGGCGATGAGCCTTCGAAGCTGATTCTGCAGCACGCTCCGCACGTGGACATGATCGTTCTGGGCGGCGGTGATGGGACAATCAATCGATCGCTGAAGAGTCTCCTGAAAGTCCAGCTTCCGCTGGGAATATTACCGTTGGGTACCGCCAATGATCTGGCTCGCACGCTGCAGCTTCCTAGAGACCTTCGAGCCGCATGCGAGGTCATTCTTGAGGGACACAGGAAGTCGATCGACGTGGGCTGGGTGAACGATCGGCCGTTTCTGAATGTGGCGAGTATCGGCGTCTCAGAGAGTGTTACCAGGCGATTGTCACAGGGGGCGAAATCACGCTGGGGCGTCCTGGCATACATTTGGGCGGCCATGGGAGCGATGCTGCGTTGTCGACCATTCACTGTGGAAATTATTTCCAGCGCAGGACGCCGCACAACGAAGACGTGGCAGGTTGCTGTCGGCAATGGACGCAACTACGGCGGGGGACTAACGATCCACAAAGATGCCCAAATCGACGATGGACGTTTTGATCTCTATAGTCTGGAGATCGAACGCAGCTGGCATGTGCTGCCGCTAATTCCCGCTCTGTGGAGCGGGACACTGGACCCCGTCCACACCGTTTTCACGATGCATGACACAGAGTTCGAGATTCGCCCGGTTCATCGTTCCCGCAGAATCACTGCCGACGGAGAATTGCTCGGCCACACTCCAGCGATCTTTCGGCTGGAACCAAAAGCACTTTCAGTCTTTGTACCAACAAATTCATTGCAATCTGTCACATAGAGCTTTGTTAGGACAACGGATTGGAGTTGAATCTACAAAAGAATCAAGCATTGACGTCGCGCTGGCCAGCGCCGAGGTAACGCTCGTGTGTGTCTATTTCACAAAGTAGAGTGACGAAATTTGTCCGCTCGCTGAATTCGATGGACCATGAACGTGTTTTTTGGCGGAAATTCTGTATCATGCGAGGTTAGGTCAAAGCTCAAGCAGGTTTTGGCTGACGTTGAATATGTTTGCGGAAGACTCGTCGAAAGGCATCCTTGGAAATCCGGGTGCAGGTTGAGGAGTAGGCCGATGTGAAGGAATCTCGTTGCGAGGTTTCCCCACATCGGCTTTTTTTTCGCCTTGTGGAATTACTCAGACGGACTCGAAAGACTGCTATGACTACTAATGCGATCCCACTGATTGATGAGATTCAGAACTACGCGCAGAACAACGTCGATACCGTGCGTGAAGCGCTCGTTAAAACCGTTGAAGCGCAGATCGCTATTATCAATAGCGAGAATCTTACTCAGGCGGATCGTTCCATGGACCGGTCAGAAGTTGGATTGGGTATGGCACTGGTGCAGCGACCGGCGGAAGTCCACGGAGAAGCGCGCGGTACAAAGTACACTGAAACAAGGCAGCGAGTTTATTGTGCGATTGCCATCGTTCAGGGCGAAATATTAGAATTGCCGGTCGTCGAATCAGAGCCCAGAAATGCGCGTCAGTTGCGGGTCCTGGTTGTTGACGACAACGTCGATACTGTTTTGAGTTTCTCGATGCTGCTGCGAGCGTCCGGGCACGAAGTTCAAACAGCGCATGATGGACCGGCGGCCGTCCAGGCAGCGATCAATTACCTCCCGGACATCGTGTTGCTGGATATTGGTCTGCCAGGACTCAACGGTTATGAAGTGGCGAAGCAAATCCGGCAGCATCCCGAACTGAAGCATGTCGTGCTGGTGGCGTTGACTGGCTATGGGCAGGATTCCGATCGACATGCCTCCGGTCAGGCGGGGTTCACGTACCATCTTGTCAAACCCGCACGCTTTGAAGAGCTGCAGAAGATTCTGGCGACTGTTGCGGAGCAGGTGGCGTAATGTTGTGTGCTTTGTTTGTGAGCCGCAAGTCGCTAGCTGCGGGTGTCAGCCGCACCCATTTCAGACTCACACCGGCGGCTAGCGCCCAATGGTACTCGAGGCAGGCCGCAAAACGCGGCCGTTGGCATTCGTCACTCACAGAGTGACGGCTACTTTAATCGCAAATCGAGTACCAGTGGGCGAGCGCCCCGCCGCTCACATATTTGACGAGTCCCAAAGCAGGATTTCTGTCGCTTGAGAACTGACCATGACAAACGACCAACTCGAATCCTCCAGTCACCGGCCGCTCCCGGCGAAGAATACACAGGACTTCGACGAAGCGCCGACCGAGACAAGGGACGACACATCGTTCCCGATTGTCGGCATTGGTGCATCGGCGGGCGGGCTGGAGGCGTTTACGCAACTGCTCAAGGCGCTGCCGTGTGATACGGGAATGGCGTTCGTCCTGATGCAACATCTGGCGCCGACCCACGCCAGCGCATTGGCGGAGATTCTGTCGCGTGCGACGAAAATGCCGGTCATGGAAGTCCAGGACGAGCCGACGGTCGAGCCAAATCATGTGTACGTGATCCCGCCTGCTCAGAGCATGATCATTGCGGGTGACACATTGCAGCTGCTGCCGCGCGAAGGCACGGGGATGCATCGTCCGATCGATCAGTTCTTTCGTTCGCTGGCCGAAGCATGGCGGCATCGTGCGGTGGCGTCGTCCTGTCCGGAACCGCCACCACGGCACGCTCGGGCTGAAGCAATCAGGCCAGGTGGCATCACCTTCGCACAGGACGTTGGCTCAGCACGAGGGGATGCCGCACAGCGCGATCGCCTCAGGTTGTGGACTTTGTGCGTCCCAGATGAGATCGCCCGCGGTGCCCGCATCGGTCATCATCCGTACGTTGTGCCCAAAATGAACGTGCGGGCGACGGACGACAAACCGATCTGCGCCCAGATCGTGCAAATACTCCACCAGACCACTGGCGTCGATTTCACTCACTACAAATTCAACACTCTCTACCGCCGCATCACTCGCCGCATGGTTCTCCAGAAACTGGACGATCTCAGCCAGTACGTGGAGTTCCTGCGGAAGACCCCGGTCGAGGTCGAGGCCCTGTACCAGGACATCCTGATCAGCGTGACCAGTTTCTTTCGCGACCCGGAGTCGTTCGACGCTCTGAAAAGCGTCGTGTTCCCGCCAATGTTGAAAGAACAGGAAGCGGCGAACGAGGAACTGCAGTCCGCGAACGAGGAGGTCCAGTCGGCCAACGAAGAACTGCAAAGTACGAATGAAGAGCTGGAGACCTCGAAGGAAGAAATCCAGTCAAGCAACGAAGAGCTGGCAACTGTCAATGACGAACTGAACAATCGCAATGCCGAGTTGCACCGGGTCAACAACGATCTGGTGAATTTGGTTGCGAGCATCCAGTCGGCCGTCGTGATGCTTGGGCCGGATCTGCGAGTCCGGCGATATACACCATCCGCAGAGGCACTGCTCAACCTGATCCCCACCGATGTGGGTCGTCCACTGGCCGACATCAAATTGAACCTCGACGGCCTCCCCGATCTCGCATCGCTCCTGAAAGCCGTGCTCGACACAGCCGATCCCAGCGAATGTGAAGTTCTCGACAAGCAGGGTCGCTGGTGTTCGCTACGACTCATCCCATACAGAACCGTGGACAATCTGATCGACGGCGTCGTCGTGACACTGGTCGATGTGGACGCAATAAAGCGCGCTCACGAGTACACTGAGAGTATCGTCGCCACGGTCCGCGAACCGCTGCTGGTCCTGGACAAGGATCTGCGCGTGCAATCAGCCAGCCGCTCGTTCTACGAAACATTTCAAACTGCATCCGACGACACAATCGATCGGCCCCTGTTCGAACTGGGCAACGGACAATGGGATATTCCCGATCTGCGTCGACTGCTGGTCGAAGTGCTGCCACTGGAAAATAATGTGACCGACTTCGAGATGAACCACGAGTTCGAGAAAATCGGTCGGAAGTCGATGCGGCTGAACGCCCGGCGCCTGATTCAGGCGGCTGACCAGGCTCCTCTGATCCTGCTTGCCATTGAGGACATCACCGAACGCAGACAAGTCGAAGACCAGTTGCAGAAGAACGACGAGCGACTTCGCGCTATTATGGACGCGATTCCGCAAAAGATTTTCACGGCCGATCCCGACGGCCACATTGACTACTTCAATTTGCAATGGACAGAGTTTACCGCCAAATCCATGGAGGAGATGCATGATTCGGGCTGGACGAATTATGTCCATCCCGACGACCTGGCCAGAAAATCACGGCTTTGGCTGGATGCATTTGAGACCGGCGAGCAATTTCAGTCTGAGCATCGCTTTCGGCGCGCAGATGGCGAATACCGCTGGCATTTCAGCCGGGCGACGCCGCTGCGCAATGAGACAGGACGCATTCTGATGTGGGTCGGTTCGAACACAGACGTGTTCAGTGACAAGCCAGCCAACGAATCTATTGTGCGGGAACTCCAGACGAAGGGCTATCTGCGTATTGAACATTTGCCCCTCAAATCCAAAGACGGACGATTGATTGAGGTGGAAGTTGTTGCAAATGCTTATCAGGAGGATCACAACAGTGTCATCCAGCTCAATATTCGTGACATCACAGAACGCAGCCACATGGAAACTGTGCTGCGGAGGCAGGCGGTCCAGCTGTCGGAACTGCATCATCGCAAGGACGAGTTCCTGGCAATGCTGAGTCACGAGTTGCGCAGCCCGCTCGCTCCCATCGCGAACGCCGTACAACTCTTTGGGCTGCAGCGAGCGGGCGAGAGTCGGATCCAGCAGCAGGCACGCGGAATCATTGAGCGTCAGGTGCGGCAACTTCAACATCTTGTGGACGACCTGCTCGAAGTATCCCGAATCACGACTGGCCGGGTCCAGCTTCGTCTTGAACGAATCGATATGTGCTGCATCGCAGAGGGCGCGGTGGAAACCGTCCGCCCGCTGATTGAGCAACGCCGACATGAACTGACGGTGTCGTTGCCTCAGGAACCCCTCTGGATCGTTGCCGATGCGGCACGCCTGGAACAAGTGCTCGTCAACCTGCTGACCAATGCATCCAAGTACACTGTAGGAGGCGGGCACATCTGGCTGACGGTGGAACTGGAAGGACTGAGCAGTCAGGAGTCAGGATCCAGCGATCAGCTTGCTGAGCAGTCGAGTCCGGAGCCTCACGTCGCGACCTCGAAACTGACACCGGATCCCTGTTTCCAGACTCCAGCGGTTGTCGTGATTCGGGTGCGGGATACAGGCGTCGGCATCTCCCCAGCCCTGCTGCCGCACATCTTCGACTTGTTCACGCAGGCGGATCGTTCTCTCGACCGTTCCCAGGGAGGTCTAGGGATCGGGCTGGCTCTGGTGCAGCGACTGACAGAGCTGCACGGAGGGCATGTCGAGGCCTTGAGTATGGTCGGAGAAGGCAGCGAATTCGTCGTGCGACTGCCACTTTTAAGTGATGAGGGGCGAGGGGCGAGGAACGAGTCTGACGCCCATTCTTCGCACGCTCCTCACCCCTCACTCCTCGCGCCTCCTTTGAAAGTGCTGGTCGTGGACGACAACGTCGATACCGTATTGGGATTCTCGATGCTGCTCACAGCAGCGGGGCATGATGTTCGGACTGCTCATGACGGATTGTCGGCAGTGGAAGCGGCGATCGAATATCGCCCTGACGTCGTCCTGCTGGATATCGGGTTGCCTGGTTTGAACGGCTACGAAGTCGCGAAACGGATTCGAATGCAGCCAGTTCTCAGGAACACTGTGTTAATCGCCTTGACGGGTTACGGCCAGGATACCGACCGGCAGGCATCTCAACAGGCTGGATTCAATCATCACCTTGTGAAGCCCGCTCGTTTTGAACAACTCAAGAGAATTCTGGCAACCGTGCAGGAGGGATTGAAGTTGGAGGGGGATAGCTGTTGAATGGTGGTCGGCCTGCGAGTCGCTGCGGAGCAGTCGGTCGCACAGTCTTTTTAGACAGTATTCCAACACTAGCGGATGCACGAAGTCGTCACGAAATCATCAGTCACTCACCTGCATTATCTTGTAAAGGATTAATCATTTATGTCAACGAACGAAAAATCTCTGCGAGTTCTCGTTGTCGATGACAACCGCGACGGTGCCGACGCGCTGGGACTGTTACTGGAAGAACTCGACAACGAGGTGCACGTGACCTATGGCGGCGTCCAGGCGATGGATGTGGCGACGGCGTTTCGTCCGGATCTGATGCTGGTGGATCTGCTGATGCCGGGCATGGATGGCTACACGCTGGTGACGCGATTTCGCCAGATACCCGGCTTTGCCAACATGAAAATTGTGGCCATTACCGGCCAGAAGGGCGACGAATACCACGCGCTCGCCATGAAGGCCGGTTGCGATCTGGTCCTCTATAAACCGGTGACACTGGCTGCGGTGAGAATGGTTCTGGCGAACATCGTTCCGGTTGCTCCCGAGATAAGTGCGCCACCTATGCGTCCGAGGTCGATGGCTCAACCCGCGACAGATCGACGCCTGCCGATTGGTGAAGCCCGCAAACTTCGCAGTGAGCGGCCTTCCAAAACTCTGACACAAGCTGAGAGCGAAGCCGCGATCTGCGACGGCATCATTCGGTTTCAGGACGAGTACCTCGGATGGCGTTCCGAACGGATTCACGCACATCTGATCAAAGACATGCTGATCGTTCGAATCATGGGAGTGCTGACTCTGGCGGAACGACAGCTGGGAAAATCGGCGTCGCCGGAGAGAGGCCGAGACCTCATCAAACAGACGAGGAAACAGTTACTGGAGTTAGCACGTCCAATGCTGGAATCACTGGTTCATGAAGCGGCGGGCGTGAAAGTTCGCAGCATGCATCATGACATCAGCACCGTGACGGGCGAAGAAGTCGTGGTTTTCTCGCTGACAGAGGCGCCACGATTCCAGTGAGAGAGACTTCGCCAACAACCAGAGGAATTCTATAAATGCATTTATCGGAAATTACGAGTCGCTTCGGCCGAATCATATATGGGCGGAAGAGTCCCCGCGAGGGCTCCGGGCCTGAAACGCTTGTCGAGGAACTTCCGCTCCGGGCTGAACTGCTGAACGCCGATCAGCTGGAACGACACGCACGCACCATCGCGGCGACTCATCGGCTGGCGACTGGTGAGGCAGATGACAAGCTCCTGCCGCGGCTGGCGGAAAATGAGCGCATCCTGGTCGAAACGTACGACTTGATCGCAGCGGCAGCGGCCCGCGATCGAAGAATCGCACCAGCAGCGGAATGGCTGCTCGACAATTTCTATCTGATTGAAGAACAGATCCGATCCACTCGGAAGTTGTTGCCTCGATCTCAGTGGTGAACTTCCCCGGCTGACAGCTGGCTCGGGGGCAGCTTATCCGCGAGTCTACGACATTGCCCTGGAGTTGATTGCTCATACCGACGGTCGACTGGATGCCGCAAATCTGACGGGGTTCCTGACCGCCTACCAATCGGTCGTGCCGCTGAAGCTGGGCGAACTGTGGGCCTTGCCATTGATGCTGCGCCTCGCGCTGATTGAGAATCTGCGGCGTGTGGCCGTGCGAATTTCTCAGGGACGCCGCGATCGCGATCACGCCAGTGACTGGGCGGAACAGATGATTCGCACGGTCGAACAGAAACCGACCGATCTGGTTCTCGTACTGGCCGACATGGCTCGCGAAAATCCTCCGCTGTCCGGTGCATTTCTGGCCGAACTGACTCGTCATATGCAGGGACAGAACCCGAGTTTTTCGTTTGCCAGCAGCTGGCTCGAACAGCGCCTGGCCGATCAGGGACAAACGACCGAACAATTAATCCTGGCCGAAGTCAAGGCGCAGGCCGCTGATCAGGTGTCGGTGGGCAACAGTATTATTAGTCTGCGGTTTCTGGCGGTCAACGATTGGCGCAAATTTGTTGCTGATCAGAGTCTTGTCGAACAGACACTGAGCCAGGATCCTGCGGGTGTCTATAGGGGAATGGACTTTGCCACGCGCGATCGATATCGCCATGCTGTCGAAGCGATCGCTCGTCGATCACGCTGCACGGAATACGATGTGGCTCAGCGAGCCGTTCAGCTGTCGCAGGCCGAAGCGACGGTGAAGTCGAATCAGCGCACGAACCATGTCGGTTATTTTCTGCTGGATCACGGTCGACCGGCACTTGAACGCCTTGTTCACATGCAGGTGACCCCCAGTGTTGCGATCGAGAAGTTTCGTCGACGCTTCCCGATGTTCATCTATGCTGTTTCCACGTTGTTGTTCACGGCTGCCAACATCGCCGTGCTGTGGAGCCGCAGCGCAGGAGAGCGGCCGGGGGCATGGCTGCTGTGGCTGATGGTGATTCCCGTTGTGATGTCCGCCGTACAGCTGGCAATCGGAATCGTGCACTGGTTCATGACAACCGTGATGAACCCTCAGGCGTTGCCTCGCATGGATTTTCAGACGGGCATTCCGGCTGAGCACCGGACGCTCGTGGTCATTCCGACAATGCTGTCCAACCCAGCATCCATTGAGCGATTGCTGGAAGGCCTGGAAATCCGGTACCTGGCCAATCGTGAGGAGAACCTGCACTTTGCTCTTCTGACAGATCTTGAAGATGCATCCGAAGAGATCATTCCCGGCGACAGGGACCTGGTGCAACAGGCATGTGATGGCATCACCGAGCTGGCTCGAAAGTACGAACACGATCGAGCGGATATCTTCTTTCTGCTGCACCGCAGTCGTCGATGGAACGCTCAGGAAAAAGTCTGGATGGGCTACGAACGTAAGCGCGGAAAGCTGGCCGATCTGAATGCCACTCTGCGCGGAGCGTCCGGACGATTCGCCAGTGTCGTCGGTGAAACAGCGATTCTCCTGCAGGTGCGTTATGTCATCACGCTGGACACAGACACACAGCTTCCACGAGATGCCGCTCGCGAAATGATCGCGGCAATGGCCCATCCGCTCAATCGGCCAGTGCTGGATGCGGCTGGACAGCGAGTGATTCATGGTTACACCATTCTGCAGCCGCGCGTCGGCGTCAGTCTGCCGAGTGCATATCGATCGTGGTTCGTGCGATTGCTTGGCGGCGATCCGGGTGTTGATCCTTACACACGAGTTGTATCGGACGTGTATCAGGATCTGTTTGCCGAAGGATCGTTGTTGGCGGAATTTATGATGTCGATACACCGATCACCAGTGCGGAGACTTCCCTGAGAACACGATTCTGAGCCACGACCGCTGGAAAGCTGCTGTTGTCGTTCCTGCTGATGATTACCCGAACAGGACTATCCGTCGAGCTACTCTACTGATGTCGGTCGACGGCATCGCGGATACGAGGTGACTGGCAAATCGCTGCGTGGCTGCTGCCGCGAGTCCGCAGCCTGGCGTCCGACGGCCTGAACCCACCGCCTGTCCCGCTGGAAAATCTTCAATAATCTTCGCCGCAGCATGGTGCCAGCCTCTATGCTCGCCTTGCTGCTGCTGACATGGCTGTTGCCTCCGGGCCGCTGGCAGTTCTGGCGACGGCTTTCATTGTTCTGGCCGTGACTGCCGTCGCTGCTGACTGCGCTGATGGACATTGCACACAAGCCGACAGGCTTGCCTGTGCTGACGCATCTCACGACATCGGTGTTCGCGATGACGTCCGCTGGCGCAGTGCCTGTTTATGCTGGTGTTTCTCCCGTATGAAGCCTTCATCAGCCTTGACGCTGTCGCACGCACGCTGATGCGGGTTCACTGGACAAAATCGAAGCTGTTGGAATGGAAAACCTCCGGCGATACAGAGCGGAGTGCTCGTTCGGACCTGAAGGGTTTCTTCCAGGCAATGCTGGTCGCACCGGGAATCGCGACAGTCACGTTGATCTGGCTGATCCTGCAGAGGCCACAAGTATTGATGGTGGCCGGGCCATTACTGGGATTGTGGTTTGTTTCTCCGGCGATTGCCTGGTGGCTGAGTCGTCCCATTGTGCCGACACCGGTGAACCTGACGCGGACGCAGCACATTTTTCTCAGACGGATGTCCCGTAAAACATGGCGGTACTTTGAGACGTTTGTGACCGAGGACGACAACTGGCTGCCACCCGACAATGTGCAGATGAATCCCGGTGATGTGATCGCGTCGCGTACGAGCCCTACAAATATCGGTATGGCATTGCTGGCGGATCTGGCTGCGTACGACTTCGGCTATATCTCGGCAGGTTGCCTGCTCGATCGCACGCTGAAGACTTTTGGTACGATCTCGAAAATGGAACGCTATCGCGGCCATCTTTTTAACTGGTACGACACGCGGACGCTGACGCCGCTGGCTCCACAATACGTATCGACAGTCGACAGCGGCAACCTCGCCGGACAACTGTTCGTACTTGGCAGCGGGTTGAGAGAACTCACAGAATCCAGGATCCTTCCTCGCCGTATCTGCGATGGTCTGGCAGACACATTGGGTGTTCCGCTGGAAGGAATTGAAGGGCAGTTGCATTCCCAAAGCCATGCATCAGGCCCTGCCGTGGATGGAAATTCGATGCGGTGGATCGAACGACAGATCGTTGAACTGGAACGCTGTCCGTATCAACTTGGCGCGTTACAGGATCTGTTGTTAAGGTTGATTAAAGACGCAACGGCTGCTGCGATGGAAAAATCGCCTGTGTCACATCCGGAACTTCACTGGTGGATCAGTGCTTTTGTGCGCGCCTGCACGGATCATCTGCAGGAGTTGCAGCGGCTGGCGGCGTGGTGCGTCATTCCGCCTCCTCCGTCTGGATTGTGGGACGTCGGGTCGCCGGGACAGTTGCAGCGCCTTGCGGAACTGCGTTCGCAGCTGGCAACGCTGGACGCAGTTCCTGCACTGAGAGACGTGGCCGCTTTGACTCAGACGTCCGTTCCATTGATTAATGCCATTTGTGCTGAATTCTCGGCCATCAATGTGGATGCCACGGACACAATCGTCACTCAAAAAGTGGACTGGTTGCAGAATCTGCAGCAGGCTCTGACGAATTCAGCAAAGTTCGCGATAACTCGCATTCGCGACCTGGAGCAGGTTGCGGATCAGTCTTCCGAATTCGCCGAGATGGACTTTGAGTTCCTGCACAATAAGTCACGGGAGCTCGACGCATTGGATTCAACCACCGTGAACCTCCCATCGATGGTGTGTGCTTGGACCTGCTCGCCTCTGAAGCACGCCTCGCCAGTTTCGTGCTCATTGCCCAGGGACATTTCAGCCAGGAACACTGGTTTGCCCTTGGCCGACTGCTGACGACCGCCGGTGGCGCACCAGCGTTGCTGAGCTGGAGCGGTTCCATGTTCGAGTATCTGATGCCGATGCTGGTCATGCCCACATATGAAGGCACGCTGCTCGATCAGACCTGCCGCGCCGTTGTGCGTCGACAGATCAATTACGGCCGTCAGCGCGGAGTGCCGTGGGGCATTTCTGAGTCCGGCTACAACATGGTTGATCGGGGACTCAACTACCAGTATCGCGCCTTTGGTGTTCCCGGTCTGGGACTCAAACGAGGACTCGCCGAAGATCTGGTCATCGCACCGTACGCCACGTCGCTCGCCCTGATGGTGGCTCCGGAGGCGGCGTGCATAAATCTGGAACGTCTGGCGCATGATGGACGCTCAGGAGCGTACGGATTCTATGAAGCGGTCGATTATACACCGTCGCGACTCCCACCTGGCGCGAACAGCGTGACCGTGCGACAGGTCATGGCTCATCATGCCGGAATGAGTTTGCTGTCACTTGCCTATGTGCTGCTCGACAGACCAATGCAGCGGCGGTTTGCGGCGGATCCTGCTTTTCGCGCAATCGATCTGCTGTTGCATGAGCGTGTTCCGAAGGCGACCGTGCCCGTGTTCCCGCATGCCATCGAAGCCAGTACGACTCGCAGCGATTCTGCCGAGGAGGCGGGAACCATGCGCGTCTTCACGGATCCTTCGAGTCCCGTGCCGGAAGTTCATCTGCTGTCCAACGGGCAGTATCATGTGGCAATCACAACCGCTGGCGGTGGCTACAGTCGCTGGAGAGATCTGGCGGTGACTCGCTGGCGTGAAGATCCGACCCGCGACTGCTGGGGTTCTTTTTGTTATCTGCGAGATCTCGACAGCGGGACACTCTGGTCGACATCCTTGCATCCTACCGGCAAACCATCGAAGCCGTATGAGGCGATCTTCACTCAGGCCCGCGCTGAGTTCCGTCGTCATGACGAACAGATTGAAACACATGCGGAGATCAGTGTTTCGTTAGAAGACGATCTGGAACTTCGCCGGGTGACGTTGACCAATCGCTCGGAACGCATCCGGACGATCGAAGTCACCAGCTACACCGAAGTTGTGCTGGCGACTCAGGCACAGGACGAATCGCATCCGGCCTTCAGCAATTTATTTGTGCAATCGGAAATCGTCCGGCCGCAGAACGCATTGCTGTGTACCCGGCGTCCCCGATCGGCTGAAGAACGGCCTCCCTGGATGATTCACATGATGACGGTCGCAGGCACTACAACTGGTCAGCCTTCGTTTGAAACAGATCGCATGAAGTTCACGGGACGAGGTCGCAGCCTCGCGACGCCGGCAGCCTTCGATCAGAAAACGGAGCTTTCCAATACCGTCGGATCAACACTGGATCCAATCGTCAGCATTCGACACCGACTTGTTCTGCAACCCGGCGAATCGGTGCGGGTCGACATTGTGACGGGCGTAGCAGAAACCCGCGCCGGTGTTCAGGGAATGGCGGAAAAGTACAGCGATCCAAGTCTGGCGGACCGGGTGTTTGAACTCGCATGGACTCGCGGTCCGATCATGCCGCAGCAGCTGAACGCCTCTGGAGGCCGACGCACAGGCCTACGGTCGCCTGGCAGGTTCGGTGATCTATGCGTCCGCACTGCGAAGAGCCCGAACGAGTGTGCTGATTCGCAATCGTCGAGGCCAATCCGGCCTGTGGGGTTATGGTATTTCCGGCGACCTGCCGATCGTCCTGATCCGCATACGAGATAACGACAAGATCGGACTCGTGCGCGAGGCTTTTCAGGCTCATGCGTATTAGCGCATGAAGGGCCTCAGCGTGGATCTCGTGATCTGGAATGAAGACGATTCTGTGTATCGCCAGTCGCTGCAGGATGCGATCATGGACGCGGTTGCGGCCAGTCCGGCGTCGGCCATGCTGGATCGACCCGGGGGCGTCTTCATTCGTCGCGGTGAGCAGATGTCTGAGGAAGATCGTTCGTTGCTGCAGACGGTGGCCCGAGTTGTCCTGCTGGACGACGCGGGAACTTTGATTGAACAGGTCGACCGTCGAGCTCGCGTTGATGTTTCAGTTCCGATATTCAGGCCCACACGCCGCCTCACGGATGTCATCGCGACTCCCGAGCCACCGACACGAGATCTGGCATTCTTCAACGGGCTCGGAGGATTCAGTCGCGACGGCAGGGAGTATGTCACGATCCTGAAACGGGACACTGCGACACCCGCGCCTTGGGCCAATGTGATCGCGAATTCACAGATCGGCACTGTCATTTCCGAAAGCGGAAGTGCCTACACCTGGGTCGACAACAGTCACGAGTTTCGACTGACTCCCTGGGCGAATGATCCGGTTTCCGACACGTGCGGTGAAGCAATCTATCTGCGCGATGAAGAGACCGGACGATTCTGGTCGCCGTCCCCGTTGCCAGCTCGGGGCACGAATACCTATCTTGCGCGACACGGCTTCGGATACAGCATCTTTGATTACACACAGGATGGCATCACCACCGAACTGTGCATCTACGTCGCCATTGACGCGCCGGTCAAATTCGCCCGGTTGAAGATCAGCAATCATTCCGGGCGTTCTCGACAGTTGTCTCTCACTGGATATTGGGAATGGGTTCTCGGTGAACTGCGGAGCAAGTCGCTGATGCATGTGGCGACAGAAATCGATCCCGTCACCGGGGCGATCTTCGCGCGCAATTTCTACAGCCCAGAGTTTGCCGAGAAAATCGCGTTTGTGGACTGCAGTGAGTCCATTCGTACCGTGACCGGCGATCGAACCGAATTCCTTGGACGAAACGGAACCGCATCCAGTCCCGCTGCCATGCGACGCACTCGTCTTTCCAACCGGAGTGGAGCCGGGTTGGATCCCTGCGCTGCGATTCAGACACAGGTAACTCTCGGCGATGGACAGGAAAGAATCATTGTCCTCACGATCGGTGCAGGCACCGGTGAAGACTGCGCGAAGCCTGGTGCAACGATTTCGAGGCGAAGCGAATGCGCAAAAGCCGCTGGAGGGTGTCTGGCACTATTGAGTCAGACGCTGGCGGTCTATGTGGAGACCCCCGATCCGCCGTGAATTTTCTGACGAATGGCTGGCTGGTGTATCAGACTCTGGCATGTCGCATGTGGGCTCGCACGGGCTTTTATCAGTCCGGCGGGGCGTACGGCTTCCGCGATCAGCTGCAGGATGCGATGGCACTGGTTCACGCCGAACCGGGCCTGCTTCGCGAACATCTTCTGCGGGCTTGTTCGCGGCAGTTTCGTGAAGGAGATGTCCAGCACTGGTGGCATCCACCAGTGGGCCGGGGTGTGCGAACACACTTCTCGGACGACTTCCTGTGGCTGCCCGTAGCGCTGTGTCGATATGTCCAAATGACCGGTGATACCGGCGTGCTGGAAGAACGGATTCCATTCCTGAGTTCTCGCGCACTGCATCAGAACGAAGAGGCGAACTATGACCTGCCGACGATCTCCGACGATGTCGGCTCTGTGTACGAACACGCCGTTCGTGCGATCGACAATGGGCTGAGGTTCGGTGTCCACGGGCTGCCGCTGATGGGTTGCGGCGACTGGAATGACGGGATGAATCTGGTCGGACAGCACGGCCGAGGAGAAAGTGTGTGGCTCGCATTCTTTCAGTACGATGTCCTGACGAAGTTTGCGCATCTGGCTCGTCAGCGAGGCGACGTCGTCACAGCCGATCGCTTAGTTATCGAAGCGGGGCGACTTCGCGGTCACGTCGAGCACAACGGGTGGGATGGCGAATGGTATCGTCGAGCTTACTTCGATGACGGGGCTCCGCTGGGATCATCCGAAAACAGCGAATGCCAGATTGATTCGATCTCACAGAGCTGGTCGATTTTGTCCGGTGCCGGCACTCAGGAACGTTCATTGCAGGCCATGGCCAGTGTGGACCGCCGCCTTGTTCGGCCCGAAGCAAAATTGATTCAACTGCTGGATCCGCCGTTTGATCATTCGGACCTGAATCCCGGTTACATCAAGGGCTACGTTCCCGGCGTACGCGAGAACGGAGGTCAATACACTCACAGCGCCATCTGGACCGTTATGGCGTTCGCCGCCATTGGCAACACCGAACGCGCGTGGGAATTGTTCAACATGATCAATCCCGTGAATCACGGCTCAACGCCACAGGGAATTTCCACCTACCGCGTTGAGCCCTATGTTGTGGCGGCCGATGTCTACGGCGTAGACCCGCATCTCGGCCGTGGCGGCTGGACATGGTACACGGGATCGTCGGGCTGGATGTACCGTCTGATTACGGAATCCCTGCTGGGGTTGCAGCTGGATGTCGATAAGTTGCGTTTCACTCCGCGACTTCCGAAGAGTTGGCCCTCCTACAAGATTCACTATCGATTCCATGAGACGCTTTATCACATCACTGTTCTGAATGGCGGCGAGGGTAAGACAATCCGACGTCTGACTGTGGACGGGCAAAACCAGTCAGAACATGTAGTCTTTATGGTAGACGACCATGGGGGTCACGAAGTTGAGATTGAGCTCGGGTAAGCGTCTTCGCAGCATTTGATCTCGCGCCATCCCTGCTCGCCATCGCCAAAGTCCCCACGCCCGAAGGCACGAACTTCGACGCCACCCAGCCGCAACTTTACGGCCTCGCCGCGGATCGCGCGGAAACCACAAACCTCGCGGCGCAGCATCCCGATATCGTTGAACGGCTCACCAGGAAGGTCATCGTCTGGCGTCGGCATCTGCATCGGTCAGCGTCTTTGCCTGGACGACGTCATCAGGCAGCAGGTGTCCCATTTTTTCTTTTTTTGTCGTCATGTAGCCCGTGCGTTGAGATTGCGGAGGAGCGACGATCGGAACTTGTTCGATCACGTGCAGATCAACGCCCGTGTAGACGAAGGCGTCGGTTTTCTTAGGATTGTTCGTCAGCAGACGCACACGCGACAAACCGAGATCCTTCAGCACCTGTAAGCCAACCATATAGTCGCGCATGTCGGCTTTGAACCCAAGACGATGATTGGCCTCAACGGTGTCCAGCCCCTGATCCTGAAGTTGATACGCCTTCAGCTTGGCCAGCAGGCCGATGCCTCGTCCTTCCTGCGGCAGATAGACAACGGCCCCGGTGCCTTCCCTGTAGATCATCTTCATGGCCATGCGTAACTGATCTCCACAGTCACAGCGCAGGGAATCCAGCACATCGCCGGTAAAGCACGATGAATGCATGCGAACCAGCGGAGCGTCGACCTTACTGAGATCCCCCCAGACCAGTGCGAGCGGTTCCTGAATTTCATGCGCCACCTGATAACCAATGATCATCGGCGTGCCAAATTCCGCCGTCGGCATCGGGACGGAGACAATCCGCGTGATCAACTGCTCACGGAGGCGGCGAAAGCGGATCAGGTCTTCGATGGAAATTATCGGGATGTCATATTCTTTGGCGATCGATTGCAGCTCGGCCAGATCTGCCATGCCGTGACTTGTCTGGCTGCAGATTTCAATCAGGGCACCGACCGGGCGCTTGCCGGCGAACCGCATCAGGTCGATCGTGGCCTCCGTATGACCAGCTCGCCGCAGGACGCCGCCGTCCATGGCGGCGAGCGGATTCACATGTCCCGGCTGCAGAAAATCGTCGGCGATGGAGGCCGAATCTGCCAAAGCACGAATCGTGCGGGCGCGTGAGAGCACTCACCCGGTGCCGGCGGAGATATGATCGACCGCACGGAGGAACGCGGTTTTGTTTGGGGCATTGTTGCTGGATTCATCCACGACCGGACGCAGTTTCAGCCTTGCGGCTTCTTCAGCGGCGACCGGGACACACAGCGTGCCGCGACCGATTCGCAGCATAAAATCGACCTGCTCCGGCGTGATGGATTCCGCCGCACAGATGAAGTCGCCTTCGTTCTCACGGTCTTCATCATCGACGACAATGATCATGCGACCCTTTTGAAGGGCGTCGATCGCCTGCTGGATAGATTGCAGCGGCACGGGTTTCAATTCTGCGTAAATGGAAGGACGGGGTTTTGCCAGCTGATTCCTGGCAGCCGCCCCCCCATTCTAGGCAACATTGGGTTCCAGACAACTCGGTTGAGTGTGCATGGTAGGCCGGCGCAGCGAATCGCCGCTTGTCCCGCCCTGCGTGCTGCACATTGTCAAAGCGATCCAAAAAGGTCGCGGCACTGTTGAAGAGTACTTGCGAAGCGGGGCTGCCATGTGCCGTCGATTGCGCGTTTCAGCAGCTCTTTTGCAGGAACGATGCGGCCTGCGGTTTGAAGCAGCCGAGCGTGTTCCAGCAGGATTTCC
>JBBJME010000241.1:0-11094 GCA_037719765.1 Planctomycetaceae bacterium
GCCTCACATATTCCAATGCATCAACGGTATCCTGAACGGTCTGAGTCGGAAAACCGTACATCAGATACGCATGCACCAGAATGCCGACGTCACTGAACGCCCGTGTGACTCGGGCCACCTGGGAGACAGAAACACCCTTCTTCATCAGATTCAGCAATCGATCTGACGCAACTTCCAGCCCGCCGGAAATCGCAATACAGCCGCTGGCCGCCAGCAGTTC
The DNA here is from genome assembly GCA_037719765.1 of Planctomycetaceae bacterium. Taxonomy (GTDB): domain Bacteria; phylum Planctomycetota; class Planctomycetia; order Planctomycetales; family Planctomycetaceae; genus SXXK01. The sequence continues at coordinate 221 of JBBJME010000241.1, forward strand.
GCATAGTTCCGGCGTAAAGGATTTTTCAAAGCGAATATTGCCCCACCATGAAATCACGACGCCACGTCGCAGCAATTCTTCTGCCATGGCTTTCAACGCTTTTGGCGGAGCGGCTTCATCGACAAAATGAAACCCTGTCTGGCCCGTTTCCTGGACAATGGCTTCGATGCGGTCAACCAGCGTGCATGCTGCGACTGCATCGTATCGGCCGATGTAATCCAAAGTGACATCGCAGAAACTGCACTTCTTCCAGTAACAGCCGTGAGCCACCGTCAGCTTGTTCCAGCGACCGTCGGACCAAAGCCGGTGCATGGGATTGAGCATGTCAAGTGTCGATAGATATTCGCCGATCGGCAACCCGTCCCATGTAGGCGTGCCGACTTCCGCGAATGGGATATCGGGCTCGCCGGAGTTGATGTACTCAACGGTCGCGGGTTCGCCACTTCGCACGAATGTCCGCACAAGCTGCGACTGCGGTCTTTCGCCGCGCAGATGTTCCAGCAATGCCAGCAGCGGACGTTCACCATCGTCCAGTGAGACATAGTCGAAGTAATCAAACACGCGAGGCTCCGCCAGCTCACGCAGTTCTGTGTTGACGAATCCACCGCCCAGAGCCGTCACAATGCCTGGATGCTGCAATTTGATTGTCTGTGCAATCCGGAACGCGGCATACATGCAGCCGGGAAACGGAACGGAGATGAGCACCAGATCCGGCCGGTGCCGCGAAATGGATTCAAGCGTAAGTTCCCGCAGCGTGGTATCCACCAAATTCAGTGGTGCCGCCAGCGCAGCTGCGAGCGGATCGAACGTCGGCTGGCTGGCAGCGAGCGATTCCGCATAACGCACGAATTCAAAGCGTGGATCGATGGCTTCTCGCAGGACGTCTGCGATATCGCTCAAATACAGGGTGGCAAAGTGACGAGCTTTGTCCTGCAGTCCCAGCGAGCCAAAGGCCCAGTGCAGCGGATCGCCACCTTCCTCGTCGCTTTCATAAACATCCAGGGCATTAAAGCGTGGACCTTCCGGTAGAAAATTGCGTGAATTGATGCGATGGGCAAGGGTCGAGTCGCGACCCTGAAGGAATGCGATCGTCCGGTCAATGGCCGAGTGATACTGGTCGAAATCCTCGCAGAACTGCTGAATCACAGCGGATGATTTTTTGCTGTCGGCCGCACCGATGTGACCGCGGATGGCCGCAAGTCCCGTCGAGGAAAACAGCCGAAGCACAAGTTTCAGTGCCATGTCATCCTGCACCGCATCGACGCCGCGCGAACGCAGAAATCCGGTGATGTAGGCCGTCGATGGATAGGGCGTGTTCAATTGCGTCATTGGTGGAATCAATGACAACACGCGAAAGTTTTTGGCAGTGGAAGAATTCAAGGGATGTGATGTTGACTGTGGGTAGAGACTAGTGGGACAGCGCCACTTTATTGGAAATCACAGTGTTTTTCAGTGTTGTAGACCATGCTGCCGCCCCTGCCGGGGCTTTGAAACCTCGTCCATTCACTTCCGTGGGCTGACGCCCACGGCTACAGGCTGTCGCCTCTCCGAGGCTGTCTTTTTACAAGAGTTTCTTCAAAAAGTGGCGCTGTCAAACCAGGGAATTGAAACCGTATGGTACGTCGCGTCACGGTCCGAGTCGAGTACCTCCCGTCACCTGACTTCTCCGAGGCGAGTTGCCGGGGTGCACGAAACTCGCATTCTGGCGTTGCTGAACGATGTGATCTATCATATCGACAGTTACTGGACTTCCTCTGAATCACTCCGCCCTTCCCCTTCATCCGCAGCCAAGGAGCCCGATCTTTGTCACGATTTCTCTATTGCCTGAATGCCAGCACGATCGCCACCACACCCATCCTGAAGCAGATTGAAGTCGCTGCCGCAGCAGGCTATTCCGCAATCGAACTCTGGCACGATCATATCGATACACATCTTGGGACAGGCGGAACTCTGGCGGAGATCCGACGGGCAATCGACGACAGCGGCCTGAAAATCCCAACCACGATTTATCTTGCCGGCTGGTTTCAGCCCGCCGGTGTCGAGCACGACATCGCGATGACGGAAGTCCGTCGAAGGCTGGAACAAGCGGCTGCCGTCGGAGCAGACTTTTCGATCGCTGGCCCACCGCCCGGAATCGCCGATCGTGAACTCGGAGCCCGACACTACGCCGAACTCCTGGAACTCGGGAAATCATACGGCGTGAAACCGGCATTTGAGTACCTTGGATTCGTTGATGACATCAATACGATTGACGATGCGATAGACATCATTCAGCGCTCAGGTCATCCGGACGCGTCAATTGTCGTCGATCCGTTCCACTGCTGGCGCGGCGGGGGTTCTGCGGCGGCGATCAGCAAACTGCAGGCGCATCAGATTGCCATCTCGCACTTCAACGATGCACCCGCTGCGCCTCCTGCCCACACGCAGCACGATTCGGATCGAGTTCTGCCTGGTGACGGTGCAATTGATTTGCGATTCTACTGCGACCAACTGACCGCGATCGGTTACGACCGGTACCTGTCACTGGAACTGTTCCGACAGGATTTATGGGCCAGGAATCCTCTGGAAGTCGCCACGCTGGGATTGCAGAGAATGAAAGATGTCGTAGAAGGTTAGACTCCGCGCGGTTAAAAATGATATTCACCCGAAGGCTTGGAAAAGGGGTCAGGAACCAATAGTGCGGAGCACCCTCTGGGCCATTTGGCTATTGGTTCCTGACCCCTTTTCCAGCCCGAAGCGATGTGTCACAGGGGAGCTGGTTTATTAACGGGCTTTTCACTGTCGAAGATCGTGATGATGGTGCCTTTGGCGCGGAGGTCATCCAGAACCTGCATTTGCGCCTGATCACGGAGTTCAGCCAGCAGTTTGGACTCAATCTCTTTCTGCACGGCCTGAAACTCGACAGTTTTTGGGTGACGATGATCGATGACTTTGTAAACTTCAATGCGATCCTCATGCACTTTGACACTGGACGTTTCGCCGGAAGTCATTTCAAACAGCATGGATTCCAGCACTTTATCCGCGAGCGACCCGCGCTTGATCCAGCCAATGTCGCCGCGTTTCTCGGCACTCAGGACGTCCGATAACTCCTGAGCCACCGTGCCGAAATCTTCTTTCTGCTGCAAACGCTGCACCACCTGTGTCATGATGTCTTCAGCGCCCTCGCGACCTCCGTGATCCCGGAATCGGACCACGATCTCGGCAAATCGAACTTCTTCTTCCGGAGTGTATTCGTCGATATGCTCCTGATAATGTTTGACCAGAACAGCTCGGTCAATCTGCTTCGGCACCTGCATCTTTGACTGCACATAACCGACGACAAACTGCCGGCGGATGAAAGTATCTTTCATTTCGCGGCGAGTGAAGCCCTGATCTTCAAGCCATCTGTCCAGCTCATCGTCTGCCGTCAGTTTATTATCTTTCATCATCTTCTGGCAAACTTCCTGAAACGCCGGTTCCAGTGAATCGCGGATGATTTGTCGCTTGTCCTCCGGAATCGTCGCCTCCAGCGCCTGAACGACGAGTGAATCTTCAGCGTATTCCCGTGTCCGAGCGCGGAGTGACTGCATGAGAATCTGTTGCCGTTGTTCATCGGTCAGATTTGGATCGGATTCGATCCTGCGGCGAACGCCGCCCAGAACGTCATCGACGAATACGGGCTTCCCGTTGACGGTCGCAACGACACTGGAACCCGTCAGCGGCGTGACTCCGATTTCATGGAAGGCCACCGGCAGAATGCCACCTTCAGGCGATTTGGCCAGTTGAGCTAATCGTTGTTCTTCAGCGTCAGCAGCTTGATTGATGAGTGATCTTCGCGGCGGGGCGGACGTAAAGACCGGATTGTCTTCCTTTACCGTCGTCCCTTTGCATCCGACGCTCAGTCCGAACAACATCAGTCCTGCAAACATCATCGAGACGCGTGCCATTCCCGTCTGCACTGCCGGGCTGCGAATTGATGATGTTGGAAAGCGTGAGGCCAAGGAATTCACCCTGCGGGGCAATTGAACGGGTGCGGACCGAAGATCATCGAGAAGTGGCGAGCAGATCGATCAGAAACAGCGGCGTGCGAAAGGAGCCGAATCATACGGACTTTCATGAAAATCGATCAAGGCCGGAATCATCGTCGTAAATCGCTGTGACCACAGGATTTGCAGCGGCAAAATCTGCCGGATGACAGGCGGCGCACGACTTGCGGATCTTTCGCTCTTGCCAGACTCCAGCCGTCAGAATGCAGCGATCTATACCGCCAGCCCCTGTGCAATCTCATTCGAGCGGACGAAACGGCTCGGAACCGCATTCGCGGTCGCCGTGACTGACACTTGATATCCGTTGTCAACGCCTTGATCGGCCGGCGCTTCATAATTCGGGCTGGCCACGAAGGTCATCTGTCCGGTTGTGGCGTTAATTTTGAACCGCGCCGCATTAGGCCCGGACAGACGGTAGGCAACCGAATGCCTTAGGATGAGTGCCTCATTTACGTTGACAACCAGAACGACCGTGGAAGTGGAAGTATTTTCAGGCACACTCGCGGTGGCCCCACTGGTGTCAATGGCGACGTCCCATGATCAGGATGGTTCAGCACTCGGCGTTTTTCCGGATCCGCTGCAGCAGCATCGAACTTGCGCTGCCGGTGCTGCTCAATATGAATTGACGCGCCTCGGCGCTGGTGGCGGAGATGTCGATGCGGAGACGGTCGGCTGGCAGACACTCGGCGACTCGTTCGGCCCATTCGATCAGACACAGCCATTCACTGCTGTTTGTGAATTCGTCGGCACCGATTGCCAGGAATTCATCTGTGTCACCGAGGCGATACGTGTCAAAATGAGCGACCGGAATGCGTCCATCGGTGTACAGTTGCAGCAGCACAAAAGTCGGGCTGTTGACGTGCGTCGCGTCAATTCCCAGAGCTTTGCAAATCGCACGCACTAACCGCGTCTTCCCGGCTCCCAATTGACCGTTCAGTTCAACCACCATGCCGTCCACAACAGACTCAGCGATGCAGGCACCCAACCGGTCCGTGGCAGCTTCGTCACAACAGTCGACCCTGAAGGAATCACTGAGATTTGCGGGCATACACGCTGCCTGGCTTCTGCGTCTTTTCCAGCGAATCATCTACGGAGAAATACGCACCGTAGCTGCCGTCCGAATTGCTGCCCTGTGGCTGATAGTTCCAGCGCCACAGTCGATGCGGTTGCATTTCGTGCATCAGCTTGCCACAGCCTGGCAGAGTAACCAGAATCAGTGAAGCGAGCCCGAGCGTCATTTTGCGTATTGTGTACATACAAGTCCTCGTTCTTTGGTACTTCGCGCGACATCAAACTCATCGCCTGTACGCCAAAGGCGCTGAGCGCCACCGTCTGCAAAGAATAGTCTATTCCCGCATTGGGGATCGCACGAAAACGTCGCGCACACTCTGAACCGCCGCGTGAGTGCGGCTGACAGATTCGTTTACTGGCAGATTTTGCCGTTGCCGTCCTGTGGCTGCTTCAATTGGCCTGACACTCACGCGGATCAAACGCCGAATTCCTTATCGAGTCCGTCCTGCGAATTTGAGCTGCTGCAATTGTGCAGTCATTTCCGCGACTCGATCGGCATGTTCAGCCGCGACGTTGTGGCGCTCGGCGAGGTCGGTCGACAGGTCGTACAGTTGCGACTGAGGAGCGTTGCCGACTTCGATGTTCACGTTCGGCGAGACGGCGGGCCTGTTGTTCGGTTCGATCAGTTTCCAGTGGCCGACGCGCAAAGCCAGCGCGCCAGCGTGTTCGATCAGGTGATCTCGTCCTGCTGCGGATTCTCCCAGCAACGCGGCGAGCATGTTCAGGCTGTCGGGACCAGCGTTCTCGGACAGCATTTGTCCTGTCAATGCCGCGAACGACGCCATGAAGTCAATCTGACAGACCAAAGCATCCGAGGTGCTGCTCGGTTTGACTCGGCCAGGCCAGCGGACGATAAAAGGCACGCGCGTGCCGCCTTCGAATGCGCTGTATTTGCCCCCTCGAAGTGGACCCGCTGGTTTGTGACCACCAAGTTTTTCGACCGCGTCGTCGTAGTAGCCATCGTTGACGACCGGGCCGTTATCGCTGCTGAAGATGACCAGCGTATTATCCTTCATGCCGTGCCTGTCCAGCGCATTCAGAATCTCACCCGTACACCAGTCCAACTGCACAATCGCGTCCCCGCGCGGCCCCATTTTGGTGCTGCCGACAAATCTTGGATGCGGAACTCGCGGCACATGAATGTCGTGGTAATTGAAGGACAGAAAGAACGGTTGTGCGTTGTGTTCTTTCGCGTGCTGATCGACAAATGCCACGGCCCTCTCTGTGATGACGTCGGCCATGTCCTCATCGCGCCATCGCGCGGAGTGTCCACCCGACATGAATCCGATGCGGCTGATGCCGTTGACGATTGTGGCATTGTGACCATGATGCCATTTCATCGTCAGCAGTTCAGGATGATCGCTTCCCGTGGGATCGTGGCCCACTGGCTTGCCAAAGCTGACTTCGATCGGATCACCGGGATCGAGCCCGACAACATAATCGTTTTCGATATAGACACACGGTACGCGGTCACCCGTGGCTGGAAGCAGATAGCTGTAGTCAAACCCGATTTCGCGCGGTCCGGGTTTGATAGCTCTGTTCCAGTCGACTTTGCCTTCGCCCAGACCCAGATGCCACTTTCCGACAACTCCAGTGTGATAGCCAGCTGTCTTCAGGGTCGAGGCGAGTGTCACGCGATCGGGTTTGATGATGGCATTGGCATCACCGGTCGCAATCCCCGTTCCCTTGTGTCGCCAGGCATATTCCCCTGTCAGCAACGCATATCGCGACGGCGTGCATGTGGCCGACGCACAATGGCCATCGGTAAAGCGACAACCCTCAGCTGCGATTCGATCGATGTTGGGTGTCTTAACGGCCGTGGCACCATAGCAACCGATATCGCCGTAGCCCAGATCATCGCAGTAGATCAGCAGGATGTTGGGATTGTCGGCTGCCGTCGCTGTTGGACCCAGGATCAGAAAAACGACCAACAGTGAAAGTGCTGGCTTGTGCATTACGGTGATCTCCTGTGCGGTTTGCTGCGTCGCTGGCTGTTCAAATTGCGAAGTTTCCGTGTTCCCTGCGAATCGGCGCTACCTGAGAACCATTGGCGGCGGTTTCAACGTGGCGAATTCCGGATTCAGTGTATCAAACCCAGCGATGCGCAGACGAACATAGTTGACAAGCAGATAAAAGTGCACGCCCTCCAGGGTCAGTCAACGTTTGACGATGGCTGTGTTTTCCCGCGCAGAGGTGCAACCCCCTTTCGGGTCACAATGCCGAGCAGCGATTCATCTTCTTCGTGCTTTTCCTTTTCAAAGGACTGCAGAATGGGCAGCGGGTCGAAGTTCTGCCATGCCGGCATTGCTGACATGAAGGCTGACAATAGAGAGCCCCCGCGAATGATCCAGATCACATAGCCCACGGAGAGAGACGTTGAGACAACCGCTGTGGATCCGATGACAACGGTTTCCGTCATTTCAAGTCGATCGACTGCATCGTTCGGACGGTGCCCGTCAGCCGCGTGGTGCAGCGAAAAGAACGCGCCCGAGACGAGAGCATCAGCCGGATCAATCAGGAATCCAGATCCACTCCACAATGCCGTCAACCTGCGTGCTGCTGGTCCGGAAACGCTTTTAACAGCACCACTTCTGTCGGCCAGCGACTGCTTAGCGAAGACTTCCGGATTGATGATCATCGTTGTCATATAATTCACGGTAGCGGATTCCTCTGTGGCGGTCTCATTGGTGAAGTCGGGATTTCCGTTGGAACCATTCGGCGATCTTGTCCCGGAAGTCGAAAGCCCCGTCCCCGTCGCCGTTGTGTTTGCGTTGATCATTGTAGTTGAATGCCCTGCAGATGAACCGGTGCCAGAATCGTCCGATGAACTGTCATCCGACGAATCCTCACCCGAGGTCCCGCTGTTTCCTGAGTCATTGGCATCTCCGCCACCAGACACACCACCTCCACCACCGGATGAGAACGATATCAGGACATGAATCGTCACGGTGACCACGTTGCCGGAGAGCGTTCCATCGGACACCTGATAGCTGAAAGAATCGGTCCCGGAAAAGGCACCGGACGACAGATATCTAAACGTACCGTCGGCATTCAGGAAGAGCGTGCCATGTGACGGACCCGACACCAGCACAGCCGTCAATGGCTGACCGTCTTCGTCGTTGTCATTCACCAGCACTCCGCTGAGAGACGTGAGCGTCATCAGTTGCTGAGCTGTGAATGAGTCGTCACTCGCAACCGGCACATCATTGGTGTCGGTCAGTGTGATTGTGAACGTTTCATCGTACGACAGGCCACCAGAATCGGTGGTGCGGACGGTGACCACACCCGTGCTGGACGCCTCAAAATTGAGCAGCGCTCCGGCAGCGACGCGGACAATTCCGGAGGTCGCATCGATCACAAATCGGCCTCCACCGCTGTTAATCAGAGCGTAGTTCAGCAGATCGCCGGCATCCGGATCAGATCCGCTGGCGGTGGCCACAATGGTGCCGGCTGCCGAGTTTTCCGCCACCACACCGCCGCTGAGCACGATGCCAACCGGAGCCTCATTCACATCCTGCAGTTGGATCGTCACGATCTGCGTGTCAGTCAGACCGTCCGCATCCGTGACCTGCACGTTCAGCGTGATCGAGGGATTCGATTCGAAATCCAGCAGAGAAGAATTGATGACTCGGATCTGCCCTGTGACCGAATCGATCACGAATGGCGACACGGGCATGCTGCTGATGACAGCGTAGTTCAGCACATCACCGCCATCGACATCAGTGGCCAACACACTGCCGACCAGCGTGCCCATGCCTGCGTTTTCATCAATACTCAGGGTCGCCACAGGAGCGAAAGAGGGAGCTTCGTTTCCGTCGAGCACAAGAATTTCGATTGTCTGCGTCGTCGAAGTGTTGAAGCCATCAGACACGGACAGTGTCAGCGTGTGCAGCGAAGTCATCTCAAAGTTCAGGCTGTTCGGGTTGGCGACGGTCAGGCGCCCGGTCGCCGGATTGATGGTGAAGATTCCGCTGGTGTTGCCGGAAGCAATCGTCCAGTTCTGCAGCGATCCGACTCCGTCCGCATCAATCGCCAGCACATCGCCGATCACAGTGCCGACGGTCGCCAGTTCGGACACGCTGAACTGCTGATTCGGCGTGATGACGGGCGGAGAATCGTTGAGGTCATTGAGATCGATGGTGAAACTGCGTGTGGTGGTGGAATTGTCAGCACTGGTGGCGCGCACGACGATGGTGTGCGAAGGTGCCGCTTCGTAATTCAGGCCCGATCCGTCGGCCACAGTCACAACGCCCGTGCGGGAATCGATCGCAAAGCGTCCGCCGGCGCTGTCATCCAGCGCGTACGTGATGGCGTTGGTCGTGCCATCGCTGTCGAACGCAGTCGCAGTGATACTGACGAAGGTTCCATTCGTCGCATTTTCATTGACGGCATTGAGCGTGGCGCTGGTGTCCGCGATCGAGGAGATGCCAAATTCATCGACATCAATGAGCCCGACCGAGAAGGCACGTGTTGTGCTGGACCCGTCGGTCGAGGTGGCGCGTACGGTGAGACTATGACTGGTCGCTGCTTCGTAGTTGAACCCCGAACCGTTAGCGACCGTGATTGTCCCCATAACGGCGTCAATCGCAAACCGCCCTCCCGCATCATCATCCAGCGAGTAACTGACCACATCCGTGCCGTCCGGATCGGTCGCGAACACGGTGATGCCGACGACCGTTCCCGTGAGAGCATTCTCCAGAACTTCGTTCAGGCCCGCGTCGGAATCTGCGACAGCTGTTGTGGCGAATTCATTGACGTCCGTCAGAGCCATTGTCAGCACCAGGGTTGTCGTCGATCCATCGGCACTGGTCGCTCGCGCGGTGATGGAGTAGCTGCTGGCGAATTCGTAGTCGAGCGGTGTGGCTCCGACAGTGACGACGCCTGTCACCGCATCGATCTGAAATCTTCCGCCAGCACTGTCGTCAAGAGAATACGTGATCGTGTTCGTAGTGGCGTCTGCATCCCCCGCAGAGACAGCAATCCCCGTTAGCGTGCCCTGCAGCGACAGTTCTGCGACGACATTCGCGGCGGCGTCGATGTCGCTCGCCGACGAGATCGAAAACTCATTCACATCGACGAGGTTGATATCGATCGACAGTGTCGAGAACGAGCCGTCATCACTCGCGGCTCGAATGGTGATCGTGTGCGAGGCCGCCAGTTCCCGGTTCAGTAAAGCGCCATCCGCCACAGTGACGTTGCCGGTCGTGCTGTCGATCGCGAACCGCCCTCCCGCATTGCTGTCGAGGGTGTACGTTATCGTATTGAGTGTACCATCGGCATCGAATGCTGTGGCTGTGAAGCCAACCAGCGAACCGTTGGTCGAGTTCTCCGCGATCGTGTTGGCTGCCGCGTTTCCATCCATGATCGGCGACACATTGAATTCATCGACATCCGAAAGTGAGATCGAAAACGTCTGAACCGACGCAGATCCATCCGTCGACGTCGCTCGTACCGTAATCCCGTGGGACGCCACAGCTTCATAATTCAGCAGTGTGACATCGGCGACGGTAATAATGCCCGTGGTACCATCTACCGCAAATCTGCCACCGGCGTTATCGTCCAGGGTGTAGATGATTGTGTTGGTGGTCGCATCGGCATCACTGGCTGAGGCCGTGACGCCAACAACCGTTCCATTGGCGGCATTTTCAGCCACGGTGTTCGAAGCAGCATTCAGATCCGTCACCGCACCCGCATCAAACTCGTCCAGATCGTTAATACCGATTGAGAATGCCTGATCCGTGAACGAGCCATCTGCTGAAGTTGCTCGAATCGTGATAT
>JBBJME010000242.1:0-11081 GCA_037719765.1 Planctomycetaceae bacterium
TCCGTCCGTGACGATTGTCAGCTCCGCCGATTCCGAATTTGCCACCGCCGGATCGACAGCCCAGCGATACCATGCACTGGCCGTGCCGTCCTGCACGTCGGATCGAAACCAGTTCAACGCGGCCGCGGCCTGACCAAAGCTGGTCGCTGGCAAAGAAACGACGGTCATAGCTGCCACAATACAACGAAACAGACAGAAAACGAGGGTTTTGGCCATTCGAACGGGCTCGGCGGCAGATGAAGCAGGATGAGTGAAAATGTAGGCGAAATCGCTCCGCCGACTCGCATTTCGGTGGACGCACATGCGAAAAAATTGCAGCGATAATGTTACCATCAGTCGTCTGCAATCGTTGTGAGCATTTTAACCGGAGAATCTCAGTCGGCGGAGCGACTGAGCTACGCTGGCGACTCTGCAACATACCCAAACCTGACCGAGATTCCAGCGAGCGGCGATAAAGTTCGCGGGTTCACTTGCGGGATTGTCAGGGGATTGGACGATACGCGTTAGCTCTTTGCATGCTGCAATGCTCCTGCGTCGGGTACAGTCCGGCAAAACTCATTCTGTTAACGGTTGTTGAGGCGTTATGAGACTTTCAGTCTTTCTGGCTCTGTTCGGTTGCAGCAGCGCTGTAGTCGTTGATTCCGTGGCGGAAGAGAAGGCAGTTAAAGCCCTCGCAATCACCAGTATCGAGTCTTCTGCAACCGAAGCTGCGGATATCCCCAAAAAACTGCAGACAAAGGCCATCGAAGACGACAAAGCCGCATTCGGCTACTGGGGCACAGAACCGGACAAGTACACCGGCTGGACATCGCATTCCAATCGACTCATTCCCGTCTACACGTTTGGTTCCAAAGGCGGCGGCGACGGCGTTGACCTGGATTCCTACACCGGTCCGAAGAGTGCATACCGTGCCGAAGCCAAAGTGCAGGCTCTGTATGGTTACGTACCGGAAAAAACCGTCAACCCGAATGCCGTTTGGATGGATCAGACAAATGTTGCAGAGATGCAGCGTGCGGCAGCAGCGACGGGCAGGAAGTACATTTTTCTGGTTGTGTTTGACGGCATGGATTGGCAGACAACCCGTGCCGCAGCCATCTGGAATCAGAAGAAAGTCACATACACATCAGGACGAGGGCACGGAACGCATTTTCAGGACTATGACGCCAACGGAACGACGCAGTTCGGATTCTTCGTCACCAGCGCTCACAACGAAGGCACCGATGTCGATGTGAACGCGCAGACGGTGCAGAATCCAGGCGGCACGATTCGCGGAGGCTACGACGCTGCATCTGCGGGCAGCTCGCCATGGGACATTCCGAACGATCCTGATTATCTGATCGCTAAGCCAGCGGCTGGAAATCCAAAGCATAATTACACGGATTCGTCGTCTTCGGCCACCAGCATGACAGCGGCAATCAAGACATTCAATGGCGCTGTGAACGTTGATTCGAATGGAACGCCCTTGGCAAATGTCGCTCACGAACTGCAAAGCAAAGGCTGGCGTGTCGGAGCTGTCTCATCCGTCCCAATCAGTCGCGACGCCCGCCGCAGCGTATGCTCACAATGTGTCGCGGGACGTTATCAGGATCTGACGCGCGCATGCCCGGGCTACGTTCGATTCAGCATCCGCAGACACCATTGCCAGGCCTGGACGTCGTGATCGGTGGTGGATACGGAAATACGGGTGACGCGAAAAAAGGCAATGCCAGCCAGGGCACAAACTTTGTCGAAGGCAATATCTATCTAACGGACGCCGACCTGCAGACCATCAGCGTTGATCACGGCGGGCAATACGTCACCGCCGTGCGAACCGCCGGGCACACGGGTGTGCAGGTGCTGCAGGACGCAACCGCTGCGGCCGTGAAAGGCAATCATCGCCTGCTGGGATTTTTCGGCAACGGCCAGTACAACGGCCATTTGCCCTTCGCCACCGCCGATCGACGTTACGATCCCGCGCCGGGTGTCGGCAGGAAGGGAGAAACGTACTCGCCCGCAGACGTTGAAGAAAACCCGACGCTTGCCGAGATGACGACCGCAGCCCTCACGGTGCTCGGCCGCGACAAGACGCCGTTCTGGATCATGGTCGAATCAGGCGACGTCGACTGGGCCAACCATGACGACAATATTGACAGCGCCATCGGTGCCGTCAACAGCGGCGATGATGCAGTCAGGGTGATCACTCAGTGGGTGGAATCCCACAGCAACTGGAACGAATCGCTGCTGATCGTGACGGCCGATCATGGTCACATGCTGAACCTGGTGAAGCCTGAGTTGTTGGTTCAACCGTAGTAGGTCCTTTCTGCCGGACTCATCCTTACCCACATTTTTTCAACGCGGCATGGTAACCTCGAAGCGCGAGGATGAGGGTTTCGAGTCCGCGCCAGATGGTTTGCCAGCCGGGTTCGCCGTCGGACTTTCGACCGAGGAAGCCACCGAGGCCAGCGAGAGCCCTCATGAATTCTCGCACCGTGTTGATCGCTCGAGGCCGACGTGTGATCTTGCCAAGAACTTCCACCCATTCCAGCGGCACCAGTTTTTTTGCCGGAGTCTCCGGAGCCTGGCGTGCCACATCGCGAAGCTGTAACAGACGCACGGCCTGTACGCAGATCACACCAATCACGGGCTCCAGTCGATCAGCGGTTTCGTATTGACGGCCTTCAACCTGCAAACCGGTTTTCAGGCACTTGTGATATTCCTCCACCACCGGACGTTGCTCGTAGTGTTCAACCACGCGGATGCAATGCGCAAATGATGCAACTGACTCGTGTGTGTACAGCACCCAGCGAATCGCCGCGGAACCCTTCGGAGCTTTCACTTCCAGAACTTCCACAATGTTTGTGGGGACCTCGCGAACCTCATTATCCATCACGAACGCCGTAGCGCCTTCGCGTGGACGCAGCATCGTCACCGACGTACTGCGCACTTCTACGTGAGCCCAGCGAGCTTTCTGATTTTTGTTCGCGGAGACCCAGATCTGATAGCTGCCTTTCAACGTCGCCGCAGCAAGGATCTCATCCAGTTTCAGCACTGTCCCCTCGGCAGTGCGAAGCTTGCGTTTCATTTGAGCCGCGCGGATGACCCAACTATCACCTTTCAAATACAGATGAGCGAATACGTCGAAGTTGTCAGCTCCGCGATCACACACGTGAATGAAATGAATGCCCGAGCCGACTCCATTCACCTTGTCTATGACGCGGCCCCAGACTTCCGATTCTGTCGGACGTTTGCGACAGTTGACACGATGTACACGGCTCCGTTTTCCCCCCGCTCGTGCCCAGAGTTCCTGCATGCCGAGTCCCATCACCTGATAACTTTCCGCATCGACGACGAGTGCCGAATGCAGAAAGAATCCCCGGCGGTGCTTGGCCGTGAGCGGTCCAAGCCCCTTGCGTTCGCTCTTGTATCCATAGTCGATTTCGGTCGTGTCGCTGATGACCAGATATCGTCCCGGCGGCAGAGTTCGCGTGTGCTGATAATGCGTTGCGGTGACGGCTTCAAACGTAACTTCCGGCCGTTCGAACAGTCGATATACGGCTTTGCAACCGGCCCAGTCTTCGGTCTGATGCGGTGTCGAAGCGTCCGGCTTCTCTGCCATTTGCTGCGCATAACGGACAAGCCGCTGCGTCCGCCGCACATCGCCAAGGTCACAGGCACCGAATTGCTTTTCACTCCACACCGCAGGCTCCAGCTCGATGAGTGATGTCATCAGACGGTCTCCAGATCAGACTCCTTCGCAACTCCGTCGTGGCTCTCCTGCCCCCCGTCTCTGAGTGGCAACTCCGGGACATACCGCAATACGGACGCCAATCAGAATCACCCGAAAAATCCCGGCAAATCCGCTGATCCTCGATCACCAGCTTTGTAAATTGTGCTAAAACTTGTAACTTTTTCCGGGTAAGGATGAGCCCGGCAGGGAGGACCGACTTACAGTTTTTGGAGCAACGATTGAACATAACCGAATCCAACGTCGCGTGTCCGGGCTGCGGATGTCTGTGCGATGATGTCTCGCTCACCTTCGACGAGGAACGCATTGTCGACTTCAATCCGCAGTGTGCGCTGGGAGAGCGCTGGTTCCGCAATCATTCCGAAGCCACTCAGCCAGTCGCCGAGCTTGACGGCATCGCGGCTGACTACGACTCGGCTGTTGGCAGAGCCATTGCTTTGCTGGAACGTGCCGACTATCCGCTGATCTATGGTCTGTCCCGCAGTTCCAGTCCTGGCCAGCGTGCGGCAGTTGCGCTGGCAGATCGCATCGGAGCCGTGATCGATACCACGGCGTCGATGTGCCACGGTCCGTCGATCATGGCCCTGCAGGAAGTCGGCGAAGTAACATGTACGCTGGGCGAGGTTCGTAATCGTGCCGACCTGGTGATCTTCTGGGGATGTCATCCGGCCGCATCGCATCCACGTCATGCGGACCGCTATTCTGTGTTCGCGAAAGGCAGATTCACTCCGGAAGGCCGCGACAGTCGCAAGGTTGTGATGATCGGAGAAGCGGAGAGTGGCCGACTGGAAATTGTCGCCGAATGGCGTGAAGTCGATTTGATCATTCCCGTACAACCCGACGGCGACTTCGAAATCGTCGCCCAGCTCCGCGCGTTGCTGCGCGGCAGGCCACTGAGTGATGTGTCAGAGCCTGTACTGCAACTGATGGAATTGATGAAGTCGTGTCGCTACGGTGTCGTGTTCTTTGGCCTGGGGCTGGCAGGGTCGCGCATGTGGGAAGGCCGTCAGCCCACGAATTCCGGACATATTCATGTCGCGGCTCTGCTCCAGCTGGTCGCTGAGCTCAACGTCGTGACACGTTTTACCGCACGGCGGATGCGAATGCAGGGCGACGTTTCGGGAGCAGACAATGTGTTGCTGTGGCAGACCGGATATCCGTTCGCGGTCGATATCACTCGCGGCTATCCGCGTTACAATCCCGGTGAGTTCTCTGCCAATGAATTGCTGGAGCGTCGCGAACCCGATCTGTGCGTGATTGTCGGAGCGGAAACGATCCCGCACTTTTCACACGCCGCCCGAGATCATCTGAGGTCCATTCCCACGATCGTGATTGACTACCCCAACGCTCCGCTTGAGTTCATACCGACGGTACGATTCACGACCGCAGTTTATGGATTGCATGCCGCGGGAACAGCGTATCGTATGGACAATGTCCCGCTTCCGCTCCGCGCACTCCGGCATTCACACTATCCGACGGACGAAAAAGTGCTGACCGATCTGCTGGCAGGGTTCCGGGGGGACTGACTATGCTTCGCGGACTAAAAATACTTCATTCAATCCTGCGGCGATTCTGTGGAGTGCGACGACTTGTCGCCGCTTTCTTTTTCGTCCAACATGCCTTCGTTCAGATTATGGCGCATAAGAATCGGGAGCATGAAGCTTCCGGGAAAATTGGATTGAAATTCGAGGGATGAGGACATAAGCCGGACGTCTGAGAAAGAAAGCGATGACCAGTCATCGCACTCCAAAGAAGTGCTGTTGCACGCACAACTGTCATAGACAACAGGAATTTACCCTTGGCTGAGAAACGCGACTTCGACGAGTTCCTTGAGAAGTTTCAGAAGCACCATCAGGTGATGGTCGAGGAACTGCACAAGGTGATCGTCGGCCAGAACGACGTCATCGATCAGATTCTGGCGGCCATCTTTACAGGCGGCCACTGCCTGCTGGTCGGTGTTCCTGGCCTGGCAAAAACGCTGGTGGTCAGCACCATCGCTAAACTGCTGGATGTCAACTTTCGCCGAATTCAGTTTACGCCCGACCTGATGCCCTCCGACATCACCGGCACCAACGTCCTTGAAGAAAGTGACACCGGACGCCGCGAGTTTCGCTTTGTGGAAGGCCCGGTCTTCACCAACATCCTGCTGGCGGACGAAATCAATCGTACGCCGCCAAAGACGCAATCGGCACTGTTGCAGGCGATGCAGGAACGCGAAGTCACTGTGGGACAGACGACATATAAATTACCGGAACCGTTCTTTGTGATTGCAACTCAGAATCCCATTGAACAGGAAGGCACGTATCCGCTGCCGGAAGCGCAGCAGGACCGTTTCATGTTCAATGTGAATGTCGATTACCCATCGCTGGAAGAAGAAGAAAAGATCCTGGAAGTCACAACGTCCGGCGAACGTGCTGAAGTTCGCAAGGTGCTGTCTGCGAAATCGATCCTGTATCTGCAGCGCCAGATCAGCCAGATCGTGGCCAGTCCATTCATTATCAGCTACGTGGCCAGACTCGTCCGCGCGACACGACCAAAAGACGCCGGCGCACCGGATTTCATTAAGCGCCTTGTCGATTGGGGAGCAGGTCCGCGCGCCGGTCAGAATCTGATTGCCGGAGCCAAAGCCGTCGCCGCCATGGACGGGCGACCGAATGTGACGATCGCCGATGTTCGCAAAGTTGCCATTCCTGTGCTGCGACATCGCGTCTCGACAAATTTTCAGGCTCAGGCCGAGGGTTTCGATATCGATGAGATCATCAGAAAACTCGTCGCCGAAGTCGCTGAACCGAACATCCCCAAATACGAAAAGAAATAGAACAGGCGCAGTCAGTCCCGCCATACTCGCGGATGCATCAAATGCCAAAACAAGAACCAATCGCACTTCAAGGCAGCAACCTCTCAATTCAGCACATCGATCAGAGTGGCCCCGGCACGATCCTGGCAGACTTTGAGACGCTGCAGGATTTCGTCGCGGGTGGAGTGCGCTCGACCGGTAAATACCATTTGCTGCCGATGGATCGGCTTCGTGAACTCGACGAGCGGATGACGCACCCACTCCGGCCGAATCTGGAACGCCCGCAGCAGAAGTCATTTCCCCACATTAACGGTCTGTACCTGCTGTTGCGCGCGATCGTCCTTCCCGAAGTGGAAAAACAACCTAAAATTCATTGAGTCTGAGTTTCGTGACGGAATCTAATACTTCAAGGTTTCCCTCGGCAAGCCGTGGAGACGAATCGCAATCACAGGGCATTCAAATCTGGCAGATCTGGCCGACTGCATTATTCATGCATACGACTTCGACGGCGATCATCTGTACGCTTTTGATCTTATCGGACGCGACGGGATGAAACTATTGATCGCTTCCCCCGACGATCACACCGGAGATACCTTCGCCGACGAAACTGCGATCGGCGCGTTGCCGCTCGACGAGGGCCAGTCGATGTTGTTTCACTATGATTTTGGAGCAGCCTGGCGAATCAAAGTTGTCCTCGAAAAGATTGTGCCTGCGGACACCGAAAGAGCAGTTCCGGAGATTGTGGAATCAAAGGGTGAAGCGCCGCCTGAATATAGTTCTGACGACGAATGGTAAGACTGCAGAATACGACCATTGCGCGAGTTTCAGAAACGAACTTCGCCATCGTCTTCGGGCACTTGGTCGATCGACGCATGCAATGTCTTCCAATAGAATGCTTCGGATGCCGCACCAGACCTCTCCATGGCCCCTAAACACGCGACCTTATGGAGTGCGGTGACTCGTCACCGCTTTCTTTTTCAGTTAATTTGGCTCTGGGAAAGACATTCGTTTGTTCTGCCAAATTCACCGGAAAGTGAAATGGAATATTCGCTGTTTTTCCACGCCGATTCGAAAAATTCCCGTGTTGGAAAGGCAAAGCGGCGACAAGTCGCCGCACTCCAAATGACTGTCGCTCGTGTCAGGAATAGCTCACCTTAAAGGTCGGAAGTGGAGTTTGCCATGAATCATTTGTCTCGTCGTGATTTCCTCGCCTCTTCGTTGTCGGGCAGTGTGCTGGCTGGGGCTTCGTTTGCGCGCGGAGCGGAGGATGCGGCGGCCGAGCCGATCATCGACATTCACCAGCACACCAACTATCGCGCGCGGACGAGTGTTGAGTTGATTGCTCACCAACAGGCGATGGGAATCACGCAAACCATCCTGCTGCCGGCGGGAAGTCCGGTCAGTCGTGCGTCCACGGGCGAGGGCAAGCACAATGGCCTCGGTGGCGTCGGGGCTGGCGGCAATGAGACCGCTCTGACGATGGCGCGACAGTATCCGAAAGAATTCTATTTCGGCGCGAACGAGGTAACCGATCTGCCGGAAGCCCGCGGCGAGATTGCCAGGTATCTCGAACTCGGCGCGATCATTATCGGTGAACAGAAGTTCGGCGTGGAATGCGACTCGGCCGAAAGTCAGATCCTCTACGCCCTAGCCGCCGAATACGGCGTGCCGATCCTCATGCACTTTCAGCACGAGACCTACAACCTGGGTTTCGAGCGATTGCACACGATGCTTGAAAAATATCCGAAGACCATCTTCATCGGCCACGCTCAGACCTGGTGGGCCAACATTGACAGGAACCATGCCGATCAGAAGGTGCTCTATCCCACGGGCACCGTGACAGCAGGCGGGCTGACGGACAGGTATCTGGCCGACTATCCAAACATGTTTGCCGACATGTCAGCCGGCTCGGGCCTGAACGCGCTGACCCGCGACGAAGACCACGCGCGCGGATTTCTCGATCGCCATCAGGCGAAGATTCTCTACGGCAGCGACTGCGATGATCGCATCGGATCGGGTGCCGTCTGCTCGGGTTCGCAAACAATCGCCCTAATCCGGAAACTCGCCCCCAACAAGGCCGCCGAACGGAAGATCCTGTTCGAGAACGCAAAGTGCGTGTTCGTGGGGCGATTGTAGTCTGTATCTCCTGGGCCTGCTCTGTTCCTGGCCAAATGTTAACGGGGTTGTCGATT
This sequence comes from Planctomycetaceae bacterium, assembly GCA_037719765.1. GTDB lineage: Bacteria > Planctomycetota > Planctomycetia > Planctomycetales > Planctomycetaceae > SXXK01. Next base: position 8,714 of record JBBJME010000242.1, read on the forward strand.
CCTTTTCGCAGAGTACCCGACCATGCAACGCCGCTCCGGTCTCCTTTTTCTGTGTGTGTGTTTCCTGTGTCGTGTGAGTCTGGCCGACGAGACGCCCGCTCCTGGCAGCGTGAAGCTCGTTCGCAGTGTCCAGTCGGGGCCGTGGTCCGATGCAGCGACATGGGAAGGCCGCGAAATTCCCGGCCTCGGGGTCCAGGTTCAGGTACGACTTGGGCACACCGTGACTTATGACGTGCAGGCTCCTGAGTCGCTGGTCATTCGCGCGTTGTTCGTCGCGGGGACTGTCTCGTTCGCAACCGACAAATCGACCCAACTCAATGTCGGTCTGATCAAGATCGAGGCTTCCGACAGCACCGAGGAAGAGGGCTTCGACTGCGAGTTGCACCTGGCAGCCCCGGATCCGAAGGTTGCGAGAGCCTCTTTGCTGGTCGGCACACCGCTCCAGCCGGTGGCTGCAAACGCCAAGGCCCTGATCCGGCTGACATATGTTCCCGGTATGAACAAGGAGTCCTGCCCGGCGATCGTCTGCTGTGGCGGACGGATGGATTTTCACGGCGCTCCACTGAACCGGACATGGGTGAAACTCGGAGCCAGGGCGACAATGGGAGCGACAGAGGTGACTCTGGCCGAGCCCGTCACTGGCTGGAAGGTCGGCGACCAGGTGATCGTGACGGCGACCGAGGGCGACGGTGACAAAGAGAAGACCACCGAACCCCGCGCGATCACCGCCATCGACGGCACTCGGATTCGTTTCGATGAGCCCCTGATCGCGGAGCATCTGGGCGAGGGCGAGTTCCGCGGCGAAGTCGCCAATCTCAGCCGCAATGTGATCGTTGAATCCGCCGACCCCGACGGAGAACGCGGCCACACGATGTATCACCGTTATTCCACTGGCTCGATCGGATATGCCGAATTCCGGCATCTCGGCAAGCAGGGTGTGCTCGGTCGGTACAGCCTGCACTTCCATCTGGTTGGTTCGACGATGCGCGGCAGCTCGGTCATTGGAGCCTCGATCTGGGACAGCCACAACCGCTGGCTGACAATTCACGGCACGAATCATCTCGTCGTCCGCGACTGCGTCGGCTATCGCAGCCTCGGGCATGGGTACTTCATGGAAGACGGGACCGAAGTTTACAACGTCCTTGATCGCAATCTCGCCGTCGAAGCCCGCGCGACAAAGAAGCTGCCAAGGCAGGTCCTGCCCTTCGATCAGAATGAGGGAGCCGGCTTCTGGTGGGCGAACAGTCTGAATACGTTCACCCGCAACGTGGCGACCGCCAATGGTCAGTACGGCTTTCGGTTCGAGGCGACGGAGACGAGTGCTCTCAAACTGGTCATGCCTGTGCTGCAGCCCGATGGCTCGGAAAAGGACGTCGATATCCGCACGCTGCCCTTCATCCGGTTCGAGGACAACGAGGTTCACAGCAACCATGGTCTGTACGGCATCAATCTGGGCGAGGGTGTGAATGGTGTCGGCCCGGATGCCCGGCATCCGTTTGTCGTCCGCAACACAAAGATCTGGAACGTCCACTATGGACTCAGGCCACAGGTTCCTTCTCTACTGGTAGAGAACATGACGATTCAGACGGACTATGGCATCTATCACCCGAATTTCGACAACCACGTCTATCGTAACGTCACGATTCGCGGGACGAACACCGAACCGTTCAATCGCGGCCACGATGATCTGAGTCTCCAGCACGGAGGCGTTACCGTCGATGGTTTGACGTTCGATGGCTGCCGCTCGGGCGGGATGCCGCTGATTCAGATCTCTGACGACAACGACACGGGAAAGGCGACTTCTCACTTTCGCCACGTCGAGGTCAAGAACTGGACCGACAACAGCAAACAGAAGGCAATCGTCAATCTCGGCGGTGGCCCCCGGCCTCAGCCTCAGTTTGAGAAAGGCGTGCCGATCACTCTGCACGACTGGTTCGGTCCAGGTCGCCACGCGCAGATCGTCAGCATCCGGTCGCCCGAGTACAAAGCTCATCCCGACGACTACCGGGCCGAACCGCCCTTAACCGGTGATGAATCGAGAGTGACTGAAGTGTCGGAGATCGACTTTCCAACACTCCTGGACCCCATCGACGATCTGCCTCCCGCGACCGTCATGACCCACGTGACACCTCGCGAAGGTCAGTTGCTCGTGCAGGGCACTTGCTCCGACAACACCTCCGTGAAGCGAGTCCTCGTCAATGGCCAGGCGGCACGTGCCACGTCCGACAACTTCGCGACGTGGGAGGTCACCCTGGATCGCAGCGGCCTTTCGGAGATCATCGCTCACGGGGAAGACGCGACCGGAAATGTCGAGCAACTGGCTCACACGCTGACGCTTGCCGAGTTGCCGGTCATCACCAGGAAGTAA
>JBBJME010000243.1:0-11049 GCA_037719765.1 Planctomycetaceae bacterium
GTCCCACAATCACCCGTTCGATCACTGGACTCAGGACGAATACAACCGCTGGACTAACTTCTTCGCGCGGATCGATAACACCATTATCCAAAACAAGCGCCGCGATGAAAACGACACACACGAATTTGACGGCGAGCAAATCGTCTTCATGAAAGAGGAAGGCAACGTCAGGAATCCGACGACCGGCAAGACGGCCGGACTGCGATTTCTCGGCGATGGCGAGAATCCAACCGCCGATGACAAGTCCCCGGATCGGCTTCAAACGCTGGCCAAATGGCTGGATTCACCTGATAACCGGCGTTTCGCTGCGACACAGGCCAATCGCATCTGGTTCCAGTTGTTGGGCCAGGGCATCGTTGATCCGATTGATGATTTTCGGTCGACCAATCCCGCATCGAATCCTGAATTACTGAATGCCCTCACACAGGAATTTGTCTCCCGCGGTTATCGAGTGCGTGAACTGATGCGGCTGATACTGAATTCGCAGACGTATCAACTGTCGTCAGATCCCAATGAAACCAATGCTGACGACGTGACTTCGTTTTCTCATGCGATTCCTCAACGCCTGACGGCTGAACAGACGCTGGACGCGATCAGTCAGGTCCTGGACGTGTCTGCAAAATTCGGAGGTTATCCCGATGGCACGCGAGCCGTCCAGCTGACCGGTGTGCGGAATGGCGGCCATCGCTACAGTCGCCCTGAAACAGGCGACAAATTCCTGGCGATGTTTGGTAAACCCAGTCGACTGCAGACCTGCGAATGTGAACGCACAGGCGAAACGACTCTGGCTCAGACGATGGAGATGGTCAGCGGCGAACAGATTACGGAACTCCTTCGAGACCCCGAAAATCGCGTGGCGAATTCTGTGCGGTCGAGCGAAACCGCTGCCCAGTTTCTCGACAATTTCTGGTGGTCCGCCTTCAGTCGTCCACCGACAAATGAAGAAGTCGCCTCCATGCTGGAACATGTGACAAAGAGTTCCGATCCGAAGTCCGCTCTGCAGGACATCGCCTGGGCGGTGCTGAATTCCAACGAGTTTCTGCTGCGACGCTGATGTGAGCCCGGCGCACTTATTCCGTCGCATGCTCGGAACCCGCTGTTCCGGGGTCAGCAATTTGCGACTCTGGGGCCGACGAAGGCGGGGCGGGAGTTGCCGACTCACTGACGGCAGACCCATCCTCCGCTGCTGGCGGGGTGACGTCCACAGTCCTGGAGCATCCGATGCCAACGCAGGCAAGGAAAAGAAAGTACAACAAAGATTGTCGCATACTGAGTCCCGTCGTCGAATTGAGGCCGTATCACGAATTTGAGCGCAGAAAAGTCTAACAGCTGCGGACGAATTGACGAGCGGTGAGCATCAGAGCTGGTGCTCGGGCGTGCTGTCGTGGATTTCGGTGAGTGTGCAATCGATGTTGATTTTCTGGAGGGCGAGGCTCCGGACGAGCCGACGACAGAATCAGAAAGGACGGCCGGCAGGAGCCTCGCCCTCCCTATTTTGCAATCGAACATGTCCGCGACGAGAATGTCCCTCACGCTCCTGCATTCTTTTCGCAAGGGCGTTCTCCGGGAATGAACGACGGCAGAGCGAAGTTGCCGACAAATCAAGCGATTTCATCAGCAAAAACGTGGGCAAAAAAACCGGGGGCCGGGGAAAGTTCCCTCGCGAACGCGGTTTGACTAAACTCCCCAGACTCAAGGAATCAGTCGCTGAGATTGATCGGCAATGTGAAGGACTGAACTTCCCGGCAGACAGCAAAAACACACTCGAACGAAAAGGCAACATTGTCATGGCCAAGTCCACGAAAAAAGTACCAGCCACCAAAGCCGCCAGCGAAGATCAGGTGATGCTCGACAATGCGTTGGGGCAGATCGAGAAGATGTTCGGCAAGGGCGCGATCATGAAACTCGATCCCAACGAAAACTCCGGCGGCTTCCCCGGCATTTCGGCAGGTGCTCTTTCGCTCGATCTGGCCCTTGGTGGTCGGGGGTTTCCTCGAGGTCGAATTATTGAACTGTTCGGACCGGAATCCAGCGGCAAGACCACACTCGCACTGCATGCCATTGCATCGGCTCAGAGGGAAGGCGGCATCGCTGCGTTCGTGGACGCCGAACATGCACTCGACCCTCAATGGGCGCGGAAGCTGGGTGTGAACCTCGACGAACTGCTGGTGAGCCAGCCATCCTACGGCGAAGAAGCTCTGCAGATCACAGAAATGCTCATCAAGTCGAATTCGGTCGATATCATTGTGATTGACTCCGTTGCCGCACTGGTGCCGAAAGCGGAACTCGACGGCGAAATCGGCGACACGCATGTGGGCCTGCAGGCACGCATGATGAGTCAGGCCATGCGAAAGCTGACGGGCGTGATTTCGAAAGCCAAAGCAACGGTGATCTTCATCAATCAGATTCGTGAAAAAATCGGCGTGATGTTTGGCAGCCCGGAAACAACCCCCGGCGGTCGCGCTCTGAAGTTTTACAGCTCCTGCCGCGTCGATGTACGACGCATCAGTTCACTCAAGGAAGGCGAAAACCAGATCGGTATTCGGATGCGTGCCAAGATTGTGAAGAACAAAGTCGCACCACCGTTTCGAATCGCGGAGTTCGACATGTACAACACCTGCGGGATCAGCTACGAAGCCGACCTTGTGGATCTGGCTGTTGAAAACAAGATCATCGATCGCAGCGGAAGCTGGTTCAGCTACGGCAGCACCAAACTGGGACAAGGCCGCGACCGGGCGCGCGTCTACCTCGAAGAAAACCCCGCGAGTCGTCGCAGAAATTCGGGCAAAGATTCTGGATCTGAAGCACATCACGTCCGGTGTCGTCGAAGCCCCGGAAGAAGCGGTGGCGATTCCAGAGGAATAGCTGCGCTTGCTTTACAGAACAAGTTGCAGATGAGTCAGACTTGGGTGCGATGGTGGAACGATGGTATGCAGGATGGACATTCAAGTCCGCCGCATGGCCGTGAAACACTGTCGAAGCGAAGGTTGGTTGCCCTGAAGGGAAGCGGCGAAGACGCGCTGGATTTTTTCTCGTACCCACTGTCCACTTCACCTCCGACGCATGGCAACAACCGGATCCAGTCGTCCAGCACGCCAGGCGGGGAGCAGGCTGGCGGTGACGCAGAGCGTGGTCGCGAAAAAGTTGTTTCTGTTCTTCGGACAAGGACGTCTTGTCCAGGTCACCAATCAGTTGGAGCAAGGTCACTGAATCATTGCAATGCCAAACCAGCGGCTAGTGGGAATCCGTGAAACGCATGATCGTGGTGAATCGCGATTTAGATTGCAAGCGGCTGAAGCTTGAGGTCGCTCCGATGTGCCGCGCGGGTATCAATCTTCGAAGGAAGGGTTTCGGCCATTGACGGTCGCCGATCCACGCCTTATTCCAAAGTCTTCGGTTCTCTGCTTACTTGCTCACGCTCTTCAGTGACTACATAATGGTTGTCCTGACATCTCGCTCCAACCTTCCGTTACCCACGAGTCGCGGCCCATTGATGCCCAATTATTTCGTCCATACTCTGTTGCGAGCCCGCGACTGGCAACCTCGGCCACAGTTCGATGAAGTCTGTCAATGGTGGCGTGACGGCGGACTTGGTGTGTGCGCGCTGGTTGGAATGGGAGGAGCCGGCAAGACGGCAGTTGCGGACCGCTTTCTCAACGGGTTACTCGACGACACGGCCGCGTCACGTCGGCAAATGGCGGCACCTGAATCGGTCTTCGTGTTCTCCTTCTACGATGATGATAAGCCAGAGAACTTCTTTCACCACTTGCAATGCTGGCTCGAAGGGACATCCACGCCCGACAAAGGTAAGTCGGCGACTCAATTGGTGTTCGACATCCAGCAGCATCGCGGCCTGATGATTCTGGACGGCTTGGAAATGGTCTAGGAGAGCGGAGCACGAGGCGGCTTCGGCAAGCTCACCAGTCCGAGTCTCCGCGAACTATTGAATCACATCGCCAGTGGATCGGCGCGTAAAGTCAGCGTTTTGGTGACGAGTCGCTTTCCCCTGACCGACCTCCGCGACAGCCAACCGCGTTTCTTTCAAACGATTCCTGTCGATCAGATCGAAGTCGCAGCCGGAATCACTCTACTGCGCGAGCGTGGTGTTCGCGGCACCGACCTGCAACTCGCACTGATCGTTGAGCACTGCGGCCAACATGCGCTAACCATCGACTTAGCCGGCGGCTACATCAAAGAGTACGGCAACGGCAACCCCGCCACACCGCTGGACCTGGGCACGGCTCAAGAGCTGCAAGCGGAGGCGGAGCAGGAACCGGATGACAGCAAGCGGGCCGTGCAGATTCAGAGTCGCCGATTCGCGCGCATCGCTCAACGTTATCGCGAAGCAATGTTACACAGCGACGAAGCGGCGCTCGCACTGCTGGAGCGAATTTGCCTTTTCCGTCTCAGCGTGGATTGTGAAACCCTCGGAGCCATCTTCACTGGACCTGCCGCAAAAAAGGTTTCGGGCGAAGCTCTTTCCATTCTGGATCCCGTCCAGTTGCAAAAGAAACTTGATTGGCTCGTCTACATGCGGATCGTGGAAGCGAATCAATCTGAAACGCCAAGCAGCGCTATTCAGACCCGATATATGGTTCATCCAGCTGTTCGTGACGGCTTTTTGAATGGAATTAGTCGTGAAACTAAACATGCGAGTCATGAAGCCATACGCCACAACTTTGAAGTTTCTCTCGGCGACGCGGCCCGAAAAAAACCTTCGGATCCCGCGACGCTGGATAAACTGGAGGAGATTATCCATCACGCACTGGCAACCAGGAATGTTCGGTTTGCCTGGAGCATCTACGAGAACAGGCTCGGAGGGATGCAGGAATATCATCGCGACGTTGCACGACTACCCTCGCGCTATCCGAGTGACCAATTCGATTTTGGCTGCTGTCAAGCAAGGTGAATCACTCCCCGATGATACTATCGTTATCCTGCGTAGTGACTTTGGATACAGCTCGCTGATGAGTGGCAACATCGTTGACGCAATCGAGTCATTGACCGTCGGATTCAAGTTAAGCTTCGCAACAAAGAACGCCAACTTGAGTGTCCTTGCAGGGAATTTATCGTGTGCTCAGGTCCTGTCTGGCAAGCTCAGGGCGGCATTGGAAACTTTGACCAATGCGTTGGGCGAACTCTCTGCACCGAAATCAATTTTAGAGGTAATGACCTGCATCGCTGAAGTTGAGACCCTTCGAGGTTCACCTCATATCCTGATCACTGAATCCGACATCAAGGTGCCTCTTCAGGAGGCGATACTAAGGTCCATCATTTCATCGCTGCCTGTCACGGTGAAATGTCCGTTGCTGACCGACTATGGTTATCTCGATGAAATTGAAGAATTGGTAACTGGAATTGGCATACCTCTGATGGCGAATGATCCGGATACAAAGGAATGTACTTCGAACCAGCACGCTACGCTTGCCGATCATGGACGACTGGTGTCAGCAATTTCAAGTGTCAACATTGGACAAGATTGGGCGATTGCCCATAACGCAAAGAAAGAGATTTGTAAGTGTGTCCTTGCTCACGCGAGAATTCAGATCGCGATGCGAACCGTCCCGTCACCAGATGTTGCTGGCACCCAATCCGAACATTTGGAAATCGCAAGTCGGGCGATAAGTGATGGTCTCAAGGTTGCTCGATTCTGCGGCTATGGCCTATACCACATCGATCTGCTGCTCGAACGGGCTCGTCTGCACGTGCTGCGAGGCGATGCAGACGCTGCGCTCGACGACATTGACGTCGCTCTTGATAATGGTGTCCCCGCTAACGAGGAAACCGGCCAGGTGGATTTGCATGCCGCAAACGACGCAGAATGCGGCTACGCATGGGCAATTCCAATCGGCCTACAAATCCGTGCTGAAGCCCTTCTGCTTCGGGCAGCACAGCGACTTGGTGTCGGTACGATTACTACGAAGGAACAGATCGTACTGATTGATGAATGCCTCAAGAAACTTCGGCAGGTTGATCAGGAATTGAGGCATGCCGTTAGCGGAAAAAATTCACACCAGTACCCCCTTGCCACAATTGCCAGCATGGTCAGCGGCCGACAAGAAATCGCGCTGGCGGCTCTCCAAAGAATCCCCCCGCAGACCGACTCTGGGTTGAAGAGAGAGGTGGATTCATTTCTTGCATTTCTGAGCCGAAACATCAATGGCGACAACGTTTCAGACCGCCAGCCAAAGTTCCACAAATTTCTTTCCGATTTGCAGTCGGCGGCAGATCAGATCCAACCATGGACATCAAGCCATGATCCGACAATTACGCAAATCGTTCAGCAACAGATCGATGACGCTCAACAACTGCTGAATCAGGCGTTTAAACTCTGGCAACCGCTCCACGATCCTGACCCTGAGCGGGACGATCAGAATTTCAAACTCGACGGCAAGGAATACAACTACCGTGCTGCGGAAACTTGGCGGATCATACAACAGCTTGAGGAAGGTACTCTGTCGCGAATTTTCGATCCATCGATTCACGCGGTCGACGAATCAGCTGACATCGACTCGGAGAATGCTGCCAAACCGAAGGATCATCGAACCGCACTGATGAACTTTCTTTCAGAGCTGGAAGTCTACGAAGCAGCATTTTCTGCGTCAGACGACGAGCCAACCGTCGATTTTTTGTCTGTAGATCATCCATTGAACCGAGCAGCAACTGGTCTCACACACTTTTATTGGGCGAAGAAGCTGCCGATTAAGCCGCGACAGGATTTTCGCGCACTTATCGCTGCGTCAAAGACGTGCGAGGATTTTGAGTCGATCGAAAAGTTGATTTCTCTGCTGTCTGAATGGGCGGAGTCAGAGTCCAATCGATTGAACAACATGTTGAACCAAAGGAAAGCCACGAAAATATCTGCTTTCACCGTGTACGAACAGAAAGAGCGATCGATGTCATTTCACGTTTTTTTAAGTCACAACAGCAAAGACAAACCCGACGTCAAGCGGCTTGGCGAATCACTCAAAATGCGTAACCTGACAGTCTGGCTCGACGAATGGGAGCTGCGCCCCGGTTTGTCGTGGCAGGATGCTCTTGAGGACATTATCTCAAATTGCAAATCGGCCGCCGTCTGCGTTGGTGAGAACGGAATTGGGCCGTGGGAAGATCCGGAAATGAAGGCTCTGCTGCGTCGATTTGTGGCGGAGAAAAAGACAGGCAATATTCTTCCAATTATCCCCGTCTTGCTGCCAGGTGCGCCAGACGATTTGAAGTTGCCATTGTTTCTCGAAGAGTTCACGTGGGTTGATCTTCGCGATGGATTGAAGGGAGACGGACTGGATCGATTGGTTTGGGGAATCACCGGGATCAAACCAAACCCCTGACCGACCCGTCACAAACAGCCACGCCGAAGCGTGGCGGGTCTGAATCATCGGCGAATATTGGTCATGAATCTGATGTCGCACGACAAACCCAGCTTGTTATGGATTTGGAACGAGCCATTGGGCAAAACCTCTGTATTGCCGAGAAGTTTATCAGTTCATGCCGACAGGCAGAAGGATTGAAGTTTAGTCCACATTACAACGCTGAACAATTGCTTGGTGGCCTTGTTGATGCGCAGAAGCATTTCGATGCAGCAGAACAAGATCACGTCGTTCTTCACGGCACCAGTCTTGAGGCCCGGCGACATGCTGCAGGTATTACGGGAGCATTGCTTGGGCAATTTATCGAGCCTGGAAAATCACTACACCGACTGATCCTGAACGTCTTGAAAGATATCCTGGATGGCGACGAAAACGCGCCGACTACAGACATCACAGGGGAGTATGAATGCCGTCTTTATGCGGCAAGTCTGGAAGGCGCGAATGAAGTCATTCATGTTCTGCAGAATCACGAAGCTGGACGGAACGGCTGAAATAAGGTGGCTTTAGATTGAGACCCGAACGGTCTGTAAACTCTGGAGGCACCGGCTGACCGCAGTTTTTAAGAAAGGCTTGAACATCTTTTGAAAAGCAATTTGTCTCCTGCTCATGTCCTGCCAGGAAACGATTGATCCATGACTGCTTGACGCCCAGCGTTCGCCAGGGGTTTCGAAGACCGTCAATGAATTCTTCAAACGTCATCTGCTGCGGGACGAGTGCGGTGTTGGCGTAACCAAGTCGATCGCGAATTCCTGATGATGCTGTTTCGTGATCCGACCGTTGGAAATATGCGACGTACCACTGATAGAGAGTGCGGGGAACACTCATTGGAGACTCCGTCCAGTTAATAATGTGCTGTATCCTACAGCGAATGTTCGGAAACTGCGACGCTGTTGTCAACGCACATATCATTCGTGCTCAATGCAGAAGGCTCTATTTCTTCTCAATGCGATACAGATGTGTGTCGGGGCGGAGGAGAATTGTGTTTTACACCATTGGCGGAGTTCATCGAAGGATATGGTCCTTTTTAGAACAAACCATTGGCGCTGAAAGGCACGGAAACATGCGTGGCAGTATCCTGGCAATCGGAGATATTCATGGATGCGATGTCGCTTTGGCGACGTTGCTGGACGGGATCGGGGTGACTACCGAAGACACTGTGGTGGTTCTGGGCGACCTCATTGACCGCGGGCCCAATTCCAGAGGCGTGATTGATCGGCTGATTCAGTTGTCACGGACGGTGAAACTCATCGGGATCTGTGGCAACCACGATGAGATGCTGCTGCATTCACTCGAACAAGGTTCCCCCCGTCTCTTGTGGATTGGAGCCGGGGCGATTGCAACCCTCAATTCCTATGGCGGGGACCTCTCCGCGATTCCGCATGAGCATATCGAGTTTCTGAAGTCGCTGCGGGATTACTGGCAAACGGAAACGCACATTTTTGTCCATGCGAATGTCGAGCCCGACATTCCGATGGAACAGCAGCGAATCGCGTTCATGCGCTGGAGCAAGCTGCAAGGCGATGAAATTCGCCATTGCTCCGGGAAGACGGTTATCTGTGGTCATACAAGTCTGGCAAGCGGTGTGCCAGCCCTTTGTGACGGCTTCATTTGCATTGACACGAAGGCGTATGGTGGACTTTGGCTGACGTGCCTTGATGTCGAGAACGAACTGGTCTGGCAGTCCTCCGAGGCCGGTGAATTGCGAGGACCGTTTCCGCTGCGAGAGATCGCGACCCCGTTTCAGTTGTCCGAAGGCTGATTGGCTAGACATTGTACGGAGTCAGCCAGCCGGAGTCAGTATCGTACGTGGCAAAGCCTCCGAACATGAGTGCGCCGAGAACCACAAAGAATCGACCATCCTTCAGGCAAATCGGAACCGTACCATCCCAGGCTTCCGTTCGCTCCGGGCTCACCAGCATCCAGCGGTGATAGTGCCCGGCAAACAGGATCTGATGGGGCTGAGCTGAAAAGATCTGTTCCCGGCGCTCAGCCGATGCCGGCAATGCGTCAATGCGCCGGAGGCAAGCTGTTCTGGAAGGCTCGGTTGCGGAAGAGGAAATCGATAATGTTACCTTCGTGTGGCTGCAGCCAGTTCAAGGCACACGTCGGAATCGGGCCGACGTTCAGTCGATCAATGTGCCGGGCATCAACCAGTTCCGTGATCCACTTATCGTTGCCGGTAATCGCCGTGCAGACCAGAGTTGATCCGATCTTGCTCAGCATCTTTTCCTGCGGACATTCCACGACCGATACGAAAGGAAACATGTATTCCGTATTTGCCATCGCGTTGTCGCAGTCGCTCACATGCAGCACCGTGGGACGCAGGTAGTCGCAGCGTTCATGCTTCACCAGACGATCGCCGCCGCGATATTTGGCGGTCACTGGTTACAACCGGAGGATTAATGCCGTCGTCGATCTGGCCGTTCATGGCATCTGCAACCCCGGCCGTCGTGAACGCCGCAATGGCCGCATTCGGATCTGTCGTCGGCAGGGGTGCGATCGGGCCCAGTTGCTTCGCGATCGCGTCGGCGATCGCTTCGGTATGGCGCGAGGCCCAGATCCCGGAGCAGTTGATGCAGCTTCGTCCGCCGTTCATGAGCACACTCTTGACCAGCACATCAAGATAGTCTTCCCAGCGATCAACGCAGTCATCGCCGATCAGGATCTTGCTGAATCCTGGACCGTGTGCCTGGACGCGCGGGTTGCCATGGTATTTATCAACCGTCGCCTGACCGCCGAAAATCATGGCTCGATTGCACGTTTCCAGAACCTTGTTGCCAACATCGTGTGGTCCCGGATACAGACAGAATGCTTCGCGCGGAACGCCAGCCGCTGCGAACGCCTCGTACATCCGATACGGAGTCCACGGTTCTGATGAACCGGGCTTCAGTACCAGTCCGATCTGCAGCGGAATCGCTGGCAGCCACAGAGTATGCACGCCCGGCGAGTTCGACGGCAGCACAAGTCCCAGCGTCGGCGAATTTGCCTGAAAACTGACCATGACGTTACGCGATTCCATGCCGTAACCGCGCGTCAGAATATCCAGCGACAGCCCGCGCGTCAGCGCATCCAGCATGTCACCCATGTGCTTGAGCACAAACGCATTCTTCGACATGTTTGCGCGGCACATATTGAGCGGCAACCCGGTCGTCGCCGACTGGATGGAACAGAACTCTTCCGGAGTCTGCGTACCCGTGCCCATCGGCAGGTTCGCCGTCAGATACAGATCCGCCGCCTGCTCGCACTTCTTGATCAGGTCTGCACAGGAAAACTGCTTCAGAATCTCACGAGCCTTATTCGACTTGCGAGAATCCATCTGCACCAGCCCCGCATTGGCCTGATGCATTTTGGCCATCACTTCACCGGTTTCGAAGTGAACAACATCAGCCTTTTCGAGAGATTCGTAAGGCTTACCCCAGCGGATAACAGGAATTTCAAGCATGGTTGCTTCGCAGGTAAATGGTGAATGGCGAATGGTAAATTGTGGCAAGCTAAGGCAGTTGGCTTTCGATGGAGCGGCGGAGACCTGTCAGCATCCGGCCAACTTGCTGGGTTAAGTCGATGACGGACAAAGCTTCGTTTTCACCAATGAACTCAAGATCAATTGAAAGAAGTACTTGAGTCTCCACTTCTGCCAATGAACCATTAGCAATCCAAAGGTACTGAAGAAAGCTCCTGGGAG